>JBAZRP010000027.1:0-31424 GCA_041662885.1 Legionella sp.
ATTAAGTTAAGACTTTACGTCATCCTGAACACCGTGAAGGATCTTCTGAAACTGGCACTGTGCCATTTTCGGAGATCCCTCGTTGCACTCGGGATGACGGGCTCTTGTGCTTAACTTAATGGCAGTGATCCGCGGGCACCTTCTCCCCGAGGGGAGAAGGGAGCTTTAATGAGGATGGGAAATAGTGATGATCACTCAACTAGAGTCAGATTGAATTCGAATTACTTGAGCTTTCTGGAGTCCGTTTGGGCCCTTGAACTTCATTTATTTTATTATATAACTTAGTTTCCAACGTTTTTATTTTAGACTCAAAACGACCCTTGCTACCGAAGATACTCCAATTACCATTAAAGTCCGGATTATTTTTTATAAAGCCGCCTAAAAACTTGATGCCAAGATAATGATCTGCATCGCTAAACGTATTGTTTGTCAGATCATATTCTAAAGCAGTTAACATAAAACATTTAAGTGGATCACTGACTAATTCAAGATTTAATAGCAACGAATAAGCGCCGAACAATTGATAGCTAGCCATGGTATCGGCACATTTTATCATTCTTTCTAAAAAGGTTTTATGATTAAAGGTAGCCCAATGCTTGCGTACATTTTCCGATTGAACCATAAATTTAAGTCGCGCTTTCATAGGTTCATTGGCAACATTGCTGTCAATATGTTGTATTATATCTGTGCTAATAATACTATTAAAATCCTTATGTGCACTTTCTAATGCCTCAGCCCATTCTTTAATAACTGCTTCGAGTTTATCCCGTTCCAACTCTATTTGTTTCGAGAATGATTGAAGAAAATATACCGCTTTAAATTCAGACAATACTAACTGATTTTTTTTATTGTGTGCATGCTCATCAATTATATCCTGCAAATGTCTTTCAAAATTAATGTCATTAGCAAAATGAGGATAACTCTTATAGCGAGGCCTGCCAGTTTTTTGTAATATAACATACATATTGTCGCGAAAAACTTCTAAAGAACTGACAATAGTTAGGGCATCTAATCGTTCTAAATCTTTTCTTAAGTAATCGGATCCAGGATTTTTTTCCAAACCAAGGGCTTCTCTAATTGCCTGAAACAAATCACTAGTTAAAGGAGTTCTTTGAAAAAAAACAGAGGAATAATAATTGCTTTTATCAATTTCTCTAATCATTCTAAAATAACGATGCAGTAATGCTCCTAACAAAATCATAGTCCCTTGTTTTTTTTGCTCCTCATCAGGACCCGCAAGATTCAATTCCTTAATCAATTGAGTGAAGACCTCTCTAGCAGTTTGCCGTTCTGTTTCCTTGCAATGAACAACTACATTCATCCGCGTCTGTAGTAATTCAAAAGTGGAGTTTGGTGAGATACCCTCGCTTAATTTGGGTATGGAATAGCGAACGTAGATGGTAGATAATTCCGTATCCAAATTTAAAGTATTAGCCTTTAATACTGAAAACTTCGGTGCGATATAGGGCATAGAAAAATCCTCCTGACCTGTGTTGTTGGGTCAGTGACCCAACTTACGCTATGGCTTCGGTCAATTGCTGATGAATACCATTAAATCCCTTATTGCTCATAACTAATACTGCATCACCTTCTTGAACAAGCTCTGCTACTTGTTTCACGATTTCTTCATTAGTGTTACAAATTTTATAGGGGCATGTCCAGGAAGAAATGGTTTTTTGTAGATCAAAATCTTGCGGATTTAATACAAAAGCTGCATTAACCTTAGCTAAAGCCTTAGGCATTACATGTTCGTGCACACCAGTTCGCATAGTGTACGATCCAAATTCTAATATAGCGAAAATACGTTTATGGCGCCCACTTTGGATCAAGGCATCAATGGTCTTCATTATTGCAGTAGGATGATGCGCAAAATCATCATAAACTGTAATACCGCGATTACTTGATTTAATTTCTAATCGTCTTTTTACTGGTGAAAAACGTTCTAAAGCATTAGCGGCAATTATTGGATTTACGCCTGCATTTGCTGCAGCTGCAAGCGCTGCCAATGCATTTTCTACATTAAAACGACCAATTAAAGACCAATGAACTTCGGCAACTTTTTCACCATGATAAAGCACACTAAAGGCTGCCCCACTTTCCTCAATCAATTCTGCAGTCCAATCACTGCTGTCGTTAATCGCTAATTCTTCTACTTTTGAATAGGTTCCGCGAGCAAATACTTCATTGAGAGCTGCATCGGATTTTGGCTTTAAGGCAACGCCATTCGCAGGAATTGTGCGTAATAGATAATGAAATTGTTTTTGAATAGCTGCTAAATCTTCATAAATATCCGCATGATCAAATTCAAGATTGTTTAATACCGCAATTCGGGGCCGATAATGCATAAACTTGGGTCGTTTATCGAAATAAGCACTGTCGTATTCATCTGCTTCAATGACAAACCATTCACCGGTGCCTAAATGACAACTGGTATTAAAATCGGTTGCAACCCCACCAATTAAAAATCCAGGATCCATACCCGCTTGATCTAAAATCCAGGCTATCATTGAGGTAGTGGTAGTTTTACCATGAGTACCCGAAACGGCTATCACTTTATATTTAGGTAAAATAGTATCGGCTAACCATTGAGGGCCTGAAGTATAAGGCATACCTGATTCAATTACTGCCTCCAAGACCGGCATACCGCGTTTAATTGCATTACCGACTAAAACTAAATCAGCCTTTAATGCCTGTGAACTGTCCTCATAGCCTTCGGTCCAGCTTATGCCTTTAGCTCGTAGTAGATCGCTAATAGGTGGATAACAATTGGCATCACTGCCTGTAACCTGAAAACCAGAATCGCGCGCTAATAAAGCTAAGGCGCTCATAAAAGTCCCACTTAAACCTAAAATATGTATATGCATCTTAATCCTGACTGATGGGTTGTTGATCCTCTTGGGTCTCATCTACAAATTGCACTGCGTTTTTATCTTTTGCAAGTATTTTTTTAACCATACTAATTTGTTGCACCACAGGTTGATTCCATGGACCTGATATTTTATAACTATAAGCACTAATTTTTTGCATGCCTTGATTAATTATTTTATTCGCAACCCAAGCTGCAAGTCCAGCAACTGGACCGCCTGCAATAGTTGCAACTATCGGTAAACTTGCTGTTATGTGCGGTGAAATCTTTAAATCCAAATCATACAGATGACGCACTAAATCCAAGTCACCTTTCATACCGGCATAAGCAACTGGGCCATCCAGATAACTGTCTTGTGTACTCATAATACCTTTAGTTACGGTAAAATTACCTTTAAAAATATCAAAACTATATCCTTCATGCGACAAATCACTAAAATCCAATTGTAAGCGTCTGGGAATAGTTTGCAAACTTAAAATACTCAATAATTTGCCCAGACCAAGCTTTTCTTCAGTTTCAGGACTTAAATGCGTGATAATACCCTTCTTTAATTTTATGTACATCGTGCCATTTAAATCTTTTAATGAAAAATCAAATAAATTTTTATTCCAATTAGCACTAAACTCCATATCTCCTTTGCCAGCTTTTACTGCAGGCGCAGTATTCCACCGCTCTAAAGTACTTCCCAGATCATTCACATGCGATCGCACTTGAATTTTAGTTTGATTGATTGAATCCTTTTGTGTCCAAGCACCTTGCATTTCTATTTGATAAACGGATGAATCAATGCGACAAAAATCAATAGCTAATCGCTCAGGTGTTGATTTGGTTTTTAAGGTCATGCTACCTAATTGTTTCGTCCCCAGTGCTAAATTTTCTATACGTACATTTAAATTGGGAATATCCATCGGATGTATTTGTGTCGGACTCGATTTCTTATTCAAATCAAAATCCGCCAAACGCAAACGTTGTAACAAGCCACTTAAGGAATTATCCAAGGGATGATAAAGGAGCGTGCCGACAATATTACTGTGTTCAACATGCAAGGACCAATCCTTATCAGCCTGCAATTTCGCCTGTACGGAAAGTTTATCAAAGTTCTGATTCAAAACCGTTAACTTATTAATTAAGAGATCTACATTTTTTATCGTATTTTTTTCATTAAACGATATATCAGAACTAATACGATCGTCATAATTGGCTTTTATTTTAATCCCTTTAGTCTCATTAATAGCAAGACTAACTTGAGTAGGTGCTTTGCTTTGGGCTGGCTTTCCAAAACCTTGAGGAAGATTAATCGCTAAACCTTGTAAGTTAGAATGCAATTCCATAGTGTCAAAATCATTAGGAGTATCCGTTAATTTTAACTCTCCATATATATAAAAACTGCCTTTTAAATAAGACCAGAATGGCGCATCAAAATATTTTTTTAAGGAATCAATAGTGCGCTCACCACTGACTTGCACACTGGTATATGCCTCTTTGGCTGCAACCGTTTGAATTTTTATATTCAAGGGATCGCCAAAGATATTTGCAATAAAAGCGCTATCGATTATTCCTTTGTCATCAAAAGTCAAAGTACCGGAAAAATCATCTAATTTTAACTGGGTTAACTGATGGTTAAACACTACTGAATTATCTTTAAAATTGAGATCACCTTTGGCAATTACATCATCATTTTCAGGATAAAGTGGCACCTCTAATTGTAAATTAGTGGTCAATAAACCCTTTATAGTCAAAGAATTTAACATGGCTAATTTTTGTTTTAAGGGCGTTAGCATGACAAAATTAAGCATTTTTTGGGCTTGAGCATTCACTACAGTATGAATGAGTAAGGTTTCTTTATCATGACCTATATCATCTATACGCAAATTCATTTGCTTGACTGGGACACCATGAAAATCTCCTTGAACAAGATCCACTACAAATGAACGTTTATTTACCTTTATATAGCCTTCTAAACTTTTAATTAAAGGCCATTTGGGAGTAATTAATAAAGCAGTGTTACTGGCATGAGCATTAATAGTAAATTCACCTGGTCCATTATCAAAGGGAAAATCCTTAGCAAAACCATTAATAGCAACCGTTGCACTGGCTTTACCGATGTGTTTGATATTATTACTCAACCATTCGTATAGCTTTGGTTTTAAATACTGTTTGGGTATATACGGTATCCATTTTTGAGCATTATCACCTGCATAGGTAGCATTAAGGCGAATGCGTCCCAAGGAATCTTTAGTCACTTCATCTAAGACTCCCTCAGCTGTCACAGTTAGATCTTTTTGGCTGACAACAAATCTATCAATACTTAAGCGCATTCCATCATTTAATTCTTTCCATTCAACTGCTGCATTAAGGACATCGAGTTTTTGTACTGGATAAGATTTAAGTGCTACGGTAGTTTTTTCAGAATCTAATTCCAAATGCCCTTCTTGTGGCTGCCAATTTAATACACCAGAAAGATTATGAACTTCTGGTATGGTATCTTGTGCATTCCAGGACAATTGATTAAAACGCGTTAAAACTGCGGTTAATTGCTGATCTTTTAGAAATATCTGCGTATCCGATAAGACGCCTTTTGGTTGCATTTTCAAAATATTTTGCATCGAATCAGGCCAATTAATCGCATCTGAAAGTACGGATTCAATGATTAAAGACTGCACAAATAATTGATAGTTTTGTTGGTTCTTATCGAATTGGACCATTAATTTATTTTCGGGCCATTGAACTCCGCCCATGCGCAGTTGAATTTGATCTGCATCTAATTGCCAACCGGTATCAAGTGCTTTCCAGGATAAATTAGCGGCTACGGATTGAATCACTTGACTCTTTTTCTTATCAGTCAAACGCCAAGCCAAATTTTCAAAATTTACTTGCGCTTGAATGGAAGCAATTAAACCTTTATTAATATCCAACCACAAAGCAACATCACCCTTACCTCCTTCCAAATGCTGAGTCATTTTGGGGGCAACACTTTGCCACTGAGCGGGAATAATATGTTTGGCAGCGAAATACAAATGTCCTTTAGTTTCGTGTAAATCATAGGGATCAAAGTGTAATTCACCCAGTAATTGAAATGAGGTAGGATTGATTTGATCCAGTTGGGCATCACCTTTAAATTTATAGGTACCTGCCTTATTCTGTACTGAAATATTTAAACCCCGTACCGGAATTAAACCGCCATCACTAAAATGTAAATAGGCCGAAACATGTCTGATTACCAAACGCTCTTGTTCAGCTAACCACACTAGAATTTCTTGAGTTCTGGCCGGTGTCATATCCTTGCCGTCTATTGCTGAGGTTGAAATACCATCAATAGACCATTGCCCGTCCTTTTCACGCAAAACCAGGTGGATATCGTCAATAAATAAGACTCCGGGCTGTATTTGCCATTCCCAAAGCGACTTAAACAGATTGATTCCGACCAATAGTTTTTCTAAATGCAGGCTTTTGTCTGTTCCATTGCCAATAGTGATTTGGTCTAATTTAAGTACCGGTTGAAACCAATACCAACCAGTCTCCATGGTTTTAATTGTTACAGGTTGACCAATTAGTACCGATAAATGCTGTTCGACTTCACCCTTATATTGTTTTGCCAAAGGTGTAAGTGCACGAAACAAACTAGACACTGCCGCCACCAGGACGATGGTTAAAGCAGTGGCGAGCCAAATTTTCTTTAAAATAGACTTCAAAAGGTTGTTCATTTAAACAACATATCCTTCTTCACGCATTTTTGCAAGTTTATAACGCAAAGTGCGTTCACTTACACCCAATGCTGCGGCGACCTTTTGTCTATTTCCTTCGTGTTCTAAAAGCGTTTTTTCAATTAATTCAAACTCATGCAGCTGTAAATTCTTACTCGCTGCTGTTTCTGAATTGCCTGGGCTCAACGATGCCATAGTCGAAAGTTGTAGGTGCTCTGCTTCTATAATACCTTGAGTTTGCAACACTAGTGCTCTTTGGATCACATTGTCTAATTCTCGCGCATTACCCGGCCAAGGATAGGCCAACATCAATTTTTGTGCAGCAGCACTAATAACGGGGACTACCGGTTGCCTATTCTGACAATGTTTGCGTATTAGGTAGTTTGCCAAGGGGATAATATCGTTAGTTCGTTCTCTTAAAGGATGCCATTGCAAGGGAAAGACATTAAGCCTATAAAATAAATCCTCCCTAAATCTGCCAGCTTGTACCTCGTCTTTTAATTGCCTATTAGTGGTGGCAAGGATACGCACATCCAAACTAATCATTTTATTAGCGCCAATGCGCTCTACTTCTTTTTCTTGTAAAACCCTTAATAATTTTGCCTGCAAAGGTAAACTCATTTCACTTACTTCATCTAAGAGCAAAGTCCCGCCTTGGGCCTGTTCAAATTTACCAGGGGTGGATTTATATGCACCTGTGAAGGAGCCTTTTTCATAACCAAATAGAGTAGCTTCAAGCATTTGCTCTGGGATTGCAGCACAGTTAATCGCAATAAAAGCTTGATTTTTTCTTGGTGAATGATCGTGAATGAAATGCGCTAAAACTTCTTTACCGGTACCGCTTTCACCACTAATCATCACCCCGACATCGGTTTGGGCAACTTTCAAAGCCATACTTAGTAAAGCCTGGCTTTTAGGATCATGTGCTATCGGATCAGTAGAATTTTCATCGGCCTCTACTTTAATATATTGTTTGACCTTATCTATTAATACTTGTGCACTAAAAGGCTTTTGCAAATAATCCACCGCTCCATGACGAATTGCAGTAACGGCATCTTCTACCGAACCAAAAGCGGTCATTAAAATAACCGGTAAGCCTGGGCGGACTTTTTGTATTTGATTTAATAATTGATTGCCGTCTAATTTATCCATACGAATATCAGTTAGAACTACGGCAGGATTATGTAAATCGAGCATCACTAAAGCTTCCTTGCCGTCTTTAGCAGTAATATAGGTATGACCAGCTATAGTCATGGTTTCTGCCAATGCTTCTCGTAAAACTGGATCATCTTCAACTATCAAAACGTGACTCATATAGTGTCCTTACCTGTTATATTCAGAGTAATTTGGGTGCCGATTCCTTCGGCTGATTCTAATTGTACGTTACCACCATGGGCTTTTACCACTGCAAATACTACTGCTAATCCCAAACCATTTCCTTGTGCTTTAGTAGTAAAAAAAGGTGAAAAAGCTTGAGCTTTAACTTCGTCAGACATCCCAGTACCATTATCATTAACTATAATTTTTATCCCTGAGTTATCTAAGGAAGCTAGCGTAAGTTGCACTTTGTTGGCTTCAGACTGTAGGGAGTTAATAATTAAGTTTAACACGGATCCTAATAAAGACTCTGCATGAATAATTGCATCTTGGTTTTTTAATTGATTATTTGCTGTAAGAACTGCTCCATAACTGTCAATATAAGGCTGTGCGCGTTGCAGCAATTGTTCACACCAAAATTCCATATCCATACGCTCTGGCTGGATAGTCGTTCCTCTTGCAAATAATAATAAATCTTGAATTTGCTGTTCTATGCTGGTATGGCATTCTTGTAATTTTTTAATCCAGGATTTACTGCGCTGATCTAAATTAGGTATGTTGTTTAAATGATCTGAATACAAAATAGCTGAGGCTAAAGGAGTGCGAATTTGATGCGCTAATTGCGCTGTCATAGTACCAATTGATACCAAACGCTTTTCATTTTCCCGAGCTTGTTCGTAATCTCTGCTAGCAGTGATATCGGATAAAGTAATTAAATTGCCCGGTAAACTTTCCAAACAAGAAATAGCCACATGTACCCTACGCCCATCAGCCAAAGACACTTCATGCCCATCATCTTCACGAGGCACAAAGGCGCGTAATAATACATCCAACCACAAAGAATCCATCAAGCCATAACCCAGCATAGCTTCGGCTTCAGGATTTAACCACACAATTCGCCCTTGGGCATTTACAATCACCAAGGCAGTAGGCATGCTGGCTAAAATATCCCATTCAGATACATCCAAATGTGGCCTAACAGCGCATGTTTGATAATCGGATAAGTGCATGAGGTCCAATGTTTTAAAAGAGCTTATATTGACTCTAACAAATAAGTGGCTGGGTTGACAACCCGTAGGTTGGGCCAAGGCCTGAGGGATCCCCACCTTTTTGAACCCAATCGAAGCTCCCTTCTCCCGCAAGCCGGGAGAAGGGAGCTTCGATTGGGTTCAAAAAGGTGGGGATCCCTCAGGGCCAAGGATCAACCTACATGCTAAAAACATTAAACCCTTTATTCAAAGCACAATTTACCTGGTACGTATTGATCACGGCGTAATCACTCGCTTGCATCAAAGTCATCTTAATCGTTGCAGTTCCGTCTGAATATAAATTGTATTTACTATAACTAATCACAGGAGTTCCCGGCGCACGAGGATCATCTAAAGTGAAATGTCGGTCAGACGCAGTAATTCGTGTTTTATTAATAAGCATAATCGCATCAGGACTCAGTGAAACCGTAATATCATTTGGCATAACTGGAGCGGTGCACTGTTTTACATCGAGCACAAATGTAATTTTTTTTCCTTGATTTACCGCATTAACCAGGTCAGGAAAACTGCTTATTTGATCAGAATGCGCCAGGGTAGAGGCTAATAATAAAGAAAAGCCGATTGATTTTTTCATAAAAAACTCCATGCAATTATAAACGGTTCCATCCTGCCAAGCTTAATTTTTATTGTCAATCTAATTTACAAATACACAGTATAACGCAGACCTCGTTCCCTTGTGTAAGCTAAACTAAATTGCTATATTTGATGCCATGCCTTAAGTAAAGGAGTTACCTTGGCCTCTAAAATCAAATTCCGCAAGGAAGCCTTAAAGCAGCTCACTTCCCCAGAACAACTCGACCAACTCATTCGAGTCGTTACTCCTAATTCATGGATTATTTCAGGTACTTGTTATCTCATTCTGCTTATTGCTTTTGTTTGGTCGATATTTGGCTCTATCCCTACACGCGTAGAAGGCCAGGGAATCTTATTGGCTGGTGGCGGTGATATTTATAATGCGGTTGCTCCTGATGGTCCTAGTTTTCTAGAAACAATACCTGTAAACCCTGGCGATAAAGTTACTAAAGGACAAGTAGTTGCAACCCTTTCGCGTCCGGACCTGATAGACAAAATTAAAGTTTTGAATAATTATCTTACCGAATTAAATGCCTCTAAAGATAAATTAGTTAATTCATCACAAACTGCTATAACTACTCATCAACAAGAAACCCAAACGCAAAGAGATGCTTTAAAAAATGTAATTGCTGCAACTCAGCAAAAAGAACAGCACTTAGCCAATTTACTAGCAGTCAAAGAAGCTGCTTTTAAAAAGGGGATAGAAATCCGTCAAAACGTCGAACAAACCTTTCAAGAATATTATGGCGTCAAAATTGAATTAGAAGGTTATAACGATAAAATGGTGCAATTAGATATAGGTGAGGCAAATTTTAAAGATGAATGGAATGAACGCTTACGCCAATTGAATCTTAAAATTGCAGATGAAACCATGCAGTTAAATAATTTGAAAATTCAATTATCACTTTCAAAAAACATAGTCAGCCCCATAGATGGTAAAGTGACAAATATACGAGGAACTATTGGTAGTGTAATTAATGTCGGTAATCCAGTAGTTAGTATAGCCAGTGATGGTGTTGGTTTAGATGCACTTATCTATCTACCACCTCAAGCTGGTAAACGTGTAAAACCAACTATGCTTGCTTTAATTTCGCCTGTTACCGTGGAAAAAGCCGAGTTTGGAAGTATTAACGGTATTGTTACGGAAGTTGCCGAGTTTCCTTCAAGTGCACAAGAAGTGCTTTCGGTCTTGCAAAACGAAGAACTGGTCAAGCAATTTTTTGGAAAAGAAGTACCTTTGGCTGTTCGCGTACATTTAAAAAATAATCCCGATACTTTTAGCGGTCTTTCTTGGTCTTCTTCTCATGGCCCACAAGTTAAAATTACTCCAGGAACACTAGCTATTGGTTTGATTACCATACGCCAACAAGCACCAATTACTTTGGTTGTTCCAGCTTTAAAAAAATTATGGGGTATTGAATGAGTTCAGCAATTCGTACCAAGACTCCTGTTATCTTACAAATGGAAGCTTTAGAATGTGGCGCTGCCGCACTCGCTATTATCTTAGCTTATTACAAACGTTATGTATCGCTTGAAGAATTACGCCATCAATGCGGTGTTTCACGCGATGGCAGCAAAGCAATTAATATGCTTAAAGCTGCGCGTAGCTACGGCTTAAAAGCTCAGGGTGCGCAAACGGATATGGACGGTTTATCAGAACTTACTTATCCTTTTATTGCTTTTTGGGAGTTTAATCATTTTATAGTTGTTGAAGGCTACAACGATCGTTTTATTTATATAAATGATCCCGCTACTGGTTTAAGAGCCATTACCTATGATGAATTCAGCCGTGGTTTTACTGGTGTAGTATTGCTATTTGAACCCACTGAAGAATTTAAACCCGGTGGTGAAAAAGACAGTTTATGGAGTGGTTTAAAACCCAAATTAGCTGGAATTAAAAAAGCCTTTCTCTTTATTTTAATAGCAAGTTTATCGCTTACACTTCCGGACTTGTTTTTAGCGGGTTTTTCAAAAATATTTATTGACGATATATTAATTAATCATGTTTCTGGTTGGTTAATTCCATTACTGTGGGGCATGTTATTAACAGCTATTATGCGCGGGCTACTGAGCTGGATTAAAGAATCGCATTTATTACGCCTGGAGCTTAAAGTGATTATGTCCACTTCCGCTCAATTTTTTTGGCATATAATGCGTTTACCCATGTCCTTTTTTAACCAAAGATTTACCGGTGATGTCTGTTCGCGATTATCGGCAAATAATCGTATTACTTCTTTAATTTCCAGTGAACTGAGTGAAAGCATTGTTGGCATAATCAATATGGCTATTTATGCCATTTTTATGTTGTTATTTGATTGGGTTTTAACCTTTATCGGTATCTTTATTGCGGCTCTTAATGGCATGGTTTTTTTATTTATTTCGAATCATATTGCTAATAACACTAAAACTTTATTACAAGAACAAGGTAAATTAACCGGTATGGAAATGCTCGGTATAGAAGGCATTGAAACCTTAAAAGCTTCCGGAGTTGAAGATGATTATTTCCAAAGATGGGCTGGTTACCATGCAAAAACCATTAATAGCCAACAAAAAATTCAATTATATTCCAGCATCATTAGCATCATTTTGCCTTTGTTAACGGGAGTTTCAGCCGCCTTAATTTTAGGTGTAGGTGGTATTCGTATTATTAATGGTCACTTAACTATTGGTGGTTTGGTTGCATTTCAAACTTTATTAATGAGTTTTAGTGCACCTTTAACCACTCTTTTAGGATTAGGTACTCAATTACAAACAATTCGCGGTGACTTATCCCGTTTAAATGATGTATTAAGGAATAAGATTGATCCACAACTAGAACGACAAGAATTGGAGCCTAACAACGCTCTGCTCAAAGATGAAAAATTAGCTGGTACTATAACGCTTAATTCAGTTTCTTTTGGTTATTCCCCGCTTGAAGCACCGCTGTTTGCTGATATAAGCCTTAAATTAGATGCAGGAAAATCCTTAGCTATTGTAGGTTCTTCAGGTTGCGGAAAGTCAACTTTAGCTAAAATAATCTGTGGACTTTATACGCCCTGGACCGGAAGCGTTTTACTGGATAATCGTGCTTATAAAGACATCCCGCGTGAGATTATCAGTAATTCTTTAGCCTTTGTGGATCAAGATATTTTCCTCTTTGAAGGCAGTATCCGTACTAATTTAACCTTGTGGGATTCCAGTATTAGCCGCGAAAACTTACAAAAAGCTATTAGCGACGCTGACTTAAACGAGTTACTGACCAGTAGAGCTCATGGGCTGGGAAGTACTATTATGAATGAAGGCGTAAATTTTAGTGGTGGACAACGCCAGCAAATGGAAATTGCGCGTTCTCTTACTAAAAATCCTAATTTATTAATTCTTGATGAAGCAACAGCGGCATTAGATGCGATAACCGAAAGTAAAATTATAAAAAATATTAAACGACGTGGTTGCAGCTTAATTATGGTAGCACATCGTTTAAGTACGATACGCCAATGTGATGAAATTATAGTGCTAGAGCAAGGCGCTATTGTGCAACAAGGCAGTCATGAATATCTATCCCAAGTTGACGGTGTGTATAAAAGACTATTATTGGAGTTGAGCAATGACGAAAGACAATAGTCAAATAATGGATGAAACTTTATCACAAGTCACCACAGTATTTGATTCTGATGATCAAGGTATTAGTTCACGTAATGAAAATGAATTACACATTGCATTCCAAGTTATAACAAAACACTTAAACGTTCCCCTGGTAGCACCAGTGGATCCAATCTCTTTCCAAAATGCCCACGAATTAGTCATGGCAATAGCCAGAGGTTCGGGATTACGTTTGCGTTCTGTAACATTATCTCATAATTGGTGGAAGTCTGATAATGGGCCAATGATGGTTTTTTTACAAAATACGAGTTTGCCACTGGCCCTTATCTTTAATAAAGCGGGTTATTATCAATATTATGATCCACAAATAAATAAATTTGTACGTCTTAGTCTTGAAGTCATTAATAATTGTTTTGGACGTGCCTATACTTTTTACCGTACTTTTCCTGACACCGTAATTAAACTGCGTACTCTATTTAACTTTTCCATTTTTAATCTAAAGTGGGATTGTTTTCGTATTGTGTTGGTGCAAGTTTTCATTGGTTTATTAGGCTTATTTGTACCTATTGCTACTGGTGTTGTGCTGGATCAAGCTGTTCCTAACGCTAACCTAAGTATATTATCTCAATGTGTATTTGGCATACTTGCTTGTAGTTTTGCCTCGGCTCTATTTTATGTGGCGCAAAATTTGGCAATGATTCGTATTCGGTTTAAAACTAATGCTGCCTTAGAGCCTGCAATCTGGGATAGGTTGTTACGATTACCTACTTCATTTTTTCATCGCTACAGTCCCGGTGATTTAACACTTAGAGCTTCGGGAATTGATACTATGCAGACTGAAATTACAGGCTCTGCTATTCAATCCGTTTTAAGTGGCATTTTTTCTTTTATTACTTTGGGGTTAATGTTTTATTACTCTCCGATACTTGCCAGTTTTTCCCTACTGGCAACCTTTGTTGTAATAATCTTAATTACTATTTCCAATATAGTCCTATTAAAATACCAAAGACCGATGATGAATATTCAAGGTAAATTAGCGTCCTTATCCTTTCAATTTGTAGTTGGTATTAGTAAATTACGCCTTAGCAATAGTGAATACCGAGCTTTTAGTATTTGGTTTGAGGAGTTCTGCAAACAAAACCGTTTAACTTGGCTTGCATCCTTATGGGCAATTCGTTTCGGCATTATACGTAACTTAATCTCTGTACTTATTTTTATTATGTTGTACTCTTTAGTTGGCTCAGGATTAGCAGTAATTAGCTTTGGTGCCTTTATTGCATTTAATGCCGCTTTTGGTCAGTTTTTTAGTTCTTTATTATCCTTAGCTGAAATCATGGCAAAATTTATCAATTTAGTGCCATTGTATGAAAGAATAAGTCCGATCTTAAACGAAATACCCGAAAACGAAGGCCTGATACTCCATCAATTATCCGGCAAAGTAGCCGTTCGTGATCTAAGCTTTCATTACCATATGGAACATTTACCGGTATTAGAAAACATTAACCTACACGCGAATGAAGGAGAATTTGTTGCCTTAACAGGTGCTACCGGTAGTGGTAAATCTACTCTATTTCGCTTATTACTGGGATTTGAAACACCAACTAAAGGGAATATTTATTACGACGAGCAAAATTTGAATAAATTGAACATTCGTTCTTTGCGTGAGCAATGTGGTGTCGTATTGCAAAACGGTGCAATTTTTCCTGGAACAATATTTGAAAATATTATGGGTAGCCGCAGTTTTTCAGTAGAAGATGCTTGGGAAGCTGCTAAATTATCTGGACTTGCTGCTGATATACAAGCCATGCCTATGGGGATGAATACTTTATTAACCGAACGCGGTAGTACTTTATCTGTTGGGCAAAGACAGCGTTTAATGATTGCGCGCGCTCTATCCAGAAAACCTAAATTACTACTTCTCGATGAAGCAACATCCGCCTTGGATAATATTACTCAAGCGGAAGTTATGAATAATATTGAACAATTAAAGATCACGCGCATAGTAGCAGCACATCGTTTAAGTACTTTGATAAAGGCAGATAGGATTTACGTTTTGTCCGAAGGAAAAATCGTACAAACCGGTACTTATGATGCGTTAATGCAGCAAGGTGGGATGTTTGAAAATCTGGTGAAACAGCAGATGATATAGCTGTTGCCTGCCTTGGTAACACATAGTATAATTCCGAATCAGTAAGTGTAGGTTGGGTGATTATTAGCTTT
This sequence comes from Legionella sp., assembly GCA_041662885.1. GTDB lineage: Bacteria > Pseudomonadota > Gammaproteobacteria > Legionellales > Legionellaceae > Legionella. Next base: position 15,309 of record JBAZRP010000027.1, read on the forward strand.
TGCTCCTATCAATGCTCCCTTCTCCCCTTGGGGAGAAGGTGCCCTTAGGGCGGATGAGGGTATAGCAATGTGGCATAGTCAAAAAATTTTATTAACATCACCACCCTCATCCGCCCCTTCGGGGCACCTTCTCCCGCCAAGCGGGAGAAGGGAGCATTGATAGGAGCAAAAGCTAATAATCACCCAACCTACGCGACTTAACGATTCAAAAATAATTGGAGTTACATTATGTTTCAATACCGTAATAATACTAATAATACTATTAATACTATTAATATTAATAATCTCATCACCAGTGGTAAGTTAACTTATAGACAAGCTGCTGAACTAAACACATTTCAATACAATCAATTAGATCAACTTGCTCCACTTATTTTAGGTGGTTTTATTACGGTATTTGATGCTATGGATTATAATACTATTCAATGTAACCGATTGGTTACTGCTTGTGATTTAATCACTAATAGAACTTTGTTTGTTAGAGATATTCTTGGTTATACTGCAACTGAATTTGATAGTTGCATGAATAGACACCGTGTTGTTGTAACAACTACTAATCCTTATGGGCAGAATCATTACCATAGCCACGGCCCAACAGCGTTTCCAGTCGGACCAAGATTTTTTGATGCTCCATATGGTCATCATGGTCATGGTCATCATGGTCATCATGGTCATCATGGTCATTCAAACCATGGTAATCCTTTTGGACATGGACACGGTCATGGTTCACATCACGAACATCACCATGGCGGTCATTCACACGTTCATAAATAATTAAATAACATAAATAGGTTGAGCCTTGGCCCATGGCTGTATGGTTAAATAATTTTTGAATTAAATAATATCTAATCGTGTCGTCCCCGCACCGGCGAGGCACTGCCATTAAGTTAAGACTTTACGTCATCCTGAACGCAGTGAAGGATCCCCTGAAACTGGCACAGTGCCACTTTCGGAGATCCCTCGTTGCACTCGGGATGACGGGCGCTAGTGATTAACTTGATGGCAGTGACCCTAAGAAGCACTGCCATTAAGTTAAGACTTTACGTCATCCTGAACGCAGTGAAGGATCTCCTGATACTGGCACAGTGCCACTTTCGGAGATCCCTCGTTGCACTCGGGATGACGGGCTCTACCCTTGAATTCGCAAACCAAGTGCAACACGAGATATACTCATAACCTGACAGCTATGGGCCGAGGACCAACCTACTTCAAACCTCTTAAAAACTCCATTTTCTCTGCGATTTGTTTCTCCAATCCCCTGTCCACTGGCTGATACCAATTCGGTTCCTTCATACCCTCTGGCAAATAAGTTTCTCCTGCGGCATAGCCATGTTCTTCATCATGGGCATAGCGGTATTCTTTACCATAACCTAAATCTTTCATCAAACCTGTAGGTGCATTACGTAAATGCAAGGGTACTTCTCTTGATTTATCTTTTTTTACAAAAGCCATAGCTTTATTAAACGCTACATAAGCGGCATTACTTTTCGCAGCTACGGCTAAATAAATCACTGCCTCAGAAAGCGCTAACTCTCCTTCAGGAGATCCCAAACGCTCATAAGTTGCCGCTGCATCATTTGCAAGTTGGATACCTCTGGGATCGGCTAAACCAATATCTTCCCAAGCCATGCGTACTATTCTTCTTGCCAGATATAGGGGATCGACTCCGCCATCCAACATTCTGCAAAACCAATACAAAGCAGCATCAGGATCAGAACCACGCACCGATTTATGCAAGGCAGAAATTTGATCGTAAAAATTGTCACCACCTTTATCAAAGCGTCTTAATTGTTGCGCCAAAGCATTGTGCACAAATTCTTTCGTAACTATGCTCACATTCATTGCCTTAGCGGCTGTATCAATTTGTTCCAACACATTCAATAAACGTCTGGCATCGCCATCAGCAGCTCCGATAATAATCGCCAAAGCATCATCCGCAAATTCTAAATGTTGCAGCACTTGCGACTGTGCACGCAAAAATAATTGCTTTAACTCTTCTTCAGTCAAAGCGGTTAATACATATACTTGAGCGCGGGATAATAAAGCTGAATTAACCTCAAAAGAGGGGTTTTCGGTAGTGGCGCCGATAAAAGTAATTAAGCCAGATTCAGTATAGGGGAGTAAGGCATCTTGTTGCGCCTTATTAAAACGATGAATTTCATCAATAAATAATATGGTGTGTTTGTCATATAAAAGATTATCTTGTGCTTGCTCCATGGCTGCACGAATCTCTTTGACACCAGAAAAAACTGCTGACAAGGCTATCCACTCACAACCAAAAGCTTGTGCTGTTAGGCGCGCAATCGTTGTCTTACCAACTCCAGGAGGTCCCCAAAGGATCATTGAGTGTAATTTGCCACCCATAAAACTAAGACGCAAAGGTTTACCTTCGCCTAAGAGATGACTTTGACCTATCACTTCATCTAACTGTTTTGGTCTTAAAAATTCAGCTAAAGGTGGTGTTGGATCTGTTTTAAACAAACTCATTGCTTGACTACATCTACCCCTTTTGGTGGCTTAAATTGAAACAAGGTTTCTGCCAATTTAGGATTGGGTTTAATTTTTGATAAACTAACTTTGGTAATTTGACCTAATTGATCATACAGTTCTAAACCAGTTAAAGCGTCTTTAGTGAACTCTAATTTAATACGTTGGAAATTAGCTTTGGCAGATTTTGATTTCATATCAAAAATATCAAGAGTACCTTCTGTCTTTTGTGTAACGGTAAAATCACGAGCAACCGTATCACCATAACCACTCAAAAATAAAGCTGCCGTACCGCCTATACCTTTATCTTGTGCTTTCACAGTAACTTGTTCTAATGCTTGATCATAAACCCACATTTTTTTACCATCAGCAACGACTAATTGCTCCATTGGCTCATTAGTTTGCCAACGAAAACGTCCTGGTCTTTGTAAAGCCATAGACCCTGAGGAACGTGATACCACATGCGCCTTTGCTTTTACTACTTGCTTAAAGACCGCACTCATAGAATGAATGGCATTTAATTTTGCTTGCACAAGCTCTTCAGCTGTCTGGCTAAAGGCTGAACTACAAAAAACCAATAAAGACAGTAATACTCGAAATTTCATTTTAGTCCTCAGTTATTGATGTAACTAATACATCCCTATACCCGCCTTCCAAGGGGCCAACAATTCCAGTGCGTTCCATTTCTTCTATCATTCGTGCAGCGCGATTGTAGCCAATCTTTAATCGTCTTTGCACAGAAGAAATACTAGCCTTACGCGTTTGCAGAACAAATTCCACTGCTTGGTCAAACAAAGGATCATCGTCTTCAACATTGCTTTGATTCCCTTCATCATCCACGCCACCTTCACTGCCATCACCAACAAATTTTATAATGTCCTCTATATAATTCGGCTCACCACGAGCACGCCAATCATTAGCGATTCTATGTACTTCTTTATCATCAACAAATGCACCATGAACACGCAAAGGTGCACCGCTACCTGGTGCTAAATACAACATATCTCCATGACCCAATAATTGTTCAGCACCTTGCTGATCCAAAATTGTTCGCGAATCAATTTTAGAAGAAACCTGAAATGAAATTCGCGTTGGAATATTTGACTTAATCAAACCAGTTAATACATCAACTGATGGTCTTTGGGTTGCAAGTATCATATGAATACCTGCAGCACGTGCTTTTTGGGCAATGCGTGCAATTAATTGTTCAACCTTCTTACCGACTACCATCATCATGTCAGCAAGTTCGTCTATCATTACTACTACATAGGGTAATTCATTTAATTCGGGACGATTTGTTTCTAAATCATCGATTGGCTTCCATAATGGATCTAATAAAACATCTCCGCTGGCTTTTCCTTCCTGAATTTTGGTGTTATACCCGGCTAAATTTCTAACGCCCAAAGCCGACATTAATTTATAACGACGCTCCATTTCCTCAACACACCAACGTAAAGCACTGGCGGCTTCTTTCATATCGGTAACAACTGGTGTTAATAAATGCGGGATGCCGTCGTAAACCGATAATTCCAACATTTTTGGATCTATCATAATCAAACGTACTTGCTCAGGACCGGCTTTTAATAAAATACTCAAAATCATAGCATTGATGCCTACTGATTTACCTGAGCCGGTAGTTCCTGCAACTAATAAATGCGGCATTTTTGCCAAATCAACCACCATAGGATGGCCTGCGATATCCACACCTAAGGCTAATGTTAAAGGTGAATGGGCTTGTTGGTACACATCAGCCATTAAAACATCCGACAAACGGACAATCTCACGTGAGTGATTAGGCAATTCCAAACCAACAACCGTTTTACCAGGAATTACTTCTACCACGCGCACAGAAACAACTGATAAAGAACGTGCTAAATCTTTAGATAAGGCGGTAAGTTTACTTACCTTAATACCAGCAGCCAATTGCAATTCAAACCGCGTTACAACAGGACCAGGGTGCACCGCTACCACATCGGCCTGAATACCAAAATCTAACAAATGCTGTTCCACATCTCGTGATACATTTTCTAATTCTTGGTGTGTGTATCCGCCCATGGGTTTGCCTGGTTGGCCTTTATCTAATAAATCCAGACTTGGTAAACCTTCGCTCGTTTTATAAACACGTACTTCTTTACTTTCTTTAATAACAGGCTTAACAATTTCAGGTATCGGTTTAACGCCTGCATCAATAACTTTTTCATTCACAACTAATGATGGTGCTGATTTTGGAAGTGCTGCTTTTGGATCTTTTCGTTTACCCAATTGGAATATTTTCGGCAGCGCTTTATCTTTCTTTGAGCTTGTTGCTTGAGTGGCTACTGACGCCGGACTCACTGCTGCTTTAGGAGGTTTTTGTGCTGCATTTTTGACAAATGCCCCTAATTTTTTAGACAAGTCAAAAATGGAATTACTAATAGAGATCGTATAATAACCAATTAAATCTATCGTCTTAAACCAAGATAAACCAGTAAACCAGGTAACCCCAACCAAAAACATGGCGAATAAAAGTAGACTTGCTCCTTCTAAATTCAACATTTGGTACCAGCCAAGACCAACGGTCTCGCCAATGAGTCCCCCTGCTTTATGAATAGAATCCAAAGCATCGGTTTTCATTTCTAAACTAAGTAAACCACAACCACCAGCTATCACCATAACGCAACCAACAGCACGCAGGGTAATGACTGTTTGATCTAAAGGACGCGGTATTTGCACTTCTTTTAGTACTATCCAGGCAATATACGCCATAACAGCGGGCAATATAAAAGCGCCATAACCAAAAACTAAAAATAAGGCATCTGATAAATAAGCACCGATAGTGCCGCCTAAATTTAAAATAGTTGATCCTGAAGGCGAAGCATGCGACCAGCCGGGATCACTCACATGATAAGAAAATAAAGACAAAAATAAATACAAAGCGCAGGTTAGAATGAGGATGAAACTTCCCTCAGTTACACGCTTATGCATGAAGTTAGGCAGGTTTTTTTTACGGGACCTAGTCCTTTTACCCGAATGTAGTTTTGCCATAGGTATTTTAATATCACCGTTTTTATCATAGTATTTGCCATCTTAACATAAAACATAAGGAAGGCGCAGACAATGAACACAAGCACTCATCATCGGTTAATCATACTTGGTTCTGGTCCAGCAGGCTATACTGCAGCGGTCTATGCTGCTCGAGCAAATCTTAAACCAGTCCTAATAACTGGTATGCAACCTGGAGGTCAATTAACCACTACCACTGAAGTAGACAATTGGCCAGGTGACATAGAAGGCCTACAAGGCCCAGCTCTTATGGAACGCATGCAAAAACATGCAGAACGCTTCGAAACCCAAGTCATTTTCGATCATATTGTTAAAGCGGACTTAGCGCAAGCACCTTTTGTTTTAAATGGTGATAATACTACTTATACTTGTGATGCTTTGATTATTGCAACCGGCGCATCTGCGCGTTATTTAGGATTGGAATCTGAATCAGCCTACCAAGGTCGCGGTGTTTCTGCTTGTGCTACTTGCGATGGATTTTTTTACCGCAACAAAAATGTGTGTGTCATTGGTGGCGGTAACACTGCAGTAGAAGAAGCTTTGTATTTATCTAATATTGCGGCTTCGGTAACTTTAATTCACCGACGTGACAGTTTACGTGCTGAAAAAATTCTGCAAGATAAATTATTTGAAAAAGCTCGTACTGGAAATATTAAACTAATCTGGGATCATACTTTAGATGAAGTTTTAGGCAATGGCATGAAAGTATCTGGTGTGATGCTGCGTAATATTAAAGACAATTCAAAACAGCAATTGGATCTGGACGGCGTATTTATTGCTATAGGCCATACTCCCAACACGGAATTATTCACCGATCAATTAGACATGAAAGATGGCTATATTAGAATTAAATCAGGTTTAGATGGCATGGCAACAAGCACGAATATTCCTGGTGTGTTTGCCTGTGGGGATGTTGCGGATCATGTTTATCGGCAGGCTATCACTTCAGCAGGCTTTGGTTGCATGGCGGCATTGGATGCTGAGAAGTTTTTGGATAAATTAAAGTAAAGTATTTCACATTCCCCACGTCCCGTGGCTTGTCCACGGGATCCATAGGTCTCTGCTAAAATACTAGACCCCGCAGACAGACCGCAGGGCGTTCGGTATTACCTACCGGATTAATTCTTATCGCGAAATATAATTCGACCTTTAGATAAGTCATAAGGTGTTAATTCCACCTTAACCTTATCGCCGGTTAAAATTCTGATGTAGTTTTTACGCATGCGACCAGAAATATGGGCTGTTACTACGTGTCCATTATCTAATTCAACGCGAAACATTGTGTTGGGTAATGTATCAATAACGGTACCCGCCATTTCAATGTGCTCTTCTTTTGCCATAGGTCTCTCAAATCATGTATCAAGTTCATAAAGATGAAATAGTGCACTAAAATGAGTGAAATGGCAATCTAAATCCACTTTCCTTGTCTTGTTGGCTGCTTTAGGGCTGTCTTCAATAAGGATAAAAACTCCTTTCTAGCAATGATCTTCGCTCCTAAACTCAGTAAATGAGGGGTTGGCAATTGGCAATCTATAAAATCAAAATTTCGTTGTTCCAGGTCTTTACAGAGGTAAAACAGTGCTATTTTAGATGCATCTGTAACAATATGGAACATAGATTCACCAAAAAAAGCGGCTCCAAGACTGATTCCATACAATCCACCCACCAATTTATCTTCCTGCCAGACTTCCAAAGAATGGGCATAACCTAAATGATGTAATTCAGTATAGGCTTGAATCATTTCTTCAGTAATCCACGTTTTATTAGTACGTCCCTCGTAAGTAGCACATGCATGAATTACTTGCTCAAAAGCGGTATCCCATGAAATTTTAAAGCCTTGTTTTAAGGATTTTTTTAAACTACGCGACACTTTAAAGTCTTTAGGAATCAGAATTAATCGAGGATTGGGCGACCACCAGAGTATTGGATCTTCGGGATTAAACCAGGGGAAAATTCCTTGGGAATAGGCTTGAAGCAGGCAAGGTGGTGATAAATCTCCTCCTACAGCAAGAAGTCCATCTTCGTCGCTGGTTTCAGGATCAGGAAAATTGTACTCTGGTATCACCAATTTAGATCCTCCGGGGGTTGGGCCAAGGCCCCAATGGCACTTACTTAAGGAAAAATCTACGTCTTTGCGAGCGCAGCGAAGCAATCCAGTGGCCTTGGATGCACAAGTAAGGTCACTGGATTGCTTCGCTGCGCTCGCAAAGACGACTTAATTACCTTAAGTAAGTGCCATTCGGCCAATGCCCAACCTACACACTCGCAAAGACAGAGATTTTTCCTTAATTAACTCCCTGCTATCATCATTTTTTCAATTAAAACCGAGCCACACATCGTCGAAATATTGGGATTAATATCAGACCCAACTGCCTTAATCTGCCGAAACATATCCTTCAAATTACCGGCAATAGTAATTTCATCTACTGGAAATTGGATCTTACCCTTCTCGACCCAATAACCACTAGCGCCACGAGAATAATCACCAGTAAGGCCATTAACTCCCTGCCCCATTAATTCAGTAACTAATAAACCGGTATCCATCATTTGCAATAATTCAGCCAAATCACCAGCATTAGCATCAATAGTTAAATTATGAACCCCATCAGCATTAGCTGTGGTTTTATAACCCATTCTACGTGCAGAATAACTACCAAAGATATAGCTCAGTACCTTACCCTTATCAACAAAAATATTTTCTCTTGTTGGAACACCCTCTGAGTCAAAAGCAGCGCTGCCCAAAGCGCCTAATAAGTGAGGCTGTTCGTAAATTTTTATAAACTCAGGAAAAATTTCCTCACCAAGTGAATCCATTAAAAAGGAATTTTTTTTGTATAAATTATAACCGCTAATTGCACTAATAAAACTGCCAAACAAACCACCAGAAACGCGAGAAGAAAATAATACCGGGGCTGCTTGAGTTGCAACCTGCCGAGAGCCTAAACGACTTAAAGCGCGATCCGCGGCGGTACGAGCAATCTGTTCTATAGCAATTAAATCTTTGGCATTACGCACGGTGGTATAATCATAATCACGTTGCATTTCCTCGCCTTCTTGAGCGATTAAAGAGCAACTAACACTATGACGCGTAGTATGCGTAACACATTCAGCGCCATTAGTATTAGCATAACTGTGATGTGACTCATAAGAAGATACATTAACCCCATCTGAATTTACGATGCGTTTATCCACTGCCAACGCTTTATTTTCGCATTCTATAGCTATTTCAATGGCTTGTTGCGGAGTAACATCCCAGGGATGATACAATTGTAAATCAATATCTTGCTTCATGATTAATTCTTTATCAGCAAGACCAAAACAAGGGTCTTCGGCACTTACTTTAGCTATATCACAAGCATGCTTAACCATTGCTTGTAAGGATTCAGATGTCGTGTCGGTACTGCTAGCCCCGCCTTTACGCTTACCAATATACACCGTCAGACCAACACCCTTATCTTCACTAAAGGCTATAGTTTCAACTTGACCCATGCGCACATCTACTGAAAACCCCCTATCGTTGCTCACGGCTACGGCCGCATCGGTAGCACCTTCTTTTTTAGCAAGATCCAAAACTTCGCGCATTAATCGAGCTAATTCAGTAGTTGACTTCTGTACTTCAGTATTGCTATGTTGCGATTTAGTTTGCATAAAAATCTCTGGTGTTGAATGATGTACATAAGGATACAATAACATGTCTTCTCAAACCAATGTTTATCGTCAGCATTGTTGTTATTTTATGTATCTTATTCTCTTATTTATTAGTTTTACTAGTCAAGCAGCTTCATGGCAGCAATTAAGCCCAGGAATTGAATACCAAGATCTTGAAGGCGGCCTACTGACTCCCTGGTCCCATATTCATGCCTTTCGTATTGATTTGGAAAAAAATCAATTATCCTTAATCACCGCTAAAGCCTTGGCATTAAAAGATGCATCGGCTGATCAATTTGGCATGCGCACCCAAGCCTTACTTAGTATAAATGGTGGTTTTTTTGACCACAATTTCAACCCACTCGGCTTAAGAATTAACAATAAAAAAATGCAAAATCCTTTAAAGCGCATTACTTGGTGGGGAATTTTTTATGTAAAAGATAATAAACCTTATATTTCTTCTGTACGCAATTTTATTCATGACGATGAAATAGAATTTGCCATTCAAAGCGGACCAAGATTATTAGTAAAAGGTAAAATTCCTGCTCTTAAAGTAGGCAGCGCTGATCGATCTGCTTTAGGTATCACAAAAGATGGAAAAATCATTCTGTTAGTCTCAACTAATACTGCTATGAGCACCCGTGAACTTGCCCAATTAATGCAATCCTCACCCTTATATTGTACTGACGCCATTAACTTGGATGGAGGAAGCTCCAGCCAGCTCTACGCCAACATCAATTCCTTTCACCTAAATGTTCATGGATTCTCCAATGTTAGCGATGCAATCATCGTAACACCGAAAAATAATTAAACTCACAACTTATCCACAAAATACCCCCATATTATTCTCTTGACCAAAAGGCAAAAACACATTATCTTGTTATAACAGACCCAAAAAAGCCCTATATATTGGGTTTTGTGCTATAATTCATATAACAGTGGATATGTTGCACTCAACTGTTGACCCAAAAAAAGTTCGTGGAGGAAAAATGTCCGAAATTCTTGAGCCGGTAAAAGATGTGCCGCTAACCAATCAACTGGAATTGACTGCAAATGCACCTGGTTTGCTGAAAACTATAAAAAGAAATGGCAAAGTAGTCGTGTACGACGATTACAAAATTAATAAGGCGATAACTAATGCCTATATTGCTGTTGAAGGCGATAATGCTACTGCCTCTGACAGGGTACGTCTGCAAATTGCAGAATTAACCACTCAAATAACCCAAGTGTTTAAACGCCGTTTACCTGGCGGTGGCGCAATCCACATTGAAGACATTCAAGATCAGGTAGAACTCGCTTTAATGCGCAGCGGTCAATACAAAGTAGCTCGCGCCTATGTACTTTATAGGGAAGCACATCGCAAAGCGCGTCAAACAGATACTCCTGCTAAACCGGTAGATAGTAAAGCACTGATGATAGTCATGCCTAATGGAGAACAAAAACCATTAGATATGGATAGGGTCAACACTATTGTCAAAGAGTCTTGCAGAAATCTGGACCAAGTGAAAGCAGAACCAGTTATAAAAGATGCGGTTCGTAATTTATACAATCAGGCCAAATACAGTGATGTGCATAAATCGCTGATCATGGCTGCACGTGCTTTAGTTGAAAGAGAACCTAATTATACTTATGTGAGCGCTCGTTTATTACTCGATAGCCTACGTTCTGAAGCCTTAACAAAACTTAAAATACAATCCGAAGCTACATTTGATGAAATGGCTAAGATTTACCCTTCTTATTTCAAAGCCTACATCGCTCATGGCATAGCTCAAGGCATGCTGGATGCAAAAATGGCTGATTTCAATTTGGATAAATTAGCTAAAGCAATGTTGCCAGAACGTGATATGCAATTTACTTATTTAAGTTTACAAACTTTATATGATCGTTATTTTATACACGATCACGGTGTACGTTATGAATTACCTCAAGCCTTTTTCATGCGCGTTGCTATGGGTCTTGCTATGCGCGAACAGGATAAAGAAGCTAAGGCCATAGAATTTTATACCTTACTGTCTTCTTTTGATTATATGACTTCTACGCCAACTTTATTTAATTCTGGTACTATCAGACCACAATTATCAAGCTGCTTCTTAACTACTATTCCTGATAATTTGGATGGAATTTACAGCGCAATTAAAGATAATGCTCTTTTGTCTAAATTCGCTGGCGGCTTAGGTAATGACTGGACGCCCATTCGCGCTATGGGTTCTCATATTAAAGGAACCAACGGCAAATCTTTAGGTGTTGTTCCCTTTTTAAACGTAGCCGATGCCACTGCCGTTGCAGTAAATCAAGGTGGAAAACGTAAAGGTGCGGTCTGCGCTTATTTGGAATGCTGGCATAAAGATGTTGAAGAATTCCTAGAACTTAGAAAAAATACTGGTGATGACAGACGCCGTACTCATGACATGAATACTGCTTTATGGATTCCTGATTTATTCATGATTCGTGTACGTGAGCAAGGTGATTGGACTTTATTTTCACCCGATGAAGTTCCTGAATTACATGATGTTTATGGCAAAACATTTGAAACTTTATATACTAAGTATGAAGAGCAAGCGCGTGCTGGCATCATTAAAAACGTTAAAACTGTTTCTGCTACCAAACTATGGCGCAAAATGTTGTCTATGTTGTTTGAAACAGGCCATCCTTGGCTTACATTCAAAGATGTATGCAATTTGAGATCGCCACAACAACATGCTGGAGTTATTCATAGCTCTAACTTATGTACTGAGATTACTTTAAATACTTCACAAGAAGAAATCGCTGTATGTAATTTAGGTAGCGTAAATCTACCAGCTCATATTATAAATGGTGCACTGGATAAAGATAAATTAAAACGCACTATTAACACTGCTATCCGTATGCTGGATAACGTAATTGATATTAACTATTATTCCGTTCCCCAAGCACGAAATTCCAATTTAAAACACCGCCCTGTCGGTATGGGTATTATGGGATTCCAGGATGCTTTATATGAGTTAAAATTAGATTATACTTCCAAAGAAGCTATAGAATTTGCTGATTCTTCGATGGAATTAATTAGTTATTATGCTATTGAAGCTTCTTGTGAATTAGCAAAGGAACGTGGCACATACTCTAGTTATGAAGGTTCTTTATGGAGCAAAGGTATATTACCTATCGATTCTATTAATTTATTACAACAAGCACGTAGTAAGTATCTAGAACAAGACCGCTCACAACGTTTAGACTGGGAACAATTGCGCGTTAAAGTACGTACTCAAGGAATGCGTAACTCCAACGTAATGGCAATAGCACCAACAGCAACTATTTCCAATATTTGTGGCGTTTCTCAATCCATTGAGCCTACTTATCAAAATCTGTATGTTAAATCGAATTTATCTGGAGAATTTACCGTTATTAATCCTTATTTAGTTAAAGATTTGAAAGCTTTAAAACTATGGGATGAAGTAATGGTTAATGATTTGAAATATTTTAATGGTAGTGTGCAACCTATCTCTCGCATTCCCGAAGAGTTGAAAAATCGCTATGCTACTTCATTTGAAATTGATCCAATCTGGTTAGTAGAAGCTGCTTCTCGTAGACAAAAATGGATAGATCAAGCTCAATCACTTAACATTTACATGGCAAAACCATCAGGCAAAAAACTCGATGAATTATATACTCATGCCTGGATTCGTGGCTTAAAAACCACTTACTACTTACGTAGTTTAGGAGCCAGTAATGCTGAAAAATCAACAGTAACTGATGGCGCTTTAAACGCAGTGAAACTGGTAGAAGAAGAGCCGAAAGTGTGCTCGATTCTTGATCCAGACTGCGAAGCTTGCCAATAATAAGGAATAAATTAATGCACACCAAAACAGAAAAAAACAGCAGCGCATCTCCAGCAGCTGCATCCATAGCCCTCGAAGCTATGGATGCAGCCAATCCAAGCGTAGGAGCAACCGGCCTTGAGCAAGTGGAAATGGGCGCTGCACGCATTCATGTTGATGACAAACAAATTATCAACTGCCGCGCTGATTTAAATCAGTTAGTTCCCTTTAAATATACCTGGGCTTGGGATAAGTATTTAACAGCCTGTGCTAATCATTGGATGCCTAATGAAATTAGTATGAGTGCTGACGTAGCTCTTTGGAAAGATCCTATTGGTTTAACAGATGATGAACGTTTAATTATTAAACGTAATTTAGGATTTTTCTCAACTGCTGATTCCCTTGTTGCGAATAATTTGGTACTGGCAGTATACAGACACATTACTAATCCAGAATGCCGTCAATATTTATTACGTCAAGCCTTTGAAGAAGCCTTGCATACTCATGCTTATCAATACGTTATCGAAAGTTTGGGTCTGGATGAAGCTGAAGTATTTAATATGTACCGCGAGATTCCATCAGTTGCCAAAAAAGCACAATGGGCTCTACCCTTCACTCAAAGCTTGGGCGATGAAACATTCCATACTGGTACTCCAGAAAATGATCAACGTTTATTACGTGATTTAATTGCTTTTTACGTGGTTTTCGAAGGAATATTTTTCTATGTTGGTTTTACCCAAATATTATCTATGGGACGCCGTAATAAAATGGTAGGAACTTCAGAACAATTCCAATACATTTTACGCGATGAGTCCATGCACATGAACTTTGGTATTGATGTGATTAACCAAATTAAAATAGAAAATCCTCATTTATGGACACCCGCATTTAAAGAAGAGATAGTCGAACTGATTAAAGAAGGTGTGGCTTTAGAATATCAATACGCACACGATACTATGCCTCATGGTATATTAGGTATGAATGCAGAAATGTTCGAAGAATATTTACATTTCATAGCCAATCGCCGCCTGAATCAAATTGGTTTACCGGATCAATATCCTGGCGCAGAAAATCCATTCCCATGGATGAGTGAGATGCTGGATCTGAAGAAAGAGAAAAACTTCTTTGAAACACGCGTGATTGAGTATCAAGCTGGTGGTACTTTGAGTTGGGAAGATGAGTAGATTATAAGTCGAGAAACACTCACCTCTATCTCTCTCTATCCTTTATCCTCTATCTATCTGTAGCTCCCTTCTCCCCTCCAGGGAGAAGGGAGCTTATGTGTGTAACTTCATTGAATTTGAGAAGATGAAACGTTTTGTTGCATAACTATTAAATCATCCTGAACTAACTGCTGAGGAACAAAAAACCCTTTAGCTTTTAAAATCTCCGCAGGATTCTGAACACCCCCCTGTTCCAACCTATTTATTTCCCGATCAGTACGTGCCAATAAACTCATGGTTTGACCCAATTGCTCCTTATAAGCTCTATTAACGGTGTTCAATTTATCCTTTTCCTGGCCTATTAAACCATTTAGTTCATCCAGCCTCTTTCTTATCTTGTCAAAATGATCGGCATAATTATTTATAATTTCATTTAGATTATTTAAAAATTGAGCCCGCTTTTGTTCTTCAGGAAATTGTATTTTTGCGTACGAATCTATCGCAGCTTTTAAACTGTTATTGATTGCTGCAGTCGCTTTAAGTTGGTCGGCAACCTGACTTTGTACTTTTTGAAACTCTGATGGCATGTTATCCAATTGAGCTTTTAAATCGATACTCAAGGCTTTAAATTTTTTCAAATCCAAACTAATCTTTGCTAAATGCTCTTGCTCTTTAAGAATCGCATCCGTATATATATTTTTATTGAGTTCTAAAGTATTAACAAGCTCAGTTAATTCCTTATCCCTTTGTTTCAGTTGCTCAGCATTTGCTATTACAGCATTTAGTTCCTCAGTAAAGTCATCAACCTTGGTACGTAATTTTTCATTGGTTATTTGAAAAACATTCACCTGTTTGGCAACATCTCTACAAGTTAATTCAAGAGCATGTATGACTTTACCTAAAATCTCCATGGATTTTTTAAGCCCAGCTTCAATTCCATTAGTAGAGGCAATCGCATTTTTATGGTGATTATAAACCAGAAAAGAAAGACCGAGATAACTAATAAACGTAAGAACGCCTAAAGTAATCATTGGGATGAAATTAATATAAACACCTAAAACAACCGCGGGGACTAATAGAAATAGTGTGATGATCACATGTGCCCAAACAGGTATTTTAGTCCAAAATTTTGTAATACGGTTAAAATAACTAGGGTCCGGTTTTAAGGCTTCCATCATCGTACCCACAGCCTTTTGCAAACCGGCAATAACGTCGTCGGTTTCTTTTAATAATTGTTGCAGTTCAATATCATTTTGCATTTGATTTCCTTGTCATGTTACAGCGATGACCCATGCTACTCTAATATATATATTCGAGGGGATCAATCAAATAAAAAGCCCCAATTCCTATAAATGATTGACATAATGAATAGAATCATTACCATGAGTTTTTTTTAAACCAAACAATAGGTGATTTATGGATGTACCTGTAAATAATAATTACGACGATAATTACAACAATAACAATAACAATAACAATAATAACAACAACATAGATCCTGACTATGACCACAGAAGTAATTTTTGGTTTGTACTTAAATGCGCAGCAGCTGTCACTGCTATAGCATTGGTAATTACTGCTGCTGTTATAACATCGCCAGTAGCATCCACGGTTTTAGGTATGATTGCTTTAGCCTTATTAGTTTCAGCTGCCCTACCCTCTTTATTTGCACCAAATAATGTAAATGCAAGGGTTGGTAATGCTTCCACTCCAGTTTATGTTTCTCCTTTCTGGAGTTTTTTCGGTTTAGGCACTCCTGGTTGGTGGGGACGTGGTTTTTGGGGCGGCTGGGGTGGCGGCTACAACGGCGGTTTCTTTGGTCATCGACACCATCATCATAATGGCGCACATGGAGCTGGCGTTAATGTAGTTCATAATGGTAATCATGGGGCTGGTGTTGGTGTAGTTCATAACGGTAATCATGGCGCTGGTGTTGGTGTAGTTCATAACGGTAATCATGGCGCTGGTGTTGGTGTAGTTCC
>JBAZRP010000028.1:0-31386 GCA_041662885.1 Legionella sp.
TCCTCCAAACGTAATGCGGTCAATTGTCCACCCCAAAGACAACCGGTGTCTATCGCATGAATTTTAGGGGTAGGGCATTTGCCCATTAGGGCGGCCCAATGTCCAAACACCAAATCGACTTCTAATTCTTTTCGATTTGGTACTGCAAACCAAGGATACAAGCCAGTTTTTGCTTTGGCAATTGTTCCTTTATATTCCAAATCCAAAGACCCATCTGCCGTACAAAAACGCATTCGGGTGCAATAATTCGTAATACATCTTAATCTCTCCATACCAATTAAATCATCAGACCATTTATTAGGATGATTACCGTACATATTCGATAAAAACTCCTTAAAATGCTCTGAGGATAAAGCCGCTTCTAATTCTTTTGCCAATTGCATTGCCAAAGGTAAATCCCAAAAGGGGCCAATGCCCGCATGGCAAACTACCACTTTTAATTCTGGTGAATAACAGAGTATCGATTGCTTGCGTAACCAATGACCTATTTCTTCAGCATCTTCAGCTTCCAAAATTTCTACCAGGGTATCATCATGACCGCGCCAAGGCTTGTCACTAAATAAGGTACCTAATAAATGTAAATCATGATTGCCTAAAGTAATATTAGGCACAAGCGGTAAGGCTCTAATAAATCGTAATACTGCCAAGGAAGCTGGCCCTCGATTCACTAAATCACCGACAAACCATAATCTGTCCTCGCGCTCATTAAAATCAATTAATTCTAATAAACGCTGCAAGGGATCGTAACAACCTTGTACATCGCCAATGGCATAATCAGGCACCGCTTTTTGCTCCTGGTCTTGCAGCTGCCACCTCATGTACTATATTTTGCCATTTTCCTGCGGCTGATAATTGCTGTAAAGGCGGTACAACTAACACTGTTTGTTGCTGGGTGAAATGACTGGGGTATTGCGCTTTATTAATTAATTCCATAGCAGACATTGTTTCAACTTTGCCAGTTGCCAATTGTTGCACCTGCACTGAGTCTGGCACAACGACAGCAACCGGTATAACCACTCCTGAATGCATTTGATGCGAATTTATTTGTTCAAAACGACTCACTGGGTCGTCGCCATGACCCGATGAATGCACGCATAAGGACAACAATCCTTTTTGAATGGCCAACCACGTTTTATACTGCGGATGCGATTGCACAAATAATTTGAATATTTCAGGCGGCAAAATCAAACCACCAGGAACAATAAATAAGGGAGCCTTATTAATTATTAAATCACCTGCAGCCAATTGCTTATTTAACCATTCAAGAAACTCAACACCAATTGCCAATTCTTTATCAGTCAATGATTCAGGCACGCCACCGGAAAAAGTACCCGCACGGCCATAAGGGCTTGTTTTAGTCGCAGCTTTGAGCATAAATTCCTGGAGATAACGGTGGATAGCTAGGCCTTTAGCGCGGGTTAATAAAGCACCTAAAGTACCAGCAGAACGCATGTCCTCATTGAGTAAGGCCAACCAAATCGCTAATACTTGCTGATTAGAGGCAATCCAGTTGAAGCCACTAACAGGGATGAGGGTACGGGCTAACAATAAATTCAAACGTCGGCGAAACTCTACATCCGATTCTGTCATAAATTCATAATTATACTGAGTGCCGGTAGTCGTAAGACTTTCTAATAAAGGATTCCATTGTTTTAATATTTGTCCTTGAGCATCAAATAAATTAATTTTGTAATCGATGCATAATTTACCTATTCCCTGCAAAATTGCTGCTGAAAAAAGCGCATACTGCCATAACTTTTGTTCTTCAGACAGGGCTTGCTCTTTATCCAAGATCATTACTTCTTGAAATAAAGTTAAAGCTGCTTCGGTTCGACTCAAAGCAAAATCGACCACACCACCGGGTTGGGAATAATAACTATTAGCTGTTTCTGGTAAACTTTGGCAATAGCTGACTAAGTTGTCGATTAAAATAGAACATAAACTATCAAAGCGCGATGGCTCCAAGGCACTGAGATCGCGAATTTTGGTCAGCAAGTTATGTCTTTTTTCTTCAGCTAAAAATTGCGTAGCAGTTTGAGTACGAGTGATATTTTTCACGGATTTAGCGCTTACTGCCCCAGCAGGTTTTCCTGGACGATGGAACAAAATAACCTCCCAAACAATTTCTTAAGCCATTTTACACTAATTGGAAATAAATTTCGCTAGTTGAACGTATTCCGCAACAGTAATTTGCTCCGGTCGCTTACCAGGATCTATTCCAAGCTCCTTTATCTTTTCTGAACTAATAATTTCCTTTAAGTTATTAGCCAATGTTTTGCGCCGCATGGCAAAGGATTTGGCAACAACTTGCTCTAACTGTTTAAAATCAATTGCTTCATACGGTGAATTGCGATAGGGAACCAAACGCACAATTGCTGATTCTACTTTTGGCTTAGGATCAAAGGCTTCTGGAGGCACATAAAACAAACACTCAACCTCGCAAAAATACTGCAACACAACACTTAATCTGCCAAATGCCTTAGTCCCTGGTACAGCCGCCATTCTATCAACGACTTCCTTTTGCAACATAAAATACATATCTTCTATATATGAAGTAAATCCTAACAAATGAATCAGTAAAGGGGTAGAGATATTATAGGGTAAATTCCCTATAATGCGCAGATTGGAACCAAATTGGCTGTAATCAACCGTTAAAGCATCGGCTGCAATCAGCTCCAATTTACCCTGAGCTATGGGCAATTCCGATAAAAACTTCTGTAAGTCCCAATCAATTTCCACTGCCCGCAAACGAGCAAGACGTCTTAATAAAGGCTGAGTTAAAGCACCCAATCCAGGGCCTATCTCTAATACATTATCTTTAGCTTGGGGATTGATTGCCCGCAAAATATCCTCAATCACTTGCTGATTGTGCAAAAAATTCTGACCGAAACGTTTACGAGGATTATGTTTCAATGGGCATGCCTGTTGTTTTTAAAAATGCATTATAACTAGCTTAAGGGGAAAAAAGAATTATATCAGCCACTTCATTTTTTGGCCAATAATAATTCATGATAAGCATTAACGAGCTTGGTTTCTTTATTGGGCATCAAAATAAAACCAATTTCTGCCAACATCTGCTGGTACGTTGCCTTAGATTTAAATACATTTGCAGCAAAATCATCATGAAAAATATAGCGATATTCAGAAGCAACACATCTATCATTGCTTTTATCTTTATAATATTCGCAGATAGCAACAAGACCATCGTTTACCAAAGCCTGATAGGCCATCTGTAACAATTTCCTATCTGTCTTTTCATCCCAGTCAAATAATACTCGAGTAAACAGAATCAGATCAAAACCTTTAGGAAAAGAGTCTTCAGCAATAAAATCGCCTTCCAACACGTGTACTCGCTCGTGTAATCCTTGAGATTCACAATTTTTCCTGGCTTTTGCTGCCGATTTGGGCAAGTTATACACAGACACATGAAGGTGCGGATGAGCCTTGGCAAGGGCGCAGGCCACAGTTCCATCGCCACCACCTACATCCAAAACCTGTTTCACCTTTGTAAAATCAATTTGCTCTAAAATACAATCAACCGGTTTGTTCGCAGTATTTGCCATCCATTGTTCCAGCCAATCAACCTCAACATCCTTTTTGGGAGGCCAGGAAACGCTGGTTTTGACCTTGCCAAAACGCAATACATCACTTAAGTTTTCCTCACTAGCCACTTTCCAAGAATTAAAAAATAATTTCATCTCCCACCAGGCATCACTACCTTTCAACGCGATAAATTCATCAGGTAGTTGATAGGCAGTTTGATTATTTAACGTGGTTTTAATTAAAAAATGTTCACAACTTAACAAATGCAACCATTTTTGCGCTCTTAAGGGCATTAAACATAATTGTTCAATTATATCGCGTTCCAATACAGTTGAATGCATATCAAACAAGGCAAATAAATCCAAATGAAACATAGGCTCAACTAATTTTAATCGTGCGCCGGCTGCTATCAGGGAAAAATAATTATCAAAAAAATTAATCGTATTTGTTTTCATCAGCAACCTCTTCAGGATATTTTTTGAATTAAGTAATAAAAGTATTTTTTCCTCTTCCCGAAACTGTATCTCCGCGCATTTTTTGCAATAGCCCTAAACTTGGGATCCTTGAACCTAATGCGCCACCAAGGAAGAAATCTTAATCCCATCGCGCCCAAAAGAGATTGAACCTCGCCCATAAAATCATCTTTATTTTCATCAAAAAAATTCTTTGCTGAGGCATAAACCAAATCTGCTTCCACAATAGCACGACGATAGATAGAATCTTGAACCATTTTTGTAATATCGTGCTTTTCCAAGATTTTTAAATCCGTACTGCTTTTGATAAAATCTTCTAAAATTAGTCGCCGTGATTTTGCTATCACATCGCAATCCGCATAACAAAAATAGCCACCAGGAGCTAATACACGAGCCACTTCAGAATAAAAATCCACTACCCGCGGATAAATATGCGAGCTTTCAATATTAGTTATAATATCAACACTTCCTGAGGCTAATGGTAGGTGCTCGGCATCTGACTGTATGTAATTAATTCGTTCTTTTTGATAAAAATTAGAGTGCGCATTAGTAACGAGCTTATGAGTTAAATCTACTCCTAAGGAATACTTGGTTTTCAACAATTCAGAGCTCGCTTTTAAACCAATGCCATTACCACAACCAACTTCTACCAATGTTTTATCAAAAAAACTACGACTTACTAATGGTCTTATTACATAATAAACAAGCAATATTGAATGAATATCTTGAAAGGGGCAAATTCGGGAAAAATCATAACGTAGATCCTTATATTCGGTGTATATATTTTTGTCCCACAAACCCCAGTTCATAAAATTCTTTTGATAAAATAAATTACCAAAATGCGTATAAGTTTCTTGAACTAATTTTTTATCCAATAGTATTTCACTATCATCAAAACAATTATGACGCATAACAAAACGTACTTGCTCAATAAGTTCCATGAAATTTTTCATAACATCCTGCCTTTTCCAATTAGGGCTACTATTTCATCAATTATAAGTTATTATAAATCAAAATTCGCCAGGAGAGTTTATGCCAAGAATGCATATAGCAGCAGCTACTAATAATTGTACACAGCTAGCTCAATTCATTAATGAAGCCGATGATATAAACGACATGACACATTGCGTATCCATGTCCGGTCATAATACGGCGTATTTTAATAGGGATAATACGGCCTGTTATATGACTCCTTTACATCTGGCTGCCTATAATGGGCATATAGAAATAGTTAAAATCTTAATTGCATCAAATGCCGAAATCGACAAGCTTTCGTGGTCGACAACTACATCCCGTGCTGCGACTGCATTTGACATCGCGATTGCACGAAAACACTATGCTTTAGCAAAAGTTTTACATAATTTGGGAGCTAAAGATCCTCACAAAAAATTGGATAAAGCATTAGCTAATGGCCAAGTACAGGACAAGTTAGAGCAGGCAATTTTAGCTGGCAGTGCACAAATTATAGTGAATGCCTTTGACTGCAATTTACTAACTCAAGCTTTAAAAGAACATCTATTTTTCTTTGCTATAAAAAATAATAGTTTTGACCTGGTTAGCGAGCTCATCGATTTTGGTATGCACACTAATTTACGTGCAGACAATCAAACCGTTTTAGAAAGAGCACTACTATCTTGTCGCTTGAGGCAAGCTAATCCAAACTATATACAAAACTTGTTACACAAGGGTGCTACTATAGCTGATTTAAAAGAAGAGACGGTACTATGGCTGTTACGCTATGGTTTTGCTGAAGAATTTACCATTTTACTTGAAAATAACTTAGACCCTAAAGCCAAAATCAATAAGATATCACTGCTCACTTTAAGTTTTCAAAATAAACGTGATGATTTGGCCATGATTTTAATAAAATTTGGGGCAGACTATAAATATATTGACGAATTGGGCAGAACTTATCTGCATTATTGTAATCATGTCGCCACAGCCACCTTATTAGTAAGTTTAGGCGTGGATATGGATTGGCATGATGATAATGGCCTCTTGGCCAGTCAACTTGTTGCGACACCGGTAGCCATTTTTCTTATACAAAAAAAACAAGAGCCCGCCCTAAAAATTATTGAACAATACTCCCGTCATGATGGAATGATCACTATGACCCCCTTAAGAAAATTAGTCATAGAGGTGGATCGTACTGGAGTATTGGATAAATTACGGAGGGTTTTACAAAGTGATCTGCCCATTAATATTAATGAGGTTAGTACCAGAGATCAATACTCTGCTTTACATGAAGCCTTTTGGTGGAATCAAGGATTTACCGTACGTTCACCGAATAAAACACTAGCAGAACAAGTGGCGGACACCATGCATACAAAGGCTATTGATTTATTGATAGCACATGGAGCAAAACCTTTTATCTCACAAGCTTCCCGAACCCCATTAATGAACCTTCGTTGTACTAAAAATAATTTCACCTTTATCATTTTGCTTATTAATCGTTACCATAAATTTGAAGCTGATTATCACAAAATAGCACCCGAATTATACAGAAGAACTTTAAGAGAATTTTATAATAAACAATATAATCATATCTGTCATGGAAATAGCCCCATGCCTTGGGAGGATTTAGTCGAATGGTTTTGGGATAAGGTGGATCCTCCGGTTCATATTAATTCTGTAGCACCCAGTTAGGCTTTGTTTACCGCTACCTGGGGTGTTATGCGATATGCAGGAATTATAGAGAATTGGACCAGTCCCTTGTTATAACTCCCCATTCTTGCTATTTTTCTTAATACCGTCTTAAGGATTAGGCGTCTTAGGGAGTAGTTCGGTGGTTAAAAAAAACCAGGATCAGACAGATTTTTTCAATGAACCTCTTGCAATCATTGGCATGAACTGCCAACTTCCTGGAATTGAAGCTGATGTGACAGATGTTGATGCATTTTATACCATGCTGCTTCAAGGCCTATCTCCAATTAAAGAGATACCTAAAAGCCGCTGGGATGTAAACCACTATTATGATCCTGATAGAGAAAAGCCTGATAAAATGCTTGGCCGCAAAGGCGGCTTTTTAAGCAATCCAGAATTATTCGACGCCGCTTTTTTTAAAATTTCTGCTGCGGAAGCCAAGCAAATGGATCCTCAGCAACGCTTATTTTTAGAAGTTGCCATTCGGGCTTTAAATCACGCCAATATAAGGCTGGATTCCTTAAATAATTCCAATACAGGAATATTTTGTGGTACTTCAGCCCAAGATTACAGTCAACTAAACTATAAAGATGCCGTAGAGTTTAATTCTCATACGTTGATTGGTGCCGCCAGCAGTGCCATAGCAGGGAGGCTGGCACATTTTCTCAATCTAAAAGGCCCGGCCATGGCTGTGGATACAGCCTGCTCTTCTTCTTTATCTGCTTTATATCTTGCCGCCTTATCGTTACGAATGCAGGAATGCGCTATGGCAATTGTTGGCGGGGTGCATCTTAATTTATGTCCTGAGAATTTTATTGGATTAAGTAAAGCGAACATGCTTTCAGCCAGCGATACCTGCAGTAGTTTTTCTAGTGACGCTGATGGATTTGTCCGCAGTGAAGGTTGTGCCGTAGTCATTGTGAAACGTTTAAGTGATGCCATTAAAGACCAAGATACTATCCATGCAGTAATTAAAAGTATCGTCATGAACCAAGATGGAGATGATGATACTCCCTTAGTTGCACCGAACATAAAGTCACAGATTAACCTGCATCAGGCAGCTTTAGCTCAAGCGCAACTTCAGGCGCGTGATATTGATTATATTGAAACGCATGGAACTGGAACCATAGTAGGTGACTCTGTTGAATTCAATGCTATTCAAGCCATTCATCAAGGTCAACATGTACCAGAAAAACCTTTAATTATAGGTGCCTTAAAAAGTGTTATTGGTCATGGAATTGCCTCTTCAGGAATTGCCTCCTTAATCAAAGCTGTTTGTGCGTTCAAATACAAGCACATTGCACCAAACTTACATTTTGTGCATGCCAACCCGAATATTGATCCTGAAAGTATTCCTGCTTTTTTTCCCTTGGAGATCCCTTCATCCACCTTGCAGACACCCTCTCCCCAATTCTGGGGCGAAGGGAGTGAGCGTCGGATACAGATTTCTAATTTTGGATTTACTGGTACTAATGTGTTTGCCATTATTGAAGAGGCGCCGCAACAACCAATTCATTCATCAACAACTGAGAAACAAGAACATTTTATTCTATCAGCTCAAAGTGAAGCTTCTTTAAAACAAATACTGGCAAGTTATGTAGCGTTTCTTAAAGCTAGCCCTGTACGCTTATCTGATATTTGCGCAACCTTAATAAATTGTCGTGATGAGTACAAATACAGCTGTAGTATTTTGGCAGATAGCAAACAGGAATTAATTCGCAAAATTGAAGCGCAAGAGTATGAAATAAAAAAAATAAAACCAAGTAAATCTTTAGTAACTACTCGCTTTAACAAAGTAGCTTTGCCACTGTATCATTTTGATAGAAAACCCTATTGGCATGAGCCAAGAACAAAAAAACAAAATACGCAATGGTTATTTAATTTATACCGCCAAACGAAAGAACAGCAAATTGAATTAATTAAAGAAAAATTAGCAGAACAGATACGTGAATTAATTTCGGCCCCCAATCTGCAAACAATAAGCACATGGGAACATGAAGATTTAGTATCTTTAGGTTTAGATCACGACTTATTATTACAATTAAATCAAAGCTTGAGCAGTAATTTTTCCTATCATTTTGATATAACTCATTCAGAATTCCTTACTTTAGATAAACTAAGCAGGCACGTTCAACAAATTATAGTTCCAACCCTTGTTGCTCAACAACCAAGTATCAATGTTTTAAATAATGAACCCATAGCAATTATTGGTATGGCCTGCCGTTTTCCTAAAGCACCCAATATAGAATCTTTTTTATCCTTATTAGAACGCGGTGAGAGTGGAATGAGCGACATTCCTTTAGATCGTTGGGATAATGAAAAATATTATGACGCCGATGTCACGGCTCCTGGGCGCCTGTGTATTAAACAATTGGGTTTAATTGATGATGTAAAAAACTTTGATGCTGAATTTTTTAATATTAGCCCTCGTGAAGCCAAGCTCATGTCACCCCAATTACGGGTATTTTTAGAAACCAGCTACCACGCATTGGAACATGCCAATCTTCCTTTAACAGCAATTAAAGAAAGTAATACCGGTGTTTTTGTCGGTGTAGGAACTAATGAATACCCGAGAATACTAGCCGGTTTAGGGATTAATTTAGATGATCTTAATATTTATTTTGCCACCGGCAATGTGTTAAATGCTATCGCTGGTCGTGTAGCTTATACCTTTGATTTTAATGGTCCCATCCAAGCGATTGATACCGCCTGCTCTTCGGCAATGACTGCAATTCATAATGCTTGTATCAGTTTACAGTCTGGTGATTGTGATATGGCATTAGCAGGTGGCGTAAATATATTACTCGCACCTGATTCAAACATTACACTCTCAAAAGCAAGAATGCTATCTCCAGATAGTCGCAGTAAAACCTTTAGTGAAGATGCAGATGGTTATGCTCGTAGCGAAGGTTGTGGCATTGTTGTGTTAAAACGTTTAAGCAACGCACTAAAAGATAATGATACCATCCATGCACTAATTAAAGGATCGGCCATTAATAGCGATGGTAAAAGCGGGGGCTTTACCGTTCCTAATGCCCTGGCTCAAGAAGAAGTAATACGTCACGCTCTTGCCAAAGCGCAACTGGACCCTAAGGATATTGATTATATAGAAGCCCATGGTACTGGCACACCATTAGCTGATCCCATAGAAGCGAATACTTTAGTTAAAATCTTTAGCGAGTCCCATAGTCAAGAAAAACCACTGTACATCAGCGCGGTAAAAACCAATATTGGCCATGCTGAGAGTGCCGCAGGGGCCGCCAGCATTATTAAGGCAGTTTTAAGTTTACAAACACACCAATTATTCAAACATCTTAATTTCAAAAAATTAAATCCAGCCATAGAATTAAAGAACACACAAATTCCTCTAAAAACTATAGCGTGGATAGAGAATCAAAAGCCTCGTTATGCAGGTGTCAGTTCTTTTGGATTTAGCGGTGCTAATGCACACGTAGTTTTAGGCGAAGGGCCTGCCAAAAGCAAATCCCCGCACAAAAAGCTTAAAGAATCATTACTAGTACTCTCGGCAAAGACGCACCATGCTCTTGAGCAATTATTAAAAAGCTATCAAAAATATTTAGCTCAAACTGACGAAGATTTTCATGATATTTGTTACACCGCGGCTCTTGGTCGCACTCACTTTACATTTCGTGTTGCTGTAAAAGCAGACTCTGCAAAAACGGCAGCACTTTTAATTGCAAATAAAAGTTATCACATATACAAAGTAAAAAACGTACAAAACACTAGTGCCAAGGCGACAAATCTCGAGGAATTACAAACGGCCTTTGAACAAGGATTTACCGTAAACTGGGCTGAGTATTACACTTTATTAAACATGCATTTTGCAAAAGTAAATCTCCCTTTATATGAATTTGATAGAGAAGAATTTTGGTTTGATATTAAAAACCGATTACAAGATAGTCCCCTCCCTAAAGATTGGTATTTTGAATTACAATGGCAGCATCAGGCTATTAATAAAAAACATCCTAAAATCACAGGTACAAATTGGCTATTGCTCGGCCCAGCTCAACTCGCTGAGCGCTTTAAAAGTCAGGGTTTACATATATATTTTGAACAGGATAATTTTCCCATAGAAAAATTAAGTGGGATTATTTTTGCCGAAGGATTAGATGCGCCAACCAATGACAATTGTGAAGCAGCATTTACTTTCCAAAAGGATATTCTTAAGCATTTAGTGCATTTAATAAAGAAATCACAGCTTCAATTAATAATCCTCACTAAAAACGCCATAGCAGAATTACCTGCTCCAGAAATTAATCTAAGCAGCAGCCCCCTGATTGGATTTTGTAAAACTTTAGTACTTGAACTACCGCAATTACAAACTATTCTCATTGATAGCGACCACACTGATGTAGCTAGGGTAGTTGATGAAATTAACTATAATTACGACTCCGAATACGAACACTTGATAGCCTATCGTGACAACAAACGCTTGGTTGCCCGTTTAAAACCAATGAAACTAATAGATAAAAGACGGTCTTTAATTGGCAAAGGACGTTATTTAATTACCGGTGGTTGTGGTGGATTAGGTCTCATTTCAGCACAAGCCTTGTTATCAGCTGGTGCACGAGAGCTTATTCTTACTGCAAGAAACATTGATAAACCCGCGATTAAAACAGCCCTAAAAAAAATTCATCTGGATTATCCTGGACGGATTATTAAAGCTATTAGTCTAGATAGTACCGATAAAGCTCAGGTCCAAAAGG
The DNA here is from genome assembly GCA_041662885.1 of Legionella sp. Lineage (GTDB taxonomy): Bacteria > Pseudomonadota > Gammaproteobacteria > Legionellales > Legionellaceae > Legionella. The sequence continues at coordinate 11,387 of JBAZRP010000028.1, forward strand.
TGCTAAGTGAACTGAATTCCGATGGTTTATTAAAAGGGATTATACATGCAGCCGGAACCGGCTTTAGTGCCACAGTATTGGATCATCAGGATACAGATATTGACACTGTGTTTGCTGCTAAAGTTCAAGGTGGCTGGTATTTGCATGAATTAAGCAAAACTTTTGATTTGAATTTTTTTATTGTTTATTCCTCAATTTCCTCTGTTATTGGCAGTAATAAAGAGTCCGTATACAGTGCTGCCAACAGCTTTTTAGATGCTTTAATTGCTGAACGACATCGTTTAGGTTTTGTTGGGACTGCCATTCAATGGGGTTCTTGGGGCGAGACTGGAATGGCAAAAAAACGCGCGCAAATCCAAAGCCTCAAAAATGCTCTAATCAGTAATGCCCTAGGCCACACCCTTATTAAAATATTCATTAATGATCAAATGATGCATGCTGCAGTAATAGCGCCTGAATACCTTAAATTTATGCTGGATTTTGTACCTCGGCCTATGCCAGGTTTACATAAAACTTTAGCCCAGGATTTAACAACACTAACTGAGGGCTCTGAAACGATAAGGCTATCAACCTGGCTTACTGATTATAAAAAAATGCCCGAAGAAACGCGATTTGCATTTTGCAAACAATTAATTATAGATACATGCAAACCAATTCTTGATTTAGATACAGCAGATGAATTAGACGAAGATGAAGGGTTTTTTAATTTGGGTTTTGATTCATTAATGATTACTGAACTGGCTACCAAATTAAAAGAACAACTTGCACCTGCAGTAAGTATCACCGCTACTATTGGTTTTAATTATCCATCAATTAATAAACTTGCAAACCACATAAAATCAGAACTGGATAATAATTTAATAATTAACCAAACACCCATCTTGAATGCAACCAAGATTGACGACTCCATTGCCATTATTGGCATGAGTTGCAACTTCCCAAACGCCCCAGACTTAGACGCATTTACCCAGATGCTAGAACAGGGCATAAATGGTGTAACAGATATTCCTAAAGAACGCTGGGATAATGATCTGTATTACGATCCTAATATTGAGGCTCCGGGAAAATCCTATGTAACTAAATTAGGGTTGGTTCATTCCATAACTGATTTTGACCCGCAATTTTTCGATATAAGTCCTCGTGAAGCAAAATTCATCGATCCACAACAGCGCCTTTTTTTAGAGGGCTGCTATAAGGCTATTGAACATGCTAATTATCCTGTTCATTCTTTACGGGGTAGTTTAACTGGAGTATTTGCCGGAGTAGGTCCCAATGAATATTACGGACAATTAGAAAAATCAGGCTTTTCTAACGAAGAATTAAGTCTTTACTCCATCACGGGAAATGTTTTAAACCTGATTCCAGGTCGAGTTGCTTATGAATTTGACTTTAAAGGACCTTCATTAAGTATTGATACCGCATGCTCCTCTTCCATGGTAGCTGTGCATTATGCCTGTCAAAGCTTAAAAAACCATGAAATTGATTATGCTCTGGCCGGCGGCGTAAATGTCCTGTTAATGCCAGAATCCAATATCACTTTATGTAAAGCTAAAGCCTTGGCACCCGATGGCGCATGCAAAACTTTTGATGCACGTGCAGATGGCTATGCTAGAGGCGAAGGATGCGGCGTTCTCTTACTAAAACGATTAAGCGATGCGCTACGCGATAAAGACTGTATTTTTGCGGTAATAAAAGCCTCAGCGGTAAATAATGATGGTAAATCCGCAGGATTAACTGTCCCTAATGGTATCAGTCAAGAACAATTAATGCGGACAGCGCTGAATCATAGTAACTTATCTAACATCGATATTAGCTACATTGAAGCTCATGGAACGGGTACATCGCTTGGCGATCCAATAGAAGTCGACTCCATTAATAAAGTTTATGGAGCCTCTAGAACTCAAGAAAACCCCCTCTATTTAGGCTCGGTTAAAACCAATATTGGACATCTTGAAAGTGCCGCAGGGATAGCAAGCATAATTAAAACTATTATTTGTTTACGCAATCAAAAAATTTATAAGTTACTGCATTTCCATAATTTAAACCCACATATTAAATTAGGTACTACACGATTAGCCACAGAAACCATCTATTGGCCAACTGACTCCAAACCCAGAACTGCAGGGGTCAATGCCTTTGGTTTTAGTGGAACTAATGCACATATTATTATGCAAGAATTCTCCAGCGCTGAAATCGAGCAACATTTTGAAGCGAACCACTTGTTAGTTTTATCCGCAAAATCCAAAACTTCCTTACAACTTTTAGCTAAAAGGTACCAAACTTTTTTGGCAAACACCCAAGAAGATTTTGGCGCTATTTGCTTTACAGCAGCTACAGGTCGGGAACATTATCCCTATCGTTTAGCACTTACCGCTAAAAATTCACAAGAAGCCTGCGAACGTTTGATAAGTGGCGATTATGCTTTCTCACACGAAGAACACTCAAATACCTTCATCACCGAAGTTCCAGTACACAAATCACTTGTTTCCTTATTTATGCAAGGAATTGAGGTCGATTGGGGTCTTTATTATAAAACTTTTGCTCATGAATTTAAAAAAGTACAACTACCTAATTATGAATTTGATAAACGCAGATTTTGGTTGGATAAAAAGGAAAAGCCTGGTTTGCTAGGTGATGAAGCACAGCATCTGGCTCACAAAGACGCATCTGCTCTTGGGATTGAAGCACCAAAAAAGCAGTCTCTTTTGCAAACCTTGATAGGCTCGGAACACGAAACACGCATCACTTTACTGCATCAAACATTAAGAGAAATCATCGCATCTATTTTAGGATTAGATAATCCAGAAGATATTAAGCTAGATACCGGCTTATTTTCTTTAGGTCTGGATTCATTGATGGCTGTTGAAATCAGAAACCGAATTCACGACACCATTGCAAGTCCCAATTTATACTTATCAGTCGAGTATTTTATTAACGAACCAACTGTTGATAAAATTGCGAGAGCTATTGCTTTGGAATTATCGAAACGTGTAACTAATAAACCGGTTAGTCCACAAACTCAAACAGCGAACCTATGTGATTTCCAATATTTATTTTGGATGCTCAACAAACTGGATGCGAATCATCTAAGTGGTGCGCAAATACAAATTCATGGCGATTTAAATAAAGAGTTTGTTGCAAAAGCGTTTTCTTTTATCGTGGAACACAACAGCGTATTTTGGTTGAATTTCAATAAAGAAGTGCCTATTCAAGTACTGAACAAACAAGGAAAGTTCGAGTTACAATATAAAGATTATTCATCAAATAATGTCAGTAGTGTTTTAAATAATGAATTCTATACTCATTTATATGAAGACATGCCCTTATCCCAACAACCTTTGATACGCGTTTATCTTTATAAAATTAGCAGCGGCTTACATGAATTACATCTAATAATTCCACATATTATCGTCGACGGAACTTCCTGCGATATTATTATGAGACTGTTCAAAACTTATTATGAGCAATTAACTCAAGGCAAAAAATTAATAGCAGCCCCCGAGCCTCATTCCTTTCTAGATTATGCGACTAGAAACAATCACTTGTTTCAAAAGAACTTAAGCGAAAAAATCAATTTTTGGCGCAAATCCAATAAGGGCTTTAAAAACTTAATGCTCAAACCCGCTCATCTTCTTTCTACACGTCCGGATAAATATTTAACTCATTATCCTATTGATGAAAATCTGATGAAGGATTTTATTAACTGGCACAGTAGTAGAAATATAAATATCAGCACTGGTTTAATTGCTGCCTGCCATTATGCTTTCTACCAAATAAATCAGCAAAATAAATTAGCTATTATAACCCTTCATAGTGGCAGAGAAGGCAGTACTTATAATTCAGTATTAGGCTTATTCATTGAGCAAAAACGCATTAATAGCACCTTGGATCCCAATGCAGGTTTTTATGATTTTGTTTTAGCCCTTGATGAACAACAATTAATATCAGCACCGTATCAAGCGTGCTTTTCAGTAATTAAAAACCGTGACTTAATGAGTTCTAAATACCGTACCGCCAGTAAGTTATTGTATTTTTGGAATAGAATAATGCTCACAAAAGCATTTAAAAAAGCCAAGCTACATTCCATTCTTATTGATTATTATCTTGAATATTTCAGTTGGATTGCAGCGCAATTTAAGGCTTATGCTATTAAAGAAAGCCTAACTAAATTAATTCCATTCACAATATTTGCCCCAAAAGGCTTACGGGTTTTGATTAATATTACTCCCAGTTTTTTTGGCAAAACGGCGGAAGATATGCACTTTGCCAATCTCACCTATGAATATCCTAGTCACTTCGGTAGCGAAGACAGATATACTGGCGACTGGACTATCTGGATTTTATTTTCCAGAAACCTTCAAGGTGAATACCTAATTTCTATTAATGGTCCTGTAAGCCAGGAATGCAAAGACGAAATTGCAAAGAATTTTTCTAATATCGTTGATTGGGTTATTGACCCTTAGCTATGTGCAATTTTATCTTCTCGCACATATTCTGTAGCCAAAGTGAGTCCAAAATTTCCCATGATGTACCTTGCTAACCTGTCCAATATCAGGTATAATATTGTACAATTTAATCAAATTAACAGCATAAGAGGTATTATAATGATACGATTCTTCACTACAGCAGCTGAGAAAAAACTATTAGAGACTACTCTCGCCATCGTTAAACGTATGGATAATAATGGAAATGTTTTTACTATAGAAAAAAACCTGACCTTAAGCAAAGCACGTGAACTCGTTAAATTATTTGAAGATCGCGGCCACAAACAGACTTATTGGGTAGAAGAACAAGCCCCCACGCAACCATTTGAACTTAAATCCAGATAATCTCAAGTATTTATTAAATCTACCGATATATCCTTCGTAAACCTGAGAAACGGGGGATATAATGAACAAGAGTGCAAAATTCAACATTGGTGATTTAGTAATTCACACACGAAGCCGTTATCGAGCTATAGTTGTAGACGTCGACCCCTTATTCCAGGCTTCGGGTAACTATAATCCGCAAGCTGAAAAACATGCTTTTGCTACCCGTAATCCCTGGTATCGCTTGCTTGTAGACGACAGCAGTCAAATGACCTACGTCGAAGAATGCATGCTAGTGGCTGATACTAATCCTATTCCAATTAATAATCCAAATATTAATCAATACCTTAAAGAACAACAAGGCAATTATTACAGTGCTGTGGCTAAGCATTAAAACAAAGGGGGTTATTCGACTCAGGAGATCCCTCTCTACACTCGGGATGACGTGGGGTACCTATTATCTATTTTATTGTGGATGGCTTTGTGTTGCATTGATCAGTTTGGCGAATGGGGTGTTGATTGTGACTTGGATTGTGTATCCTTGAACGATGATGCCTCCTCCTTGTTTTCAGCAAAAAAAGTTCCTTTATAAGGCTCTTTAACCCCAGCCAAATTAGAAATCACCTCTTTTAAGGAGATTCTTTTTGCTGGATCAGCATCAGTAAGATTTAGGATAAGTTCTTTTAATTTTAGTCCTTCAGCTGTTTTAAATAGCTCCGCTGAAAAATTAAAACTAGCCCCGTCTTTATTTTTAATGAGCATAACTTGCGGAGCACAGGTTAAAAATTGATATAAATTTTTACCCAGAAGATAAGAATGAAGTTTTTCTGCATCCATTAAATGCGAGCCTGGATATTCAGGTGGTATATGCGTTGCTGAAAGTACAAAACCATACCCTTGCTCCCAATTTTTTTCTAAATTAATTTGATTGTTTTTAGCACGTATTAAGGATTTAGTATCGGATATTTTTAATTTCCCGAATTCATCAAGTAACCAATTGCCATTCTTGGCGTCGGCAAAAGCCACCTGTTCTTCTTGCATAATCATCATGATAGCTGCCATTTGCTTAAAGTAATCTAGGGCTAAATTTATTTTTTCTGACTGGTTTTTGAGTACTTTTTTTGCCTTACTTTCGAGGCTGCTGCCTAAACAAAATTCATTGATTACTATTTTTTTGATAACTGGATTTTTATCTCCATTTTGATAAAACGCTAGTTTATCAACACTGGTGTTAGTAGTGTGCTCTCGCAAAGCATTAAGCTCCAAACGATTTGCTAAATCCTTTGGATTATTTATACGATTTTCTAATTTAATCACTTGTGCTTGTTGGGTGGTATTATGCGTAATTTTAAAATTAAGACTATTAAAACCACCTAGATTTTCAAAGCTGTATTCAGAAAGAATCTGATATTGCTCAGATTTTTTTGAATACATTCCCTCTATAACTTTTGTCATGCTCAATGCAGGGGCATGTTCATCTAAATACAAGGCAAAATGTTCTAATCTGCTTGCGAATTCATTAGTTTCTTCAGGGCTCATATTGGCAATTAATGCGGCAAATATCGTGGGTTTCTTCTTTGTTACCAACGATGATTCTAAAGTATTTATTTTAGTATTTATTACTCTAATTAAATTTCTGATAGGCTCTTTTTCCTTTGGATTAAATAGCATTTGTGCACTGTAAATTCTTAATTGATATTTTAATTCTATTAATTGCCCATTCAATTTCTGCGGATTATTTTCATCGACTAAATTACTAATTAAATTTTTAATGAATACCTCATCTTCACTTTTAGGATTAGTAAACAAGCTATTCTTTTGTTTTAGCAATTCGTCCCATTGCTTGAGAGTTTCCTGATCCTGATTAATTCTACTCAGATCATTTTTGGCTGAAATAGAGTGCTCAAGGAAACGTACACCTTGCGTTTTAAAAGCATTTTTGAGTTGTTTTAATAAGTTATTTTGAAATACTTCAAATTCGGGACAAGCCAGCATTTTATTTGCTGGATATTTAGCTGCTAAGTATTTATTGTACGTATCAATCTCATATAAAATTTCTAATTTATTGGTTGAATCAGGATCATTGTATTCCTGAATCAAAGCATTTATTGCCCCAATTTCCAAGTTAACTGATTGGATAAAGGCATTTGTTGGAGTTTGGACTATGTAATCTAACAGCTCCATAATAAGCAACCCTTTGTTATATAAGAATTTTTAAAAAAATTAATTCTTATAAAATGCTCTATTATGGACAAGTATAGTTTAAAAAATAGACATTATGCCCTGGTTAAAAATACGAGCATGGCTACAAAGGCAATTAATATCAAGCCCAAGATGCCCATAGTAAAAAAACTTTTACTTAAATTTTCTTTGCTAAATTGTTCGGGACGGCCTTTAATGCTGCGGTATAAGATAAATACTATTAAAGCTGCACCTAAGATACCTAGAATTTGATATAAAGTTTGCATTTTTTCTCCTTTGATTTACGTCATACCAAACCAACCAACCCGCGACCATCAGGAAGCGTTCAAGAAGGTCACCGACTCTCAAAACTAAAAGCATCTGCAAATAAATTATTTGCCGCGATACCCTGTTGTAGCAATACATCCCTGGCATTAAAAACCATATCGAAAGGACCGCTTAAAACTATCTGCCATTGCGCCAAATCCTGGCCATGGTGAGCAACTACAGTATGTCCTAATCTATCCTTTACTTCATCAGAAATTAAAGAAACATACTTAAAACGAGGAACATGTGCCTGCCATTGCTTCACTTTCTCATCCAGATACAAATCCGCTTGAGAACGCGCGCCCCAATACAACTCAAATGACCGCGCATCATCGCTCGCTAATAATTGTTCTATCATCGACTTAACCTGCGCAAATCCGGTGCCACCAGCTATAAAAATAATAGGCCGTTTAAGATCCAGTTTATCCATACTGCATTCACCAAAAGGCAGGCTTATTCGAGCTTTCCCCTGCATTTTTAATTGGGCGAATAGTTTTTGATTATTGATGTTGTCGCGGCTGTGCCGAATGTGCAATTCGTATTTGTGTGAACCCAAAGGCGCATTCGCAATTGAATAACTTAATTCTTCTTCATCAACCAAAATATTTAGATACTGACCCGCCTGATAATCTACATAATGCTCAGGCTTTAATACCAGCCTTACTATACTATCAGTTAAAGGAGTAAAACTTTCTACTTCAGCAAAAAAGGTTTGTTTGCTCATTTATCTAATCCCAATTCAGACCAATAAGCATTTACTTTATTAATTATTTCTTCATCCATCTTGATAGGCTTACCCCATTCTCTTTGTGTTTCACCAGGCCATTTAGCCGTGGCATCCATACCCATTTTAGAACCTAAACCTGATATCGGTGAGGCAAAATCAAGATAATCTATCGGTGTATTCTCTATTAGTACTGTATCACGCGCGGGATCCATGCGGGTAGTCATGGCCCATACTACATCCTGCCAATTCCGTGCATCCACATCATCATCGCAGACTATAACAAATTTTGTATACATAAATTGACGTAAGTATGACCAAACAGCCATCATAATCCGCTTAGCATGACCAGGATATTGTTTTTTGATAGTAACAACCGCTAAGCGATAAGAACATCCTTCTGGCGGTAAATAAAAATCAACTATTTCTGGAAATTGTTTTTGTAATAAAGGAATAAACACTTCATTTAAAGCCAGTCCCAAAATAGCTGGCTCATCAGGCGGCCTGCCAGTATAGGTACTGTGATAAATTGGTTGCTCTCTGTGGGTCATACGTTCGACGGTGAATACTGGAAACGATTCCACTTCATTATAATAACCCGTGTGATCTCCATAAGGACCTTCTGCTGCTTCCACGCCCGGCTCTAAATAACCTTCTAAAATAATTTCCGCAGTTGCTGGCACATGCAAATCATTGCCAATACAACGTGTTAATTGCGTACGTTGTCCGCGTAATAATCCGGCAAAAGCATATTCAGATAAAGAATCAGGCACTGGTGTTACTGCTGCCAAAATAGTTGCCGGATCAGCACCTAAAGTTACTGCGATTGGGAAGCGTTCTCCTGGATATGCTTTTTGCCAGGCTTGAAAATCCAAAGCACCACCACGGTGGGATAACCAACGCATAATTAATTTGTTTTTGGATAACAATTGCTGGCGATAAATTCCCATATTTTCACGAGCCTGATCCGGACCTTTGGTCGTCACCAATCCCCAAGTGATTAAGGGAGCAACATCTTCTGGCCAACAGGTTTGAATGGGTAATAAAGTTAAATCCACTTCCTCATGTTCCCAAACATGCGTTTGGCACAGGGCGCCACTTACGTATTTAGGTGCCATATTGAGCGCTTGTTTTAATAAAGGTAATTTACTAAACGCATCTTTGAAACCCGTCGGTGGTTCTGGTTCTTTTAAAGCAGCTAATAATTTTCCCACTTCTCTTAAAGCAGTGATGGATTCTTCACCCATACCCATTGCCACACGCTCTACCGTTCCAAATAAATTGGTTAATACGGGCATGGAGTGAGAACTGGTATTAGTAAATAAAAGTGCTGGGCCGCCAGAACGCAAAACGCGATCACTAACGGCTGTCATTTCAAGATAGGGAGAAACCGGGTAGTCAATACGTCGTAACAAATCCCGGTGCTCTAATTGCTGTATAAAATCCCTTAAGTCTGAGTATTTCAAAGTTTACTCTTGACGTTTCATTGCATCAAAGAATTCAGCATTAGTCTTATGATTTTTCATACGCTCTATTAAGAATTCAATAGCATCACATTCGTCCATTGATTGCAGAATCTTACGCAATATCCAAGTACGTTGTAAATCTTCAGGACTTAAGAGGAGGTCTTCACGACGAGTACCTGAGCGATTAATATTAATTGCAGGAAATACGCGACGCTCAGCAATATTACGACTCAAATGGATTTCCATGTTACCGGTTCCTTTGAATTCTTCGTAAATTACTTCATCCATTTTAGAGCCCGTATCTACTAAAGCAGTAGCAATAATAGTCAAACTACCACCTTCTTCGATATTACGTGCTGCGCCGTATAAACGCTTAGGTCGTTGCAGTGCATTCGCATCCACACCACCCGTTAGTACTTTACCAGATGCAGGAACTACTGTGTTATAAGCTCTAGCCAAACGGGTAATAGAATCCAGTAATATCACTACGTCACGTTTGTGTTCCACCAAACGTTTTGCTTTTTCAATTACCATTTCAGCTACTTGCACGTGACGATTCGCAGGTTCATCAAAAGTACTGGCAACAACCTCTCCTTTAACAGAGCGCTGCATTTCTGTTACTTCTTCAGGACGTTCGTCAATCAACAATACAATCAGGTAGCATTCAGGATGATTTTTTTCTATAGAACGGGCAATGTTTTGCAACATTAAAGTCTTACCGGCTTTAGGTGGAGAAACAATCAATCCACGCTGACCACGACCGAAAGGGGCGCATAAATCAACAACACGCGCGGTTAAATCTTCGGTACTACCATTACCTTGTTCCATAACCAAACGCTCGCAAGCAAATAAGGGCGTAAGGTTTTCAAATAATATTTTTCGTTTTGCACTGTCTGGAGAATCGTAATTGATTTCATCCACTTTTAATAAGGCAAAATAACGTTCGCTGTCTTTTGGTGGTCGAATTTTACCGGAAATAGTGTCACCAGAACGCAAACCAAAACGTCTGATCTGACTTGGTGATACATAAATATCATCAGGACCGGCTAAATAAGATCCATCCGCTGATCGCAAAAAACCAAAACCATCGGTCAGGACCTCTAAGACTCCATCGCCATGAATATCTTCTCCTTTTAAGGCGTGGGCCTTAAGGATGGCAAAGATAATTTCTTGCTTACGCATACGGGAGGGGTTTTCGACACCAATCTCTTGTGCAATGTTGAAGAGTTCGGCAATAGGCAATTGCTTGAGTTCACTAAGATTCATACTTCTCACTTGATTTATAGTTTAACGAATTGAATATCCGAGAAAAATTATGTTTAGGGAATAGCAGTTAAGGATTTAACTACTCATGGAGCGTACCTTCATCTCTATAACAGGCATGCCTCACATTTTTATATCGTACCATAGTTCTGTTTTTTACACCTTATCGTGAACATAGGGTGTGTCGACAATTGTCAACGCACCCTAGTCTTGCTCATCAAACGTGACTTTCAACAAAGGTACTTAATTGAGACTTAGTTAACAAACCCATTTTAACCGCTTCAACCTGACCATTTTTAAATAAAATTAAAGTTGGAATACTCATCACGCCAAATTTTGATGGAGTTTGAGGATTTTCATCAATATTAATTTTAGCAAAAGTCACATCAGCACCATGAGATGCGGCAACTTCTTCAAAAATTGGTGTTAAAGCACGGCATGGTCCACACCATTCAGCCCAAAAATCAACCAATACTGGCTTGGTGGATTTAAGTACGTCTTGCTCAAAACTACTATCAGTAACTGTTTTAATATTGTCGCTCATGAATTAACCTCTTAGATTATGCTAGTGGTTGCTAATAATACCTTCATTAAAAATCACCTGCAACTGCTTGCAAAATACTTAATGCTGCTATGGCTGCAGTTTCCGTCCGTAAAATCCTCGGACCCAAAGACAAAGAGTGAAATCCTTTAGCTAGCGCAGCTTGAATTTCTTCATCGCTCAATCCTCCTTCAGGACCTATCAAAAGCGTACACTCCGATTTATTGAATGCATAATCCCGCCACGTGTTCGTGGCCTTTGGATCCAAAAGCAAACATAAGCCTCGTGCATTGTTTGCTAAAAATTCATCTAAAAAAATAACCGCATTCACAATAGGTACTGTATTGCGACCTGATTGCTCACAAGCAGCGATAACAATAGCTTGCCATTGCGCCAGTTTCTTTGCTAAACGCTCTTTTTCCAATTTAAGACTGCATCTTTGTGTAATTATGGGGGTGATACTGCTAACGCCCAATTCAACCGCTTTTTGCATCACCAGGTCCATTCTATCACCCTTGGAGATAGCTTGCGCTAGATGAATGTTCAATGTTGATTCACGATTTACCTCGCGAACCATACCTAAACGTACCTGCACCTGTCTTTTTTTTACGGATTCAATTACTGCTAAACACTCATGATTAGCACCGGAAAATAAGGTAAGTTGATCACCCACTTGCATGCGCAAGACCACCCCAACATGCTGACCTGCCTCAGGACTTAACTCAAAGGTTTGGCCTTGTTGGTAACTGCCCGCTTGATAAATTCGTACTTCTCTCATGTATTATTCTGCCTAACTAATTTCAGAAATCATAACAGAAATTGTAGCATGACTGTCTATCTGATAGAATTTTGCTTTTTTAGCAGAGGATTTAGAACATTATGAGCCAAAAACGAATAGAAACAGACAGTATGGGCGAAATCCAAGTACCCGCTGATAAGTATTGGGGGGCTCAAACAGAACGTTCCTTACACCATTTTGATATCAGTGAAGATCTCATGCCTCGTGAAGTAACTCATGCTTTTGGAATCTTAAAAAAAGCTGCTGCTTTAACTAATCTAGACTTGGGTAAACTCCCAAAAAACATCGCCGACTTAATTGTTACAGCTGCTGATGAAGTAAGCGAAGGTGCCTTAGACGAACATTTTCCTTTATCCGTTTGGCAAACGGGTAGTGGCACACAATCAAATATGAATGCCAATGAAGTGATATCCAACCGCGCCATTGAATTAGCTGGCGGTACTATGGGTAGCAAATCGCCTGTGCATCCTAATGATCACGTCAATATGTCACAATCCTCTAATGATACCTTTCCAACGGCTATGCATATTGCTGCAGCCCTTGCTTTTACTAATAAATTGCTCCCTGCAGTACGTAATTTACGTGATGTATTTGCTGCCAAAATGCTGGCCTTTAAAGACATTATTAAAATTGGTCGTACGCATTTGCAAGACGCCGTACCTTTAACTTTAGGCCAGGAATTTTCTGGTTATGTAGCGCAACTTGATGCATGCATTCAAAGATTGGAGCAAGTTCTGCCTGAGTTGTATCAATTGGCTGCCGGAGGAACCGCTGTTGGCACTGGATTAAATACGCATCCTCAATTTGCCACTAAAGTAGCAGAACATATTGCTGCCAGTACGAAACTGCCTTTTGTTACTGCACCGAATAAATTTGCAGCGCTGTCTTCACATGAAGAATTAGTATTTGCTCATTCCGCATTGAAAACCCTTGCTTGTGCTTTAATGAAAATTGCTAATGATATTCGCTGGTTAGCCTCTGGTCCTCGTTGCGGTATTGGTGAGTTAATTATTCCAGAAAATGAACCTGGCTCTTCTATTATGCCTGGCAAGGTTAATCCTACTCAATGCGAAGCAATGACTATGGTCTGCACCCAAGTTCTGGGAAATGACACTGCGGTTGCGGTAGCTGATAGCCAGGGTAATTTTGAGTTAAATGTATTTAAACCACTGATTATTTTTAACGTCTTGCATTCTTTAAACCTGTTAGCCGATGCGTGTCGGTCGTTCCAAGAGTTTTGTGTAGAAGGTATAGAACCCAACTACAAAACAATTGACCACTACTTGCACAATTCACTGATGTTAGTTACGGCGCTTAACCAGCATATTGGTTATGATAAGGCAGCTAAAATTGCCAAAACGGCGCATCAAGAAGGCTGTTCATTGAAAGAAGCTGCTGTACAACTAGGTTATTTAACCGCAGAACAATTCGATGCCTACGTAAAGCCCGAAGAAATGCTTGCTCCGAATTAAATAATAGTCCTTACGAGACAGGTTGGGTAAAGATCTTATAGACCTTTACCCAATGATTCTAATTTATTGAATTACTGGTAATTGTGGAGCTGCTGCGCGTTTTGGTCCAGGAGCTTCTTGTTGTACTGGTTTTCTAGAGGCAGAAGCACTTTCTTTATGTCCAGCTGCGGCATTAGAAGTGGTAGCTGCTTTGGATTCGGCTTTATGTGCTGGTGCAGATGTTGCTGCTTGACCGTTTGCTGTGTGCATTTCTTGTTGTGATCTTTGTTCGTCCATATAGCATCCTGATAAACCCAGAGCTAATGAAGCAACTATTCCTAAACCGCATTTGTACGAATTTAATTTTATCATGATGAGCTTCCTGCTTAGTTAGTTAAATATATCAAATACTTGTATGAATATAGCAGGACTTCTCAAAAAGCCCAAGGATATTTCAGTAAGTTTATTGAGATTATCCAATCTATCTGCCTATAATCTTTTTACCCGCTATTTTAAGAAGACGTCATGATTTATCAAAACATTCTTGGAACCATAGGAAATACACCGGTAGTTCGCATTAATCGTCTTGGACAAGAACTAGAATGTGAGCTTTATGCCAAATGTGAGTTTTTCAACCCAGGTGGCTCAGTCAAGGATCGGATTGGTTTTGAAATGGTGAAAAATGCCCAAAAGTCAGGTCGCATTAAACCAGGAGATACTTTAATTGAACCCACTTCTGGTAATACAGGCATTGGCATAGCTCTGGCAGGGGCCATTATGGGTTACACCGTGCTTATTACTATGCCTGAAAAAATGAGCCAGGAAAAACAATCAGTACTGGAACGCTTAGGTGCAAAAATTTACAGAACACCTACCGAAGCAGCATGGGATGATCCTGATAGCCATATTTCTTTAGCGAAAAAATTGCACGCAGAAATACCCAATTCTCACATCCTGGATCAGTATTCCAATCCGGATAATCCTAATGCCCATTATTTTGGAACAGCACAAGAAATTATTGATGATTTCGGTATGGATTTACATATGGTGGTAGCAGGTGTTGGTACAGGAGGTACTATCACTGGAATTGCAAAACGTCTTAAAGAATACAACCCAGCGATAACAATTATTGGCATCGATCCCGAGGGCTCAATTCTTGGTGGCGGCACTGAAGTCAAACCTTATCAGGTTGAGGGTATTGGTTATGATTTCTTTCCAGAAGTTTTAGATAATAATTTAATTGACCACTACATCAAAACCAATGACGCAGATTCATTTGCCACTGCACGTTTGTTAATGCGCGACGAAGGTCTATTAGTTGGCGGGTCTTCAGGCGCTGCCATGTGGGGTGCCTTACAGGCTGCGAAATCGCTAACAAAAGGACAAAAATGTTTAGTAATTTTGCCTGACTCCATACGCAATTACATTACTAAATTTGCCAATGATGATTGGATGCGTCGCGAGAAATTTTTAACCTAGACTCGGAGCTACAATTACTTCATCTGATACTTCTTCTGGGCTATTGAAGAATTTATTGGTACTTATTTGATCTATGCTCATTAATCCAGATAAAGTATCAACCAACTGTCTGATAAAACCATCTTCAGTACCCAAAGCAGGTTCAGGATTAACAGGATTTTTATCAAGCTGTTCTAACTGAGCAAAGAATTCCGTTCTATTCATATTTAATTGATTGGTTTGTGGTAATAATTCAATATATAAATCCAACAAATAGTCTTTTGATAATTCACCAGCAGCCAACATAGTAGATAATCTTTTTCGCATTTGCTGATAAGCATGCAAAATACGCTGATTATCCGCTTCTATTTTTTTAAGAATGGGCTCCATTGTAGTTATCCCATCGGGCTCACTAAAACTGCTCACTTTTGCAAAAGTCGGT
This sequence comes from Legionella sp., assembly GCA_041662885.1. GTDB lineage: Bacteria > Pseudomonadota > Gammaproteobacteria > Legionellales > Legionellaceae > Legionella. Next base: position 26,847 of record JBAZRP010000028.1, read on the forward strand.
ATATAAATTGTCTTATCGTATACCTGTGGAAAATAATTATCGCCCTGAACTTGGATTAGCACATCAAAATTAGCTTTACCTGCTGGATTAAAATCATGAATTTCTTGAGCACCGATTTCCTTGTTATGCTCCGTTCGAATCAAAGTTAATTTGATTCGTAAAGTTTTGGCAATAGCTGCTGCAAATACAGTTGCCGGTAAAACAGCTGTGTGCTGACGTAAAACATTTGTTGGGGTCTCTGGAGAAACATCAAGAAAAGCCGCTCGATAACTCAAAGGACTTGCTAGAATTTCATCAACTGCAATTTGACGCAATAAATAAGCGACACTTTCAATCACTTCCGCTCTTTTGGGATTGTTATTAATAAGCATCTGCATGCGTTGCTGCACAGTGCGGTATAAATCAGTAGAGATAAGCTTGGGATTAACAGAATAGAAACGCTCTAAAATAATCTTTAAAGTAGCCTCGCTAACTCTGTGTCCTGCTTTAAAATAATCAAACAAGGCGATAGTTAGAGCATGGAATTGCCCTAAGCCAGCATCAATATACCTTTTTTCAACACCCTGTTTAACCTGCGGCTTGCTAAAAAAACTTGTAGCTGCCATTGTGCACCCCTACTTTTTAATTAATCCTATTATAATCAATCCATATTAAGGAAATATTAACAATCACTTAAGTGTATTTTACGCATTAAGATCAAATATATTTCACAACCTAATTATAGCCCATAATCAGACTAAAAATTGCTCTATCTTCTGTTAGCTTATAGAATATAGCGAACACCACGATCGTGAATTAAACTGGAAGAACGGTGACCTATGCATCTAAACTACCTAATAGCACTAACCTGCATCCTGATTGTACCCGCAGGATTACACCGCTATTTTAAGCATATAAAACAAAAAATGCACGTTATAAAGTGGAAACGCTCGCTAAATATTCCGCAACACCATAAAGTTTTCAAAGAATTGTACCAAGAGGTTAATGGTTTCGTATTATCTAAAATAGCTCGCTCACGACAAGATGCACTTGATTATGTGTATGGAGAAATTGAATTCGAATCGTTTATTGCATTGTTATCTTTAATTGGCTTACAACCAGAATCAATATTTTATGACTTAGGTTGCGGTACTGGCAAAACAGTGCTTGCTGCTGCGATGGTTTACCCTATTAAAAACAGTATCGGAGTAGAATTATTACCAGAACTTTATAATTGTGCCTGCATGCAAGCACAGAAATTAGCGAAGTTGGACATCTACAGGCAACAAGCACAAAAAATAGAAATCATTCAGGGTGATTTTCTTGAGGCTAATTTGAGCAATGCCACTGATATATTTATCAACTCCAGTTCACTATTTAATCCAACATGGCAAAAACTTTGTTTAAAACTTGAGTCACTGCCTCAAATTAAAACAGTAATCACCACTAGCAAGCCTCTTTTATCAGATAAATTTGAGCTCGTAAAAACGGCTAGAATCCAGGTAAGCTGGGGCTTCGTGGGGGCCTTTATCCATATTTGCAAAACAAATATCCACTAACAGACTTGAAAACATTGAATATTTTTTTTCCCGGTCTATACTTATAAAACCAGAAGGAAAATTGTCCGCACCTGATTTATCTTGGTAGCAGACTTCGGCACAAGCGAAAACGAGGTGATCATGATAAAATCTGAACTCATTGAACGCATCGCGGCTCGAATGACTCATCTAACCGAGAAGCAAGTAGGAGATGGAATCAATAGGATATTAGAGCTAATGAGCGATTCATTAACGGAAAAGCAAAGGATTGAAATTCGTGGCTTTGGAAGTTTCTCATTGCATTACCGCCCACCACGGAACGCCCATAATCCTAAGACAGGCGAAAAAGTAGTGACTGAGGCTAAATACAGCCCACACTTCAAGCCAGGAAAGGAACTACGTGAAAGAGTCGATGCTTCACGTGGTAAATGTGAGTTACCTAAAGAATAATTGCCAGTCCCCCGCGGATCTGACGCGGGGCGTAGGCAGAGATAGGAATCCTAGGCGCAAGGCAAGGTAACGCCTGTTTGACCTTGGTATTTACCCCCTCTATCTCGATACGAAACGGCACAAACCTCTGATGCCTCTAAAAACAACATCTGTGCAACACCTTCATTCGCGTATATTTTGGCAGGCAAGGGCGTTGTATTCGAAAACTCTAAGGTAACATGTCCTTCCCATTCAGGTTCCAATGGTGTCACGTTGACGATGATGCCACAACGCGCATAAGTCGATTTACCCAAACAAATAGTTAATATATTGCGTGGAATCTTAAAGTACTCAACGGTTCTGGCTAAAGCAAATGAGTTTGGTGGAATAATGCACACATCGGAATGCACATCGACAAAACTATTCTCATCAAAGTTCTTAGGATCCACAATTACCGAATTAATATTGGTAAATACCTTAAACTCATTAGAACAACGAACATCATAGCCGTAACTAGAAACGCCGTACGAAATAATACGGCCAGAATCATTAACACGCATTTGACCTGGCTGAAATGGCGATATCATTTCATGTTCCATGGCCATTTTTTCTATCCATGTATCTGCTTTAATCGACACGACTTCCCCCTTAGAAATAAACTCCAATTTGCAATAATAGTGTATCTGCAGTACTACCTGTTCCAATAGTATTTAAATTAGAACCACCTATGGGAGCAGCACCATTTGCATACTGTGTAACACCATAATCAATATCATGTCGATATTCAATACTTTCAACAGTATCCTTCCAAATAGAGATATTATACACCGCACTGATACGTTGTTCTGGTAAATTCAAGGCCAAGGCTTCCTTAGACCACTGATAACTGACTGCAACGGATGATGGGCGATTAAAGGAAGTAAAGGTCATGCCTCCTTCCATCTGCACTGCTTGTGGTTGAGCGCCCTGTCCGTTAAACATCAAGTCTTCGACCCTAAATGGCTCTGTTGCTCCAACCCATTCTGCTGTCAACAGGAAAGGCCCTTTGTTTAAATTAGCATGAACACCCATAGCCGGTGTTTTACGAACGAATTCATTTCCGTTCAATAACGAACCGAAACCACCAAAAGTTGTACCCACGGCAGAGCCAGTAGCCTGCATCCCACCCGAATCAGCGACAGAACTAATATAACTCACACCAATTTCTTGCTTATCTCCCATTAGATTGAAGATATAACCTAAATTAACACCACCGACACCACTTCGTCCTAAAGTTGTATCGCTGGAATAACCATAAGCAGCTGCAAACAAACCAGTACCTTGTTGTGATTTGTAACCCAAAATGAAAGGCCGTGTTTTAGTTCGAGCAACGTCTAAAGTTAAAGGAGCACTAATCATAGAGGTAGAATAACGTCCGAAGGGCACATACAACTGTCCTGCAGTAAAATAAAAAGGTGTTTTGTCCAAATTACCAATATTCACAAAACCCATATTTAAGTTAAATGCTGAATTATCTACACGAGGACCTACTGCCGGTGGATCAGCATCATAAGCAAGAGCAATATAGGCTTCCACATTTTCATTTAGTGCTGCGGCAAAATCTATCTCACTTGATCCCAGATTAAAATCACCTAAGGCGTTACCGTTATACGGATTGTTAATAACTGCCACTGGCTCGGCTTTACCACTTACTGCAATAATTGGCATAGGCGGAATAGGGTAGCCGATACTTTTATAAGCGTTGTATAAACGATTGCGTTGCTCTAGCAAACGAACGTCACGATTAATACTTGAAATGTTCACTATATAATCCGAACCATCAAATGCGGGTCGGTCACCTAAATATGGTGAAGAAACAACTGGAGTACCTGCTATATAAGTTACTACGCGTCCCTCAGCAACTAAAGCAGTTGGAAAAAATCCAACCTGCTCTGGATGTTCTGCAGGCGTATGCACAGAAACATTTGCTGAGTGAAACGCTTCTCTTCTGGGTTTCTTAATTGGAGTTTTATAAGAAATGGGTCTAGCTGCATAGGCTTGTGCATTGGTAGATTTTTTTGCTTTGGCTTGAGCTGTTTGTTTGTTTTGTGGTGCCTGTTCCGTTCTACGACCAGCTGCTTTATTTTTTGCCTCAGGACCTTTTGACTGTTGCTTTTCCGCAACGAGTTGTTTTTGCAATCTATCCAATTGCGTTTGTAGTTCGCGAGCCTGGACTTGTAAGCGTTGAATATCTTGATGTAACTGACGATCATTATCTGCATACAATTGAGAGGACAAACATGCTAAAGCCAGGACAAGTGATTTATACTTCATGCAGGGTACTCCTTAACGCTATTATTTTTCTTTTCGGGCGAGATTATATCCTGACAATCTGATTCTGGCTATAGCATTTGGAATTTGAAATTTACTAGCTGTTCCCGATTCGGGCGTGGTAATTTGTAAATCTGATCGATGAGAGCGTAGAGCATAGGTTGGGCCAAGGCCTAATGGCACTGCCTTAAGCTGTTTAAAAGTTAATCTATTGAAATATATAATGAAATCAGTTTTCCTTTTTTGTAAGATGTGGCTTCTCACAGACGCATCTAAAAAAGGAA
>JBAZRP010000029.1:0-15440 GCA_041662885.1 Legionella sp.
CAGTTTTCCTGGCGACAATAGCTGTTTGGAACCACCTGAATCCATCTCGAACTCAGAAGTGAAACGAATACGCGCCAATGATAGTGTGAGGTCTCCTCATGTGAAAGTAGGTCATCGCCAGGGTTTTATTCTTAGAAGCGGCTTAATTGCCGCTTTTTTTTTGCCAAAATTTTATATACTATGCTAAATTTGGCTTTTTTTATAACAATTTCGATAATAATGCTTAAACTAAAGGCTTATTTGTTGTATTATTGACATATTATGCGTGGAGCCATTTTTGCTTCGATGTGTTAGTTTGGCTGGCTTGGTACCCACCCAGCATATAATGTGTTAAGGAAGTGTTTTTTATGTTAGTCGAAAAAGTTTTAGCATTTATTGGCGAGTGTCAAAAGTCTGGGCGTATTTCCGACATTGATAAAACTTGCTTAAAAGGTCTACTTGCACATCTCTCTAATAAGAACCCAAAAAAAATATTAGATGCTACTGACATTCAGGCGATAGTTGCTTGTTATAAGAGTCGTTGGAGTACGGATAAGCAAACAGATTGTACGCTTAACACTAATGAGATTAATGATAAATGGATAGAATTTGCCAAAGAATTATGTCTTTTTTTGGCCACAGAGACCGCCAAACCCTTAGCGGATGAATTTACAAAACAATTAACACAAGATTGCGAAAAATCCCTGCCTGCAGATATCGATAAAAGATATTTATATTTACTAATACCAGTAGCTAGAAATAGTGTTGATTTTAATACAGTTACCGTATTACAGCATAGACAAGTTGAAAATCCTGACCAATTTTATTTAGGTTCCGATGGTGTTACATTGTACAAAAAGCAATGTTTAGCGGAATTAGCTAAAGATAATGCATTTACTTTGGCCACACGTAGACAATTACAAAAGACAACTTTAAGTCCAGTTTCAATAGAAGAATTAGCGCGTATGAAATTGGGTGCATCAACCGAGCCTTTTATTTTTGATGATTTCCAATATGATAATTTTTGGGACTTCTTATATAGAAAGGTATTTGCTTGCTTGCAATCAAATAACCCAATGCCGCAAAATTTATTACCTTTTTTCCGTGAACTGGTAATTTTGATAGATCTATATTTCGATCTGAAATCAAAAAATGGTGATTTAAAAATATTTAAAGAGGCTTTTAAGGCTTTTGCTGCAGAAATAGCGAGAAGAAAATTAACCTATGTAAATTATTTTTATGGAATGGTAATTCAGGATAAAACCAGTAGAGCGTACTTATTGGAATATTTGATTGATATGCATTCTGCTGAGACATTTTCTATTGATAATAAACTTATTAAGTTAGCTACTTGGATGTATCAAGTAGATAATGCTTTTAAAAGTTCAAGACCTGAATTAAAAGATATTTATACTTGCGCTCCAGCTTCTGGCATTATTGTAAATACTAATATAGGTACTCCAATATGCGATGCTTCTGCACATCCCTGTTGGAGCTTAATCGTATCCTTATTTGTAGTTCCATTCACTACCTATATTTTCTTTGATTCCAGTATAATTTTTTGGGATCAGATACATGATGTGCAAGAAATAGGGGCATCCATTTATAGAAAATTATCTAAATACATAAACACTAAAAACGTTGCAGATAATAACTCAAGTCAGATTGAAGCGAGTTATGACGCTATTATTAAAGATTTAGTTAATCCGGCCATTGCTAATACGGACGGATTTTTTAATTATTGGTTGAGACAAACCTCAACTATTAATTGGTTGAGGAATGTGCAATCCAAGACCTTGGATAAGTTAGGTGTTTATTGGTTTGAGCCAGAATTATATTTGGCAGCTTTTTATAAATTTAATTCACAAAATCCCACACTTGATAAAGAAATTAAACTTTTTTTAGATAAATTAATTCATACCTATACCCAGAATAAAAATGATTCTTCTAAGCGAATACGAGTTAATATTCTATTTGCAAAGCTTATCAAAGAATTCAGTCCAGAAGATATTCAAAGGTTACTTATATCCCTGCATATGTATAAACTAAAAGATGCACAAGATAATTTTTCAATCAATTGTGTTAAATATATCAGTAGACGTTTGGCTGATAAAGCTTCGTATCCAAGCACGGAAGTGAATCCATTTTTGACATATATGAGCATTAGTAAACCTTATACTGTTTTGAGTGCAAAACAAAAATCAGTACCTTTCAAAGATATAATTGATTGTTTTGTAGCTAAAGTAAATGCAAGTAGAACCTGCTTTGAGCGTGGTGCACTTAGAGCGATGACTGGATATTTAAGTGTTTTAAGTGGCTCTATTAAATCAGTGGATGAACGACTTGATACATCAGATAGCTCTCCAAGCGAGCAAAGCTATCTAGGTGTAACTTAGCTGTGATAGGAAACATAGTAGAGCGAATAGGATTATAATTATTCCAAAAATCTTATTGATAATATTCAGTACTTGCGGACTTAGGCGCCGATGTAAAACAAATACGATAATAGTACTCAAAATCAATGACCAGCTAATCGAACCAATAATTAGGCCAATAACTACAAAGGCAATCTGAGATAGATTGGTCATAGCTCCCAATCCTAAGCCTGCAAAAATAGCCAATAACACTATAAATGTAGCTGGATTACTCAAAGTTAAAAAGTAGGATGTCCCTAAGGCATGCCATGAAGAGTGTTCATAATTATCCGATAACTCTTGGACTGGTGTGCGGATTAATAATTTAATGCCAAGACACAATAAAATAATACCACCTACAATGCGAATCCAAAATTGTTCTTTGACAACTAAGGATGAGATAGCAGTTAGTCCATAACCTGCAATTATGCCATAAGTTCCATCAGCTAAAGCAGCACCTAAACCTGTCATTACTCCAATTTTAAAGCCATTAGACAATGCTCTTTGAATGCAAAGAATGCCGATTGGCCCAAATGGAGCAGCAATAATCAAACCAGTAATAAGTCCTTTTAAAAATAATTCAGCTAGCATCCTATTGTGAACCTCAAATAATAGTGAACCTTTTCTGCAATCTAATATCTATTATAATGGATATTTTTTGCTTTGATATAATTATCAGCGCAACAATATGCTTATTTGTTTGGTTGTGTGCAGGTTTCTTGAATTCAGGTAGTGCACGCTCACAAGACAGCAGCGTCAGCACTTCTCTTCTCCCTGAGGGAGAAGTAGAAGTCTTTTCGATGGCAGTTAATTAGTGGCAATTACTTTTTTTGGCTATGTAACAGATCTGAGAGATCATCGGCATGATCTTCTTCATCTTTTAATATTTCTTCCAAAAGACGTCTAGTGGTGGGATCGGCATTACCAAACCATTCAATTAATTCACGATAGATCATAATGGCTATTCGTTCGGCCACTAAATTTTCTTCAACTAAATGGTATATATTATTACCTGCGCCGTATTCTGTAGCAGTTCTCTTTTTCACTGTTTCAGGATTAAAGTCCGGATCACCACCAAGCTGATTAATACGTTCTGCAATCATCATCATATGTCTTTGTTCATCATCGGCATGCTCTTTGAACTCCGCTGCAACCTGTGGTTTGTCTATACCTTTGGCAATGATTTGATGATGCCTGTAGCGTAAAGTACACATAATTTCAGTTGCCAAGGCTGAATTTAATAAGGTATAGGCGGTATTTAAATCCAAGGAGTAGTCTTCCGTGACTGCTCCTTGGTCAATAGAGTGTTGTGCTTTTTGTTGAATTGCTTTCAAATTTATTGGATTGATATTTTTTTCTATTTTTCTCATGATCTGTCATCCTTTATTGAGGAGCTACATTAAAATAAGTTTCGTCATAGGAATAACACGTTAATTTGGCAATGGTGGTTCCAATTTGAATATCGAGTTTGACTGGATTTAATGAAGCAAGAGTGGGTTGGTCGGCAAGATAACATATCTTCTTTTCACCATTAACAGTCACGTAATAATAGTCCTTAGAGGGTTTATAGTTGCTGGGTAGGGTATATATTGCTCCATTTTGTTCCAGAATTACCGGTTCGCCAGTTATGATAATTTTATCAGCAAATGTAGCTGCACTTAATGCGATAAGACTTATAGTGACTATGGTGCTTAAAGTTTTCATTAGAATCTCCATTTCACATGAAATAACAAGCCTATTTATGTATAGACCCTAAAAGAGAAAAAAGCAAAATGAGAGAATGGCTCATATTTACACCGGTAATGAAGGATTTGTATCTTGAACGGGTGGTGTAGTAATAATCGGATCTAGGAATAAGAGTACTATCGCTAACCCAAGAAAAAAGTAAAAAATCACTTTAGCGCTTAATTTAAGAGTAGGAATAGAAGTACTGTACATAATTATCATAGCGATAAAGGCAATAACAAAACAAATTATTAGATATATATTAAGCATAAATCCTCTCTAAGTTAATTTGATTAATGCTTTAACTGCTATTGTTTTATTTAGAAATTAAAGGTTTTTCCGTAGGTTGAGACTTGGCACAACCGACACATTATCCCAATAATCCTAAACGTGATACTAATACTTTAAATTCAAAAAGTTTCATAAGAGCGCTATTAATTTTCTTAAGGGGAAAATAGCGCCAACTGAGCAAAGCAACCACGCTGCTTGCCAAAGTTAAAGTTGCCTGATGTTGGTAAAAAAAATTGTGCAGGTAGTGTTTATCTTTGCGCACCTGTTTTTGTAAGCTTTTTAGATGCATTTGAGTTTGGGTAATTTCACGAATTACTTTACTACGCCTACTCATAATTGCCTCTTATCAGGTGAAAAAAATTCTCGGGTTTTTTCAAAACTCATTTTTTGGAGGTTAGCTGTAAGAGTTTTCATTAATATACAAAAGAGCAGTAAATTGAAAACCAGGATTAGTCCAAGGGACAATATGAAATTATTAAATAGTATCCAAAAAATATGCTGTAGTAAGACCATTCCAAAAATCCAAGAGGTCATCAAAACTACTAAAAGCATAATACTATTTAATAAGACAGAAAAAATACTAAGACCTGCAAGTTTTGCCTCAAGTTTTATTAAGGTAAATAAACTTGAAGCAATCTTTACATTTCCGCTAACAAAACTTTTAACGTGATCAATAAGTTCCATTATTTTTTGAAAATTGAAGAGATTAGAAAACCCACGCCAACAGCTACTAAAACGGAACTAATAGGATTTGCATGAATTTTTTTAATCAGAACATCTGAGTAATCTTGAACTACATCTTCAACTTCATTAACTTTTTTTGATACTTTGCTCATTCCTTCTTCATAAATATCATTAGCCAATTTTTGACTATCACGTAACAATTCATTGGCAGAACCTTTGATTCTTGATTCGCCAGAAGCTTTTCCATGTAAACCAGTCATGATTATTCCTTAATTTGTCGTTGTACTACTAATTCTAGTCCACTTTCATTAAAGAGCAAGTAGGACTAGCGCTCCGTAACTGCGTCCTGACGCAAAAATCTTAAATGTCATATTATAAAACTCCTCGCAAAGCGCATTAATTGATCAGCCATCAAGGTTAATAACGTGCACTAATGTAAGGTACAACAGATGACCTCTTTGCGCTAGATCATTAATGAAGACTGCTTATTTGGCAAATTGCTCACATAATTTTAAAAAATTAGTGTATCTTTTGTGTGAAATCAAACTGTTATTTAAAGCCTCAGTCACGGCGCAATGGGGCGTATTTACATGCAGGCAATTACGAAATTTACACTGGGATAGATAAGGTGCAAATTCTTTATAACCTTTCGCAATACTCGCCACATCCATATTCCATAAGTTAAATTCTCTCACTCCGGGTAGTAGCGTGAATTGCTAGTAGTATGCCGTCCTAACTGTGACACCTCTGAAATGTCGCCGGTGGAAATATTTTCCTCATGGGGCAGGATGCCTGAAATTAATGAGGATTTACCAACACCCGATTGGCCGACAAACACACTAATCTGATTATTGAGTACTTCTTTTAAATCCGCATAGGTTTTTTTAAGCTGCATAGAAGTAAAAAGGATGGGGTAGCTTAGGGGTTGGTAATCGTTTAAAAATTCTTGTTTGAGTTCGGGACTCAGTAAATCAGTTTTATTCATAAGAATTACTGCTTTTAACCGCAGAGTTTCTGCCATTATCAGATAACTATCCAGCAGCGGCCAGGCAATTTCAGGTTTTGGAGCGATGACTATGATGAGTTGCGTAATATTAGCTGCCACCGGTTTTTGTAATCCAGCAGTAGTGGGTCTGGCCAGGATACTTGTTCTTGGATAAATACTGACTACAACGCCTTGTGTTTCTCCCTCTGCTTGCCAGATGACGCGATCTCCTGCAACCAGGATTTCTAAATTGGGTCTAATGGAACAGTGAATTCTATTTCCTTCTTTATCTTCAATCAGGACATGTTTACTAAAGCGAGTAATCACTAAACCATCAGCTAAAGTTTCCTGACTATTTTCTAGGCTGTCATGATAGTTCTGTTGGATTTTTTCAATTCTGGCTGATTGTTGCTTATTAATTCGTCTTTTACTCATGATATAATAGTCTATTCAATTAATGGTACAGTATGAAGGTAAATGAGAACTAATGAAAGTCTACTTGGTCGGTGGTGCTGTTCGCGATAAATTATTGGGACTTCCTATCCACGAAAGAGATTGGGTGGTTGTAGGAGCCAATCCAGAGCAAATGCTAGCACAAAAATTTCGTCAAGTGGGTAAAGACTTCCCGGTTTTTTTACATCCCAAGACTCAAGAAGAATACGCTCTTGCGCGCAAAGAGCGTAAGTCAGCTCCTGGATATTATGGTTTTGAATGCGATTACAGTACGGCAGTGACATTGGAAGAAGATTTATTAAGACGTGATTTAACCATTAATGCAATGGCCATAGATGAAAAGGGTAATTTAATTGATCCCTATAACGGTCAACAGGATTTACAAGATAAAGTATTACGGCACATTTCTGCAGCCTTTGCTGAAGATCCCGTTAGAGTCTTACGCGTTGCTCGTTTTGCCGCACGCTTTCATCATCTTGGTTTCACTATAGCCAACGAAACAAGACAATTAATGTACCAAATGGTAAAAAATGGTGAGTTAACGCATTTGGTTGCTGAGCGGGTATGGCAAGAATGGCAGCGGAGTTTGCAGGAAAAAAATCCAGAGCAGTTTATTCTAACCTTGCGTGCTTGTGATGCTCTAAGAGTAGTATTGCCTGAGTTGAATGCCTTGTTTGGAGTGCCAAATCCCTGCCACCATCACCCGGAAATTGATACCGGAGTGCATACCCTAATGGTTTTACAACAGGCAGTGACTTTGACGGAAGATCCGGTGATTCGTTTTGCAGCATTAGTACATGATTTAGGTAAGGCTATTACGCCAATGAGCGATTGGCCCAGTCACAAAGGTCATGAGCAAAAGGGAGTGGCAGTCATTGAAAATTTGTGTCAACGTTTACGTATTCCTAATGAGTACCGATCTTTGGCAGTACTGGTATCGCGTTTCCATAGAGATATCAGTAAGGTAATGGAATTACGTGCAGGAACCATTGTGCGTTTAATGGAGCAGGCTGATGCCTTTCGTAGACCCAAGCAATTTTATGATTTATTAATTGCCTGTCAGGCGGATGCACAAGGTCGGGGTGTAGAAATTGACTACCAGCCCGGCAAACAATGGAGTTATTTACTAGCAGAATGTGTTAAAATAACTTCAAAGCACCTTATAGAACAAGGTTATTCAGGTGTGCAAATCAAAGAAGGTTTGCATCAGCGACGTGTTGCTTGTGTCGAATTGATACTAAAATCGTGGAAACCAAATGAAAAATAATCAAAATTTAATCTGGATCGATTTGGAAATGACCGGACTAGAACCGGAAAAAGATAGAATCATAGAAATTGCGACCGTAATCACTGATGCGCATTTGAACATCCTTGCCGAAGGTCCAGTATTAGCTGTTGCACAATCACAAGCCATGATCGATGGTATGGATGCTTGGAATACCAGGCAACACAATCAGTCAGGTTTGGTTCAAAAAGTTTTAGCTAGCGATATTTCCGAAGCGAAAGCAGAGCAATTAACGATAGATTTTTTAAAACCGTATGTGGATAAAGGGAAATCACCTATGTGTGGTAATAGCATTTGCCAAGATAGAAGATTTTTATACAAATACATGCCTGAATTGGCGGCTTTCTTTCATTACCGAAATTTGGATGTGAGTACTTTAAAAGAATTGGCGACACGTTGGCGTCCTGAATTATTAAAAGGAATAGTGAAAGAGTCAAAACATGTAGCTTTAGATGATATTAAAGAATCAATAGATGAATTAATTTATTATCGTCAGCATTTTATTAATATGCCGGAACAAAAAAATGATTGAAAGAGAACGTCTTGAATTGCCAAATGGCGCAGATAAATTATTATTACATTCTTGTTGCGCTCCTTGTTCAGGAGAGGTAATGGAAGCTTTGATTAGTTCAGAAATTGATTTCACCATTTTCTTCTATAATCCAAACATTCATCCCATACAAGAATATGAAATCAGAAAACAAGAAAATGTGCAGTTTGCCAACAAACACAACATACCTTTTATAGATGCTGATTATGATAAAGATAATTGGTTTGAGCGTGCTAAGGGTATGGAATGGGAGCCTGAGCGTGGCAAACGGTGTACCATGTGTTTTGATATGCGTTTTGAACGTACAGCTTTCTATGCGTATGAACATGGTTTTCCCGTGATTTGCAGTTCTTTAGGTATTTCTCGCTGGAAGGATATGAATCAGATTAATGAATCGGGCATACGCGCAGCCAGTCGTTACCCTGGCATGGAATATTGGACTTACAATTGGCGTAAAAACGGTGGTTCTGAGCGCATGTATGAAATTGCTAAACGCGAAGAGTTTTATAAGCAGGAATACTGCGGCTGTGTTTATTCGCTTAGAGATACTAATTTATGGCGCAAGAATAAAGAGCGTGAACGCATCAAAATTGGTATTAATCATTATGCTAAGACTTAACACCAAACTTCATTGCCAGACGGCTTAAAGCAAATTTTGGTATGAGCATCCAATAGCGGCCTTTATTTTTCATATTTTCGCCTAAGAATGCAGCTGTTTTACCTGAACCCCAATAAATATCACCACGCATTAAGCCACGAATAGCTCCTCCAGTATCTTGAGCTATCATGAGTCTGTGAAATTTTTCGGCATTGGGTTTTTTAGTGGCAAGCCATAAGGGCGCGCCAAAAGGTATGTATTTATGATCCACTGCTAAAGAGTAACCAGGCGTAAGAGCGGTGTCTTTTGCTCCTAAGCCCATATGTTTATCTAAACTTTGGAAGAATACAAAAGATTTGTTTTTATGAAGGATGCTGTTTACTTTCTCGGGATGGTTTTCCAAGTAATTTTTAATGGCATTTTTCGAAGCATTATGACGGGTCATAACGCCACTTTTAATCAGTACAGAACCAATGGAAGTATAAGGCGCGCCATTCTCACCGGCATAACCAAGATAAATATCTTTGCCATTTGTTAGTTTGATTACTCCAGAACCTTCAATTTCTAAAAAGAGTCTTTCAACCGGGCTATTTATCCAGGCAATTACTGGTGCTTTTTCCTTTAGTACACCCTTATCAATTTCTTCACGTGTATAATAATTACCAGAGCTTGAATGTAATTTTTTAGGTAAACCATAAATTGGTGTATTAAAGTGTTCCGTGCGCGTCAAACTGCCTTCAAATTGCGGCATGTAGTAGCCGGTAAATAAACCTTGGGATTTTTTCTTGTGATCTAATTTTATCGGACTAAACCATTTTTCAAAAAAGACTCGAGCTGCGTCTTCAGATATGGTATCGATAGACAAAGCTGCCTGACATGCAGGACGCCAGTCACCGGCTTGTAAATCAATTTGGGATGAACCGACTTGACGTGTTGGTTTTTGTTTTAAAAAAGTAATGCAGGATTTTTGAAAAGCGAATAAAGATTTTTTAACCTCTGCCTCTTCCCATCCAGGTAATTGCTCAAAAGAAATCTTTTTCAATGCACCAGTATTAGACGCATTAAATTTTTTGGGCGTCTTATCTATAGTGCCTACTTGGGGCGATTCAGGTTTGGCTTTCGCTGGTGCTTCTTTTTTGATTACTACTTTCTTGATGGTATGCACCGTCGTTTGGTCCTCGTGATGCTGCATGAAGGGCCAAATACTTCGCACTGATATGTAAGCTAAACCTATAAAAACATATATTATTTTTCTACTCATAGGAGTGGTATTATACACATTTTGAGATTTTTAGCAACATATTTTGCTGGCTAGTGAATATCAAACAGTTCATCCTCTAAAAAATCGTCGCTACTTTCGCTACTGCCAGGCGCATTTAAGCCGGGGGCAGGATTTTTCAATGCTTCAGTTAAGCTTATGAATTTATAACCATTTTTCTGATACATTTCCAGAATATCCGGTAACAGATAACTATTAAGAACATTGGCATGGATGAGCAAAATTTGCTTGGAATGCTGCCCTTTGCTTTTGCTTTCTGCTTTTAAGGTTTGATTCCAAATATAGGCAAGATAACGTGGTTTGAGCTTTTGAATATACTGTTCTCTAGAGCGAAAAGGGACCTTATAAGTGGACTCATTAAACTCGAAATCTTTACTATCGATGGTTACTGGGGCAATAGTGTAGTTATGTGCTTGTAAATAATCATAGACTTTTTGTTTGTTATTTTTATTGCCTTCAGCCAGATAAGGATAGCGAAAATATTTAGGATTGGTCATGATGGGAGTTAAAATTTTATCAGCGTGATCCAAGTCGGCGATATATTTTTCGGCGCTCATTTGATTTAAATTGTAATGAGAATAGGTATGATTGCCCAACATAAATCCAGCTTGGCGAAATTGTTCTAGAAAAGCCCATTGACCTTTTTCTATAGCTCCAGCAATCACAAATCCTGTGGCAGGTACTTTATATGTGACGAAGGCCTGGACTATATTATTAAAGCGTTCTGTCGAACGTTTGATATTACCCTCGGTATTCATTTTAGAGGCTACCAAAGGTAAATCGTCTATAGTGATGGCAATTTCGCGATCCTGCGCGAAACAATTACTCGAAACAAGCAATACTATAAAAAAGATGAACTGTGGCATTTATATTCCTTTATCTGTTTTCTGTCTAATGATATAAAGCTTTTTTCTATAGTACATTTTACCGACTTAGATTGCTACCTATGACCAAACTTGTACAGACAATGAAACAGTTTACAGCTTTTATAAACAAAGAAATTTCAGAAGCTGATTTACATGAGCACATGAAAGTTTATGGTGATAATGCAATTTTAAGACATAGTGTTTTTCATCAAACAGCTATTGATGATCATCCTGAATTATTGGCAGCGCTAAAAAATTTATTATCCAGATTGCACATTGATCCGGGTAAATGGGCTCATTATGTGGGACGTAAATACTCTTTATATGACGTTTTAATTAAAATTAAAAATATCCATAGACATCAGACTGATTTAGAAATTGATTTATTTATAGACTTAATTGAAAACAAAGCCGGATTTTTAACACGTTCGGTAGTTTTTTATACGATATTAATTCTTCTTGTTATAACATTTCTGGTGGCTTTTTTTCCGCCAGCACTGATGATTTTTCATTATTTAACAAATCCCGCACAAGGCCTACCGTATCTGGGTTTTTTATTTACTACTATTACTACATCGTATGATTTTGTGAGTAATTTATTTGAAAAGAAAAAATCAATCCTTGAACGTATTTACGATGCGGTCTTTCTCGGTGCCAATTTTGTCTTAAATAGTAGTGCTTATATATTATGGATTATAGCGGCAGCTCCCATGACGCCAATGATAGTTGCTTTATTCGTTGCTGCCTCGGCTGTTAATGTTGTAAAAGAAGTTTTTTATGCCTATCAAATTTATTCGGTATATAAACAGCGACCAAAAATGAATGCGAATTATTCAGTGGAGGAACGCCAAATTTCTATGCGATTGGAGGGTTCCTATATAAAGCATAGAAATGCCGCAATACTAAATTTTGTGGCCTCCTTAGTTTTATTAGGTTTAATGAGCGCTTGGTGTTTAGCTCCTGGCGGAGCACCAGTAGTTATTGGTATTGTTGTGGTAATAATTGTTGTTCATTTAGTTAGGAATTTTTTACACAAATGGAATGAGGTTCGAACTCGAGGAAAATTAGCGCGAAGATTAATTGAATTGGATTTAGTGACCAATACTCCTATAAATTTTATTAAAGATTTGGAATTTATAAACGCACCTGCAAAGCAAGCAAAGAGCTTAGTTGTTGAAAAAAAACCACAGGCAGTAGCAGTAGAGAAAAAATTATCCTGGATGGAATATTTCGGATTTTTTGGTGCTGTTACATCTGAACCTGAGGAAATTGCAAGCGAAAATGAAGAAAACGTAGGTTGGGCCCTGAGGGATCCCCACAAGTTCAGCATCTTCTCTCAGCAAGCAGAACAATTGTAGGCTGGCCTGACAAGCCATATCTGTAAGGCTAAGGAAGCTTTCTCTCTGCACGTCATCCAGAGCGAAGCGAAGGATCTTCTCTCAAGCTACATCTGTGCTAACTTAAGAGAAGATCCTTCGCTTCGCTCTGGATGACGTTCCGGATGGAAAATGGGCAGTCAGAGCTTATTTAATACTATGATTCTCTTGGCCTGACGGCTATGGGCTGACAAGCCTACACTTCCTTCTGTTTAAAAAGCAAAAGGCAAGAAGCGCCCACAAAGGCACTGCGTTTTCATCCCTGCCCTCATTTTATCCTGCTATTTGGTTGAAAATTTGATCAGTTAGGCTATAATTTAGAAGTAAAAACGGTATTTTCCTGAAGAGTGGGGCATTAGTAAAGAATATTTGATGTTCAGTGTGCTTGAAAATCATCAAAAACCCTTGCTAGCTGCACAAGAATAGGGGGAGATTTAAATGGTTTCAGTGCGTAAAACAGCTCCTTTTTTCGAAGATCAAAATCTATTGGCTGTTATTGAGTCAACAAAGGAAGCCTCTTTTCAGGATTTAAGTGCGTATCTGCTAGAAGAAAGAGAGGTTATCGATGAATTGATGTTGGAATATGGCGCAGTACTTTTAAGAGGGTTTACAGTAGATGATCCTAAGAATTTTTCTCAATTTACTAAGGAGTATTTTAAGAAAGAGTCCTTAGGCTCCTATTTGGGAGGAAACTCACCCAGAAGCGCTGTTTTGGCGGATGTCTATACATCAACTAATACGCCTCCTCAGGATATCATTCCCCAACACTTAGAAATGAGCTATACGAACAGGATGCCTGAAACAATAATCTTTTGGTGCCAGACCCCCTCCGAGCAATTTGGCCAAACGCCTCTAACTAATTTCCAAAAAATTTATGAGTGCTTAGACGATAGCATAAAAGCGGTATTTGCTGATGGTGTTATATTTATCAACCACTTCATTTCTAATAGAAATTTCCTGAGGTTACTTTCTAAAAATACCCAAGCCTTGAAGTCTTGGGAGGAAAGTTATGCAACGTGTGATGTTGATAAGGCTATTGCAATATGCGATAAACTAGGGCAAAAAGTGAAAGTATTACCCGGTAAATTATCAGTAAGTGAACATATATCTGCCACGGTGGTGCACCCAAAAAAGAAAACTATCGCATGGAGGTTGACACCTATATATATAGGTAAAAATTATATCGATCTCAAAAGTTATTATATGTATTCTTTAGTAAATTCATTCTATAGATTAGGATTTGAAATTACTTTTCCTGATGGTTCAAAAATACCAAAAAAATATCTTAATAAAATCGATCAGGAAATTCGCGCGCAAACACGGTCATTTTTATGGCAGAAAAATGACATACTGATAATCGATAATTACCAAGTTGCACATGGAAGAAATTACTTTATTGGGGATAGAAAAATTTGCGTAAGTTTTTTATAAAGCCCTATGGGATCGCGCAGAGCTTTTGCCTTGTGCACAATTGAAAAAGCAAAAGGCAAGACACACAACCTCAAGTTCTGCCCCCTACGTTCGTTACAAATTTGAATTAATAATAATCAATTAGCAAACTGACGGAATGAAAAAAGCGTACCTTGGAAAATTATAAAGATGAGGTAAAAGCTAATGTTATAGTGTACTCATAGAATAGAGAAATCCATTATAATTAGATAATGTGTAATTTCTATATTATTTTCATCACGCAATGGTGAAATAATAACTGTTGGTTGAAGATATTCACCAGTTTTACTTTTGATTGACAATTTCCCATGCCATTTGTCACCCTTATTTAATTGCTCCCAAATAGAATTATAAACATTCAAAGATGTGTTCTCTGTTTTTAAAACCAGGAAATTTTGACCTACGATTTCATTGTAATCATAACCTATATTCACAATTGTTACTTCATTCACATACTCAATTGTGTGTGTTTTGTCAGTAATTATGGTTACTAGAGGGCTTTGATCTAAGGCACGGGTTAATTTTCTTATAGTAGCTTGTGCACGTTTTGGTTCTGATATATCTCGAACGATTGCTAATATGAATTGTTGATCCATAGAATTAAATACACTTAAACGCACATCTACTGGGAAGGTTGCTCCATCTTTTTTTCTGTGACGACCTTCTAAGCTAAAGGGTCCATTTGGCAATTTTAATATATTTTGTTTAATTGTTTCTTCATTAATAGCAATCTCTACTTCCCAAGCATAAGTGTTAATAAGTTCTTGGCGAGTATAACCCAGAGATTGGCATGCGGCATTGTTAACATCAAGTATTAATCCGTTTAAATTATGAACAAAAATAGCGTCTGATGTAGCATTCATAAAGTTTTGATAACGCTCTTCACTCGTCATTAGCTGATAAAGTAATTGGCGTTGATCCGGAGTATTCTCAGACATAAATTTATTGTCTCCTTTTATAAAAAATGCATTTTACGACTGTATCTGCCTTTAATGATATTGTTTATACTATAGTTCATAAAACGCAAAAATCATCTAATCCTTTAAATATATCAAAAAATAATTTAAAGATATATTTAGGTGGCGGGGACCATCATTACGTGCCGACAAATAAATGAAACTTAGTCCGAACAGAACACCCTGTGTTCTTTATGATCAATAAGGTATGGTTTGGGCATTTTTTGGGAGCCACATTAATGTTGCCCGCACTATTCGGTTCAGCACCTAAAATTAGTTCTATGAGAAAATTGATTTTAGCTAGTCTCGATTGGACACGACCAAAAGATCCTGCTATATCGCTAGGACAGGCATCTATTCTTGCTAATTTACGTCGTCATAATATACCTGTACATTCCATAAATATCCCAGTGCTATTTTTGGTCCTGTACGAAGGGAAACTGATCAAATTTATGGATTTTAGCTAAACTATCTTCCCATTTAGCTCTACTTTGATAAAAGATATGTGCGGTGGGAGCTATTGGTGGTTCAAATTCGATACTTCCAGCAG
>JBAZRP010000030.1:0-30852 GCA_041662885.1 Legionella sp.
AGGCATCCATAGTCCCTGAAAACATGCGTCGAAATTCAAGCCCTGAAACTTCTGCTTCAACAGCAGTCAATTCATTAGCCAAGTCATTGATAGTTTGTTCGTCGTTTTCTGTTCGAGCCAATTCAAATAATTCACTAAAATCGAGTACTGATTGTTTCAAACGGGTCAAAGATAATACAATTGCCTCTAATTGGGTTCGTTCACGTCCTAAAGCTTGCGCTTGTTCTGGATTATTCCAAATAGTAGAGGATTCTAACTCTCGCACTACTTCTTCTAAACGTTCACTCTTGTGATCAAAGTCAAAGATACCCCCGAAGAGACTCAATGCGCTCCAACAGATTGGTTAATTGTAGATTTACTTGATTTACTTCTAACATTAATGATTCTTTCTAATTTCGTGGATTATAAAGTATACAATGAAACTTAAGTTCAAGCTACTCTGGCATACGCGATTTAAGACGCAAGGTTGCTTGACTAAGTATTTGTGAGACCCGCGATTCACTGACTTCGAGCACCTCACCAATTTCTTTCAAATTAAGATCTTGCTCGTAGTATAAAGATAAAACTAGTTTTTCTTTTTCTGGCAAACTGGCTATTATTTGACTCAAACAATTCATCAAATCTTCTTGAATGACATTTGTATGTGGTTGATTAGCCCCAGATGCCGTTTCAACAACTAACAAATCATCAGAAACGCCTAAATCATCAAAGCCATACAAATGACAACTTACAGAATCTTGCAGCATTTCTTGATACTCTTCTAAGGGCAAGTTCAACTCTGTTGCAATTTCCGCATCCGTAGCACTTCGTCCCAATCGGTGTTCTACAGTTTTTACTGCTTGAGAAATCATACGCGAATTGCGGTGCACGGAACGAGGCACCCAATCATTATTGCGTACTTCATCGAGCATAAATCCTTTAATGCGAATCCCGGCATAAGTTTCAAATGATGCACCTTTGCTGGCATCATAATGACGCGCTGCTTCTAACAAGCCCATCATCCCTGCTTGAATTAAATCATCAAGTAAGACAGTTTGTGGTAAACGACCCAACAAATGGTGTGCTATACGCTTTACCAATATGGCATGCGTTTTTACCAAGGCTTCTTGGGTTTGTTGATTTACTTTGCTACTTGCAGCCAAAGCGTCCACTAAATTCTCCTTAATTTAACACCTTAAATGCGATTTTCTCCAGAAACTAAACGTTCCAGGAAGAAACTGGTATTTCCCCCCAGCAAAGGTTTAAAATTCCAATTAGCAACCAGGCCACCTAAGTCATTCAATGCCCGTGCGGCACTGGATCCAGGGTAGGCCAACACTACTGGTTTTTGCTTTTTTACCGATTGATGCACATTTTCATCAAAAGGAATAGATCCCAAATAATCCAATTGTACGTCCAAAGACTGATCGGTCATTGAACACAATTTTTCAAATAACTCACGACCGTCTTTTCCACTTCTTATCATATTGGCAAGAATGTGAAAATGTGTCCATTCAAATCGTTTACCCATAACTTTAATTAAAGCATACGCATCAGCTAATGAAGTGGGCTCATCACAAACGACCACAATTAACTCATGAGATGAACGCGTAAAACTTAATACTGTATCAGAAATTCCGGCTGCAGTATCAATAATCATATAATCCAAATCGTCAGTCAATTCATTGAATGAGTCAATAATTCCTGCATGCTCCGCCGTTGTCAACTGAGCCATGTATTCAAGGCCTGAAGCGGCTGGAATTACTCTTATTCCATTAGGGCCGTGAACTATGATGTCTCTTAAAGCACATATTCCTTGAACAACATGAGACAAGTTGTATTTATTTTGTAATCCAAGCATAATATCAACATTTCCCAGACTTAAATCACCATCCAACAACATAACTTTATTTTCATTTTTTGCTAGTGTCAAAGCTAGATTAACAGCAACCGTACTCTTGCCAACACCACCTTTTCCAGCAGAAACAGCTATAACTTTGACGGGTTTGATACCAGCAGGCAATTGTACTGTGATTTTATTCAGTTGTGACATAATGGTTCTCCCATAATGCGCCTGCTCTAATGTAGTATTAACTCATGCAAGTGATATGCCAAGTAATTCTAATTACTTTGGTTTTGGCATTTTTGTTGCGCCAAAGTTCGGCAATTATCAAGACAGTCAATTTGATCTGAATTTAAACAGGAATTATTAATGCAGATCTGTGATGCCTCATCAACGCATTTCATACTATTGTATTTTTCAGCGCCTAGAGAGTCAGCTGGAATATTAGCAGCATATAGGCTGGGAGCGATTAATAGTGTTAAGGCTAATATCCTTATTATGTAGCTCATGGCAATTCTCCTTGATTTGTGTCTCCACCATCTCAAACCATCCGACGCAGTAACCGCGCTGCGATTGTCAGGGTATCGTAAAACTCTCTCTATCAATTATAGTTAATTTTTAAAAAACATGAGAAAATCATAAACCTTAGACCTTTGAAAGGCAGAAAGTGATTCCCTCTAACAAAAAACAAATTACCAATTTTGGCCGTGCTCTTTGGAGTGAAGCTCTTTGTCTTCGTCCTGAAGATGAAAAAGAACTTGCGCTCTGCCCCAAGCCTAACTTGGCTAGAGGAGCTGGTTTAAGTTATAGCGACTGCTGCTTTAACTCTGAAGGTTATGTAATTGATACTTCCCGACTGAACCATTTAATTAGTTTTGATGAAAACAGCCAAATCTTAAGCTGCCAAGGTGCAGTTACCTTTTATGATCTCATGCAGCTTCATCCTGAGTTCATTCCACCAGTTATTCCAGGTACTTTATATGCAACACTTGCTGGTGGAGTTGCCAATGACATCCATGGAAAAAACAACCACCATGAAGGCAGTATTGGGCAACATATAGCATGGATAGAATTGCTCTGTAATGGGCAAATCTTGCGTTGCAGTAAGGATGACAATAGTGAACTTTTTTACGCAACTATTGGTGGTTTGGGACTTACAGGTATCATCACCAAAATAGGCCTTAAGCTGCGTAAGGCATCAAAATTTGTTACTGTTAGCAATAAGGTATGTAATTCTTTAAGTGAACTCATTCATCTCTTGGCAACTGAGGGCTTAAACTACGACTATCAGGTGGCTTGGATGGATTTACTTAATCAATCGCCTACATCATTAGTTTCGCTAGCGAATCATTGCGACACTGGCATCGTAAAAAAAACAGCAACTCATTCAGTACCTAAATTTCCGTTTTCTTTAGTTTATGATTGGAATATGAAACTCTTTAATCGCATGTATGCCAGTCAAGTAAAAAGCGTGGAAACGCAGAGCCTGCAAGAGTTTAACAATCCGTTAGATAGCCTTGCCCATTGGAATCGCGTTTATGGACCTAAGGGTTTAATCCAATTCCAAGCCGTATTTAGCCAAGAGCAGGCCCTCGCCACTATTACCAAGCTGCAAGAGATAATGAAACAACATAAAGCTTCGCCCATGCTGGCCGTGCTTAAATTATTCACACGACCAGGAGTTGGTTTATTATCTTTTTGCCAAGCAGGATTCACTCTGGCTATTGATTTCAAATATAACGAAGCAGCACGTAAAGCCATTAGAACCATGAATCAGTATATTAGTGAGCAAGCCGGAAAAATCTATTTAGCAAAAGATTTGGAACTAAATCAGGATCAATTTCAAACAATGTACCCTAACTATCAAAAATTCCAAGAAATTATAACTGAAAATCAATCCGGCATGCGTTCAGATATGGCAACACGATTAGGGATAATAATATGAATCAAAGAACATGGGTAGTACTTGGGGCCACGTCCATTATAGCAGAACACTTTGCCCATCTGGTTGCAGCAGAAGGCTCTGCCCTACGCTTAATCGCTCGTAATAAAGAGCATCTGGAACTTATAGCGGCCGATATAAGACTGCGTTATAAGGTTCCTTGTGAAACGATAATTTTAGATATGAATGATAACACAGCACATTTAGTCTCTATTTTAGAAAGTGATCAAGAACTGGATTTATTTATAGCGCACAGCGATTTTACAACGAATGAACATTTAACCAATGAAACGATAAGCCGACTAATTAATATAAACATACTAGCAACTAGTTTATACATTCATAATTATTTAAATAAGCAACAAAAAGAACACAACTTAATATTCTTAAGTTCCGTTGCTGCCTGTCGTGGACGCGCAAAAAATAGTTTATACGGGGCAAGTAAGGCTGCTATTGAAGTGTATTTGCAAGGTTTACAACAAAAAGCGGCCAAGAGTCAAAGATTATGCGTTGCTCGATTAGGATTTATCGATACCCGACAAACTTATGGCCAACCTGGAATTTTCTATGCCGCACCACCTGTTGATTGTGCTAAGGCTTGTTTGACTGCCTTGAGGAAGAATAAACGACAATTCTATTATCCTGGTTTTTGGGGATTAATCATGGGGATTATTATAAGGCTGCCATTTTTTGCTTATAAAAAGATGGGGGTATAATTAAGCGCAGTGCTCACACAGCCCTTTGATTTCTACAGTGAAGTTCTTAATAGAAAAATGAATGGATTTAGCTAATTCCGTTATTGGACTAAAATCAATTACCGTTTTTAATTCCTTAACCAAATCGCATTGATTACAAATAAGAAATTGTGCTTGCCCTATATGATGTCCACCCGAACAGGCAACGTAGGATTTAAGGCTATCGATACAATGAATGAAACCCTCTTGATGCCAAAACTGGATAGCACGGTAAACCGTAGGTGCATTAGGACTCTCAACTTCTTTAGATAATCTTTGCAAAATATCATAAGCCCCTAGCGGTTTCTTCTCTTCAAGCAATATTTTAAGAACTCGCTCCCTGGGAGAAGTAAAACGATATCCATGATTTATGCAATGCTTCTGAGCTTTGTCTAACAAATTATTTTTCATAAATTATCATAGAGTTATATGGTGTGTTGACAATTCATAATCGCACATCCCTACGCCTGCTGGCAACTGTCAAAACACCCTAGTTTTAAGGGTTTATTTTATCATGTTTTATATTCAAAAATACAGGATCCTGCTCCCGAGCCTGTGACCGTAAGGGAGCGTTTGTTCCTATTGCAGGCTCAGCATAAAGTACTAAGTCACTGCCTGAATAAAATCTTCTACTGTTATATTGTAACACTTAACCAAGTGTTATATTATATCACTTTTTAAACACCATGGTATATCTTTGTTGTGAATAAAGGAACTGTATGTCGTATACGAATGTAAACAAGCCGCCAGTTAGTGAACAAAAGGATGATCACTGCTCTGGGGAACACCATCATAATCATGGTCATAGCCACAACCATGATAATCATGGACATAGCCACAGCCATCATAGTCATGGGCATAGTCACAGTCATGATAATCATGGACATAGCCACAGCCATGATCACAAAGAAAACCACTGGTTAAAAGCTGGCTTGGGGATATTATTTGGCATAGGCATGCTAGTCATTTCTATTGCAAGTTTTAATATACCTATGATTGCTATTTATATCCTGGCAGCTATTTCCACCCTGTTGACCTTATATTTAGGACGCAATGTGTTTCTTGCAGCCTGGCAAGCCTTACGTGAAAGAAAATGGAGTATGGCAACTTTATATACCATAAGCACTCTGACCATTGTTGTTGTTTCTATCCTTAGTTTTTTCATACCAGGCTTACCGCTGATGGCGGAATCAGCTCCTTTCGTTTTAGGATTTTGGCATTTAGGTGAAGCGATTGAACACACTCTTCTGGATAAAATAAATACAAATCTGGATGTGCGCGATTGCGTTGAACCCTTAGTTACTTTAAAAGGCGATCCCAATAAAGAAGTCTCCATCAAAGAATTAGTGCCTAATGACATTATTATAATTAAAAAAGGCGGGGTTATTCCCGTTGATGGGCTATTGACCCAAGAAGCGCAACTTTATACAACACGTATTGACGGCTCACCTTCGTTAAAACATTTTAATGCAAACGACTCTGTAAAATCTGGCATGACTTTAGCTCCCCACATCCCTTCTCTAGAAATGCGGGTGACAAAAACCTTTGACAATTCGTATCTATCATTAATCGCACAAAACATTAGTAAAGCCAATAAAGAAAAAGCACCCGTTGAAATTCTGGCCAATAAAATCCTAAAATATTTTATACCCGGTTTGCTGGCAGTAGCAGTTATTTCCGGCATAGTGATAGGCTGTGTATTTAATCCAATCCTTGCGATTCAATGTGTTATATCTGTCTTGGTCAGCGCCTGTCCCTGCGCTTTAAGTTTGATAACACCCTTGGCAGTTAAAATTGGCATGAAAAAAGCGGCTGATTCAGGCATTCATTTTAAAAATGGAAAAGCCCTGCAAGCAGCAGCAGATATTGATACCGTGGTTTTTGATCTCAATGGCACACTAACTAAAGGTGAAATATCAGTCCAGGAACTGCATATTACTGATGAAGAATTATTGATGCATGTTGCTTTATTGGAAGCACAATCCGATCATCCAGTAGCAAAAGTTATTAATAGGTACATAAAAAGCAAGGGTATTGTTTCCAGCCAACCATTAACACTAAGCGCTGTGGATAAAAGTCATCACGCAGGAATTCAAGGTGTGATAAATGGTGAACGATTCCTAATCGGTACTAAGGAGATGGTATTAAAACAAGGAATCACCCGTTTTGATAAACCCTACGATAATCCTGAAAAGGGATCGGTTTATATCGTGCGTGGTAGCACGATCGTAGGACAAATTGCCTTAGCTGATCCTTTACGGGATGATGCAATTGCCACGGTTAAACAATTAAAACTTTTGGGAAAAAACGTTCATATTTGTACTGGAGCCAATAGAACAACTGCGGAAAAATATGCCCAATTATTAGGAATTCCAAAAGATAATATATGTGCAAATACAGTAGGAGCGGTCACTGAGCCAGGTGAAGTCTCTAAAACAAGTTATATTCAAGAATTAAAAAATAAGGGCGCTAAGGTGGCGATGGTTGGCGATGCCGCTAATGATATGACTGCCATTGCAAGTTCAAATATAGGTATTGCTGTTAAATCAAGTATTGGTGATACCATTGTTGAGCAGCAAGCAGGTATTGTCGTGCAGCAAGGATTATTATTTCCTATTGCGACAGCATTTGATGTAGCTAAAAAAACCAAAAAAAATATTTTCCAAAATTTATTGGTGAGTTTATCGTACAATTCAACAATTATTTTAGTGGCAGCTGGAGCACTAATTGCAATAGGCTTTGCGCTTAATCCTGCAATAGGTATTGCCTTGATGGTGCTGGAATCTGTAATTATTTTGGCGAATTTGTATCGATTAAAACAACAGCAAGTTGTAACCACACCCTCGGTTAATAACGAAGCCAAGGTTGGTAATACTACCTCAAAGCTTTTGAATGCATTTGATTGTATTCCTAAATCACAAGTTACATTAAATAAGACACAAGATTCGGGACGAATACCTTGTAAATCGAGTGGTTTGTTTGGATTGCCGAAGAACATCTGTGTGCCTCAACATCAAGTTACGGTGCCACAAGTGTTGGGTCAATGACCCAACACTTGTATTTAACGCAGTATTTGCATCATGGGGATTATGGTATTAATTAATTGGAAATACTGTAACACATAAATAATTAAAACGATTAAGACCAGAATATTTAATAAGCTCTTAATTGCACCAGGCATAGGAATAAATGCATTAATTACCCACAAAATCAAACCGAAGATTACTATATTAGCAATCAAATTCAACAATCCATTCATAAAATCTCCTTGTTTATTGACCTTCCTTGAAATAAAACAACAACTGTTTATTAAGCTACTCTATTAAGTTGGATAATTCAAGAGATGTGTAACGCTCGCAAAGGCTAAAACCCTATTTTCCGGGCGCTTTCAACAAATCACGAATTTCAGTCAAAAGCTGTTCTTGATGAGTGAGTGTTTTTTCTTCAACTTCGTCTTTTTTTAATAAATTAATCAGCTTGACTGCTGCAAAAATGGCAAAAGCTATAATGGTAAAATCAATAATGTTTTGTAAAAAGGCACCCCATTTGATTACTGCGTTGCCTATAGTAAAGGATTTGTCAGCGATATTTACACCGCCTAATAAGATACCGAGTAATGGCATAATAATACCATCAACCATGGAGCTTATAATTTTACCAAATGCAGCTCCCATAACAACGGCAACCGCTAAATCTACCGCATTTCCACGCACAGCAAATTTTTTGAACTCTGCTAAGAAACTCATACTATCTCCTTATAGATATTAGATCCTTATTGTGATGACATAATGCTCCCTTCTTCCGTCTGGGGATGAGGGTTTTGATTTTGCAATGTGCCACCTTATCCCCTCATCCCCGACCCTTCTCCCCAGAGGGGAGAAGGGAGCATATGGTACCCCGACCACTCAGAGGGAGCATGGGTATGTCTCTTATAATACCCGTATCATTTCTTTAATCTGTTCTACCTTGGCTGCTAAATCATCAGGCACGGAACCACCACCTTGAGCCATATCCTCTCGACCACCACCTCTGCCGCACAAGAGCTTCACTAAATCCGCAGCTGAAGGTGCTTTGCCTACTATGTCTTTACTGACACCGGCAATTACATTCATCTTATCTTGATCTACTGCATATAAAACAATCACTGCAGCAGGTAAACTTGATTTCAAATTATCCAAAGTAGTACGCATGGTCTGACCGTCCATACCATCAACTTGTTTTATCAGTACATTGATACCATTGATTGATTCGGCTTCTGTTTTCAGATCGGAGCCTGACTTTTGGGCCTTTTCACTTAAAAGTTTCGCCAATTCTTTTTCTTGCTTTTTATTCTCTAGCAAGAATTGTGACAATTTCTCTTTTAATAAGGGAATGGATGTCTTAAATGATTGAGCCATATCTTCTAATAAGGATTGTTGCTCACTCACCCATGCTAAAGCATAAGCGCCGGTTACCATCTCTATGCGTCGGACGCCGCTAGCGATTCCGTATTCAGCTACAATTTTAAATAAACCTATATCACCAGTCCTGCGTGCGTGCGTTCCGCCACAAAGTTCCTTAGAAAAACTACCCAAACTCAAAACACGCACCGCATCTGCATATTTTTCACCGAATAAAGCCACAGCACCACTTTGCTTGGCTTTTTCAATGTCCATAATTTGCGTTTGAACTTCATTGTTGGCTCGAACTTGATCATTAACCAAGCTTTCAACGCGCTGAATCTGTTTTGCACTTAATGCTTCAGTATGTGAAAAGTCAAAACGCGCACGTTCTGCATCCACCAAAGAACCTTTTTGTTGTACTTGTGCGCCTAGAACTTCCTTTAATGCCGCATGCAATAAATGAGTGGCTGTGTGATTTATACGAATTGCATCTCGCCTTTGGCTATCAATTTCTGCGCTTACCATTTGATTTACTTTCAAAGTACCTTCAACTAACGCACCATAATGCACTATAGCCTGCCCAACTTTTTGGGTATCATCAACACGAAAACGCAAGCCTTTATCTGTAATAAAACCCTTATCTCCTACCTGCCCACCACTTTCAGCATAAAAAGGTGATTTGTCTAAAACTACTGCAGCTTTGGCACCTGGGTTGAGTATTTGCGTTTCTGTATTATTTTCAAGAATTGCTAAGACTTTTGCTGGCATCTGTTCTTGATCATAGCCATGAAATTCAGATTGCTGATCCAATTTTGCACTTACATGATAATCCGTAGTGAATTGACTTGCCGCTTGTGATTGTGCGCGCTGTTGTTGCATTAGTTTATTAAAACCCTGCATATCCACTTGCAAGCCATTTTCTCTTGCTATATCTGCTGTTAAATCAACGGGGAAGCCATAAGTATCGTATAATTTAAATGCATCTTGACCGGAAATTTCAGTTCCTTGCACATTCTGCATTTGTTCTTGTAGTATGCGTAAACCTTGTTCTAAAGTTCGAGCGAATTGGTTTTCTTCATGATTTAATGTTTTTTCAATGTGCGCTTTATTTTTAATAAGTTCTGGATAGGCATCACCCATAACTTCGATTAATGAATGAACTAATTTAGAGAAAAATGGCGTAGGTAAGCCTAGTTTATTACCATGTCGCACAGCGCGTCTGATGATTCTTCTTAAAACATAACCACGACCTTCATTGCTTGGTGTTATGCCATCGACGATTAGAAAACTACAGGATCGAATATGATCGGCTATTACTTTTAATGAAGTGTGTTCTAAATCAATATCGGTACCTAGTTGAGCAATTGATTTAATAATGTGTTGAAAGAGATCTATTTCATAATTGCTGTGTACACCTTGAACTACTGCTGCCAGTCTTTCTAATCCCATGCCAGTATCAACCGATGGCTTAGGTAATGGATGCATGCGCCCTTCTTTATCTCTGTTAAATTGCATAAAGACAAGATTCCAGATTTCTATATATCGGTCTCCATCTTCATCAGGACTTCCGGGCGGTCCGCCAGCAATATCAGGACCGTGATCGTAAAATATTTCGGTGCAAGGTCCACAAGGTCCCGTATCGCCCATAGACCAAAAATTATCTTTTTCACCGCAACGAGAAAAGCGTTCTTTCGAAACCTTCATATGATTTAACCAAAAATCTTCGGTTTCTTTATCGTCTTTATAGACCGTAACCCACAGACGTTCTTCAGGCAAATTTAATACTTGAGTGAGAAATTCCCAAGCAAATTCTATGGCTTCTTCTTTAAAATAGTCGCCAAAACTAAAATTACCCAGCATTTCAAAAAATGTATGATGTCTTGCGGTATAACCCACATTTTCCAAATCATTGTGTTTGCCACCAGCGCGCACACAACGTTGTGAGGATACAGCGCGTTTGGAAGCAGTAGTTTCAATTCCTAAAAATACATCTTTAAATTGCACCATACCGGCATTAGTAAACAATAAAGTAGGATCATTTGCAGGAATTAGTGAGCTGGATGCAACCAATTGATGATCACGTTTTATAAAATAATCGAAGAATGCTTGTCTAATTTCAGAACTTTTCATTTTGTATTAAATACCTCTACAATCACATCAGATTCAAATCCACGATACAACAAAAATTGTTGCTGCTTATGTTTTTCAGCTAAGGAATCAGCAATCACTCCTCTGGTTTTTTTCTGCCAAACTTCTAAAGCGTAAGCATGCCAATCATGTTGTTCTTGGCCAAACACTTTATGAATTAATTCAGCATCAATACCGCGGATTTTCAATTCCTGAATAATTTTTACCGGTCCATAACCTTGACGAATTCGCGAACGACTGTAACTTTCAATAAAACGAGTATCACTTTGTACATCAAGTTCTTGGCATAAATCTAAAGCTTGTTGTGCCTCGTCCTTAGTAAAACCTTTACGCTCTAATTTTTTACAGAGTTCTAAAGCACCGTGCTCACGCCTGCTTAACAGGCGCATAGCACAATCAAATGCTTTACTCATCAATAGTCTCAAAGTCCTCTTCAGCCGCTGCGGCAATTGGCAATTTCTTTTCCAAAAGTTCAGTGCGGATTATTTTCTCAATCTCTGCTGCAATTTGAGGATTATCTTTAAGGTACAAGCGTACATTGTCTTTACCTTGACCAATTTTTTCTTGCTTGTAACTATACCAAGCACCTGATTTTTCAATCAGATTCAATTGTACACCCAGGTTGATAATTTCACTTTCACGAGAAATACCCTCATTATATAGAATATCAAACTCAGTCATCTTGAAGGGTGGCGCCACTTTATTTTTAACCACTTTAACTCGTGTTTCACTACCTAAAATTTCTTCACCTTTTTTAATGGAACCAATACGGCGAATATCTAAACGCACTGAAGCGTAGAATTTCAAGGCATTACCACCAGTCGTGGTCTCAGGACTGCCAAACATCACGCCAATTTTCATACGAATTTGGTTAATGAAAATAACTAAGGTATTGGATCGCTTGATATTTGCAGTAAGTTTGCGCAATGCTTGAGACATAAGTCTTGCTTGTAAACCTACATGCGTATCACCCATCTCACCTTCAATTTCCGCTTTTGGCGTCAGTGCAGCAACAGAGTCGATAATGATCACATCTACTGCGGCAGAACGAACCAGCATATCGGTAATTTCGAGTGCTTGCTCTCCGGTATCTGGCTGAGAAACTAATAATTCGTCAACATTAACACCAAGCTTTTGGGCATAACTGGGATCAAGAGCATGCTCAGCATCGATAAACGCTGCAGTACCGCCCATTTTTTGACATTCAGCGATAACTTGTAAAGTTAAAGTTGTTTTACCGGAAGATTCAGGTCCATAGATTTCAACCACACGTCCTTTAGGTAAACCACCTATACCCAAGGCGATATCTAAACCCAAAGAACCAGTAGAAATAGCCTCAATGTCGCGTGACACCGTACTATCGCCCATACGCATTACGGAACCTTTACCAAACTGCCGTTCAATCTGTGACAATGCTGCTGATAATGCTTTTTGTTTATTCTCTTCCATAATAGTTTCCATGTTTAAGGTGCAAAAATGAAATTATCACACAGATGATGGCAGGCAGCAAACGGATTAAGGAGGATTTTCTAGTATTTTTTTACTATTTGAAGAACAGCTGACACAGCATACGCAACAGAGGCCAAACGAATGTCTTGTCGTGAGCCTGTAAAATGTTTTGTTGCCAGTTCAATGTGCTGACCAAAAGCTACTGCAAAACAAACAAGACCTACAGGTTTATCCGCACTGCCACCATCCGGCCCTGCAATACCAGTCACTGAAACGGCAATTTGCCCAGCGCTGTTTTTTAAAGCACCAGCAGCCATTTCTTGCGCAACTTGTTCGCTGACAGCACCAAACTCTGCAATTAATTCTTTTGGAACGCCCAGCATTTCATGCTTGGCTAAATTACTATACGTCACAAAACCACGTTCAAACCATTCTGAACTACCTGGAACTTCGGTAAATGCTCCAGCAATTAAACCACCTGTACAGGATTCAGCCGTGACTATTTGCCACTTTTTTTGTTTTAGTAAATGGGCTAGTTCTTTGATGAGGGAAGACAGAGTTGACAATTTGGACTCTTGGTTAGTTAAGGCCCATTGTCTTTGTATGTGCTTAGGTTGGGCCTTGGCCCAACCTAGGAACTCGCAAAGTCTGAGAGCCTGGGACTATATTTATATCTTAGTGGTTTTCGCCAGCTGGTTGTTCTGCAGGTTGCGCTGCTGGTTGTTCTGCTGGTTGAGCTGCTGGTTGTTGCGCTGGTTGAGCTGCTGGTTGCACTACAACAGTAGTTTCTGATTTAGCAGGTGGTGTTTGCTCGCCACAAGCTGTCAAAGATAAAGCTAATACGCCAGTAACGGCAACTAATGCTAAACGGTTCATATACCAATCTCCCTAATATTTTTAGTTTTTATTATAAAATCTTAATGATTCTAACAAATATTAACATTATGTGAAGGACTTAACAGCATTTTAAATAAAAATTTTAATTTATCAGAGAATGTTCCTAGGATGACGTGCTAAAATCACCGCATTTTAATAATTAATATAAATCATGACTCATACACCGATGATGCAACAATACCTGCGTATCAAAGCAGATTACCCTGACATGTTATTATTGTACCGCATGGGTGATTTCTATGAATTATTCTTTGATGATGCCAAACGAGCATCGCAATTATTGGATTTAACCTTAACCCACAGAGGTCAATCAGCGGATAAACCCATTCCCATGGCTGGCGTGCCTTATCATGCAGTAGATAATTACCTTGCGCGTCTTATAAAAAAAGGCGAATCCGTTGCAATTTGCGAACAAATTGGTGATCCGGCAAGCAGTAAAGGTCCGGTCGAACGGCAAGTTACACGGATAATTACCCCTGGAACGGTAACTGAGGAAGCCTTGTTAGATGCAAAACAGGATAATTTATTGGTAGCAGTACATCAAATAAATAATAAAATTGGACTTGCCTGGGTTGATTTGAGTGGCGGTCGTTTCCATTTATTGGAAGTTGGCGATCTGAATCAATTAACCGCAGAATTAACACGATTACGTCCTGCTGAACTATTGGTACAAGAATCATCAGTATTGCTTTCAGTCTGTACCAATGCAAAACTCAATATCAAACCCAGACCCGCTTGGGAATTTAAAAGCGATTTTGCTAACAAACGTTTGCAAGAACAATTTTCGGTACGTAGTCTTGCAGCCTTTGGTGAAAATGAATACCCCAATGCCTTAATCGCTGCGGGAGTTTTATTACAGTATCTAAGCACCACCCAAAAACAAGCACTTCCCCATTTAAATTCCCTTACCTTAGAGCAAATCGATTCCTATTTACAACTTGATGCTGCAACTCAAAAACATCTGGAGTTATTTGAAAACCTGCATGGCGACAAGGAAAATTGTTTGCTTTCTGTACTGGATAAAACGGCTAGTGCCATGGGAAGTCGATTATTAAAACGTTGGTTGGGCAGACCTTTAAAAGATCAGATGCTGATTATACAGCGCCAACAAGCAATAGCCGACCTAATCCAGCTACAACAAGACTACTCTTTACATCAACTACTAAACCAAATCTGCGATGTTGAACGTATACTTGCACGTATTGCTTTAAAATCAGCTCGTCCAAGAGATTTAGTTGCCTTAAGACAAACTTTAAATATATTGCCGCAACTTAATAGTAATTTACCCAAAAACCAATCTATATTACTGAAAAATATACAGCAGAATCTTAATCCAATACCAGAATTACTCGCACTACTTGATACAGCGATAGTCGATAATCCACCTATGTTAATACGTGATGGCGGAGTCATTGCACCCGGTTTTGATGAGGACTTAGATGAATTAACGCAACTAAGTACGCATGCCAATGAAGCATTAATTGAATTAGAATTAGCTGAAAAACAAGCTACTGGTCTATCGACGTTAAAATTTGGCTTTAATAGTGTACAAGGCTACTATATTGAATTATCAAAATCACAAGCCGAAAAAGCACCACCGAATTACCATCGAAAACAAACACTAAAAAATGTAGAACGCTTTATCACGCCCGAATTAAAAATATTCGAAGAAAAAGTATTAACAGCACGAGTAAAAGCTTTAGCACGTGAAAAATGGTTGTACGAACAGATTCTTATAGAAATTCAAAACTATTGCCAAGTCTTGCATGCCTTAGCTCAAGCCTTAGCACAATTGGATGTATTGAATACACTTGCAGAACGTGCACAAAGTTTACGATGGACTTGCCCTACTTTTACAAGAAATTCAGGCCTTATTATAGAAGCGGGCCGTCATCCAGTAATCGAAGAAATAGTCCAGGAGCGCTTTATTGCCAATGATCTGCAACTGGATCCGACAAAATCAGTTTTATTAATTACCGGACCTAACATGGGTGGTAAATCAACTTATATGCGACAAACCGCGCTAATTGTTTTATTAGCGCATATAGGCAGTTATATTCCTGCTAAAAAAGCGTGTCTGGGTCCTATTGATAAAATATTCACGCGCATTGGCGCTAGTGATGATTTAGCCTCAGGTCGTTCGACTTTTATGGTGGAAATGACAGAAACCGCGCATATTTTACGACAGGCTACTTCCGAAAGCTTGGTATTAATTGATGAAATCGGTCGAGGCACAAGTACTTATGATGGCATGGCCTTAGCTTATGCCAGTTGCGCCTATTTAGCCTCTCAAGTAAAAGCGTATACTTTATTTTCAACTCATTATTTTGAGCTTACTAAATTACCTCAACAATTTCCCTGTATTCATAATGTGCACGTACAAGCGACTTTATCACAAGAAGGAATTGTTTTTTTGTATCATGTTGAAGCTGGGCCTGCTAATCGCAGTTATGGTTTGGAAGTAGCAAAACTTGCTGGAATTCCGGATAAAGTCTTGCAACTGGCAAATACTTATTTAACAGATATGAAGCCAGAACAACCAGTATTTGAAACAAATCAATCACCAGTTTTATTAGAATTAGAAAAAATAGATCCGGACAAATTAAGTGCCAAGGAAGCATTGGATTTACTTTACAAACTAAAGGCCTATGCGTAACTTGAATCGTACCATTAGCGGCGTACTTTTAATGCTTGTCTCAAGTATAAACTTTGCCGCTATAAGTGGAGTATCTGGACCAGTCCTCGCAAATGTTGAAAAACGCTTGCATGAATTAGAAATTATTAAACCATTAAATCAATACGATCCTCAAGAATTACAACAGCAAATTATCAATGCCATTGAACCTTTTGCCTATTTCAGAGCACGTGTTGCGGTGCATGTAAACAATCAAAATAAGGTCGACATAATAATCCATCCAGGAGCCCCCTTACGCATATCTGCCTTAAATGTTGCATTAATGGGACCTGGATCGCAAAGTCCAAAACTGCAAGCTTTGATTCATGATTTACCCTTCAAAGTAGGCGATCCATTAAACACGGATAAATACAATAAATTAAAACAACATCTGGTAAATACCGCAGAAAATTTAGGTTATCTGCGTTCTAGTTTTAAAAAGGCAGAAATTATTTTGGATGTAGTGAATAATCGCGGCCAAATACATTTAGTCTTTGATACCGGTCCGGAATATTTTTTTGGTCAAGTCCAATTTGATCCAACGTACATAAGTCCTCGGTTATTACATCGTTTTGTACCTTTTAAACCGGGTCAAGCCTATTCGACGGAACAGATTTTAAAACTTAATAAAAATCTCAGTGATAGTGGCTATTTTAATTCAGTATTAGTTAATCCACAAATTACCGATGCTTTAACCGTACCAGTGAACATAAAAGTCCTACCTGTGCCAAAGTATTCGTATTCATTAGGTGCAGGTTATGGAACAGACACTGGATTTAGAGGTCGGGCTGGTTTGCACATAACCCCTGTCAATCGCAAAGGCCACAAGTTTAATGCTATAGCACAAGGATCAACCAGCCAAAATGCATTATTGGCGCAATACATTATTCCTGCACACAATCCAGTTACGGATCAATACATAATTAGTGGTAACTTTTCGAATTTAAATTACACCAGCGGTGACTCTAACTCGGTATTGGTTTCTTTAGCGCACCAGCATAATGTCGACCGATTCAAACGCAGTTTATCGATAAATAGTCTTTATGAACGCTTTAATTATACTTTGCAACCAGCAAACGACCAATTTATTTTATATCCTAAGGCCAGTCTTACTTTTAACCGCACTAGCAGCAAATTATTTTCACCTAGCGGTTACAGCCTTACATTTAATGCCTTAGGAGGAACCAAAGCGGTACTTTCTGACATCAATATTGGTCAAGTATCAATGGATGCACGAGCCGCACTTATGTTAGAACCTTTGGGTTTGCGTTTGTACGGACATACTATTCAAGGTATAACCGCAATAAATGATATCAATACGCTACCCATTTCCTTAGCCTTATTATTAGGTGGAACCGATAATTTAAAGGGCTTTAGTTTTAATTCAATTGGTCCAGGTAAATACACCAGCTATGCCGGCTTTGAAATCCAAAAGGAAGTAGTGAAAAATTGGTATATAATGGGATTTTACGATGCAGGAACCGTATATAATCCTACACCACAACTGACACAATACGATGCTGGCGGCGGTTTAATGTGGGTTTCACCCATTGGACCCATTAAAGCGGGCATTGCACAACCGATTACGGATAGGTTTGCCTTTGTAAATGGTTCTAAACCACGCTTAGTAATTAGTATGGGGCCCGATTTATGATTAAATATGTGCTAAAAAAAATCGCTTACAGTCTCATCCTATTGTTACTAATAGGTTCCTTTCTTGTTTATTTTTTCTTAAATACAAGACCGGGTTTATTTACTGCAATTAAAATCGCTCAGTTATTTTATCCTGGTAGCATTCAAATTTCTAAAGTAGAAGGACGATTGGTCGATTCTTTTTCTATTGAGCAACTGAACTACACTTATAAAAACACCCACTTACAATTAAATAAGGTACATGTTGATTGGAAATTCCAGGATTTATTGCGCAAGCAAGTGCCAATTCATGCTGAGTTTAATTATTTAAATCAATTAATCACGCTCACCATGCAGTTTGAACTTAAGTATCCACATACTTTATCTGGCACTATAAAAAGCTATTCCACAGACCTCAAAAACAAATTAAATCTTAATCTTGGAATAGGTGGAGATGTCACACAATTTCAGTGGAGTGGTGAATTTCAAGGGGCTGCCCGAGGAACTATTGCAGGAAATTTAAAACAGGGAAAAGAATTCTATCAAGTATTAAAATGGCGCGATTTACATTGGCAAATCGATGCGGAAAAATTTATTAATCTGCCTGAAGGTCGCTTATTAACTACTGGTACTTTACCGGATGTACGCTTTGAATTAAACACTAATCCAGGCGTCTACGAGCCTCCCAAAGAAAGTATGTTGCCCGAGCTTAAATTCACTAATAGTTATTTAAATGCCAATCTCACCAAAAATGGCTTAAGCGGAAAAGGTTCTTTGGTCTTACAAAATAACACTGCACTAAATCTGAATTTCATCCTTCCTAACTACCAACTCAAACAGGGTTTATCACCAGATCAGGCGATAGCAGCTGAATTATCTTTTGCTGTTAATTCTTTAGATTTTATCAAAGAAATAAATCCGGAAATACATAATTTAAAGGGGCAAATTAAAGCGGTATTTAAAGCGCAGGGAACTTTTGCCAAACCAAAAATAGAAAGCCAAATTAGCTTGAACAATACAAGCTGTACCCTACCTAATTTAGGTATCACATTGGATAATATTGATCTGCGCATACAAACAAAAGATCTTAATTGGCAGGCCAGTGGTATCATTCAATCACAGAAAAATCAATTAAAGCTTACAGGACAAGGTCCCATAACTAAAAATTTAGGCGGTGAATTAAGGATTAGTGGTAACAACTTCCCAATTGTTACCACTAAAGAATATCAAATTCATGTTTCACCCGATCTTAAATTATATCTTAGTTACGATTCAGTGCATATTACCGGTGCAATTTTAGTTCCTTTTGCCAAAATAAATCCGCACAGTTTCACAAACAGCATCACTTTGTCCGATGATGTCGTGTATGCCAATCAGAATGAAGCACCTGTGACTGATCTTAATACCAGCATGGATGTACGAATTGATATGGGTAAAGAAGTAGAATTAACATATAAAGGGTTACACACAAGTTTGGATGGCAGTATTAATGTAAAGCAATTGCCGCAAGGGCCAATTAATGCTAATGGCGAATTAAAAGTACGAAAAGGTCAATACAAAGCGTATGGACAGGATTTAGCTATAGAACAAGGTCAACTGATATTTACTGGAGGAAGTCTGACCAATCCAGGAATAAATTTACGCGCGTCTAAAAAAATTAATAATGAGATCACCAATACTAGCACTTCAGGTCAAACTTTAGATTTACTACAAAATAATACGTTAGGAGCACGCATCACCGTTGGAGTCGAAGTTACTGGACGACTTAGCTCCCCACGAGTGCAGTTATTTGCAAATCCCGCAATTTTATCTCAGGCTGACATTCTTTCGATGTTAGTTTTGGGTCGCCCGGCCAGTCAGGCAAATAAGGCTGGAGGTCAATTACTATTAGCTGCAATTTCTTCTATGAATTTAGGGTCAGGTTCGAATGCCTCGCAATTAATTGAACAATTGAAACAAAATTATGG
Organism: Legionella sp.; assembly: GCA_041662885.1. Lineage (GTDB taxonomy): Bacteria > Pseudomonadota > Gammaproteobacteria > Legionellales > Legionellaceae > Legionella. The sequence continues at coordinate 19,648 of JBAZRP010000030.1, forward strand.
CTTTGATCTTAACCTTCAGACCAATACCAATTATAATCAAACCACTAACCAGTTCACTGATTCAACGGCTGTGGTAGTAAGTAAATCACTATCAAAAAAGCTGTCGGTAAGTTATAACGTTGGTTTATCGCAGGCCGATCCTAATATTATGACACTTAAGTATCTGATTAATAAATTTTTAAGTATTCAAGTAACAAGTAGTGTTAGTGCCAATGGCATTGATTTTTTATATACACGCAGTAGTAAGGATAAAACCCATGAAAGATAGTTCTTTACCGCTTAGACTGACCCGATTACGCAGTAGTGCTCAATCGCGAGCTTTAGTTAGAGAAACTCACTTACATCCTGAGGATTTTATCGCCCCACTTTTTATCTCGGAAGTGATTTCAAAGCCTGTTGAAATTGCTGCAATGCCAGGACAATACCAATTGGATTTAGACAGTCTCCCTGCGGAAATTGAGCAACTTGCAGCCCTGGGCATACCGGCCGTATTATTGTTTGGCATTCCTAAAACAAAGGATGCCTGTGGCAGTGAATCATTCAATGATAATGGCATTATTCAACAAGCTATTAAAAAGATTCGTTCTGTAAATAAAGATATTCTTATCATCACTGACTTATGTTTTTGCGAATATACCAGCCATGGACATTGTGGAGTTTTGAACGGTACGACCATCGATACGACCAAGACTTTGGAACTATTAGCAAAACAAGCTCTAAGTCATGCGAAAGCCGGTGCTGATTGGGTAGCACCCAGCGGCATGACGGATGGCATGGTTGCTGCCATTAGAAAAGCATTGGATTCAGAAGGATACAGTCATATCCCCATCCTAAGTTACAGTGCCAAATACTGCTCCTGCCTTTATGGTCCGTTTAGAGAAGCAGCTCAAGGTGCACCGCAATTTGGCGACCGTAAATCCTATCAAATGGATCCGGCAAATGCGTCAGAAGCGCTACGAGAGGTAGCCTTAGATATAGCCGAAGGTACTGATATGATTATGGTTAAACCTGCTGGATTTTATCTGGATATTATTTATCGAATCAAACAGAAGTACCCTGAAGTTCCTTTATGTGCCTATCAAGTAAGTGGTGAATACTCCATGATTAAGCTTGCTGCAAAAAATCAATGGCTTAATGAACACCAAGCAATTGTTGAAAGTTTGTTGGCCATAAAGCGAGCTGGAGCTGATTTTATTATTTCTTATTTTGCAAAAGATCTATTTCTTAAGGCGTAGGGAACTGAGAAGAGTTACTTTGTGCTTATTATTTAAGTCTTTAAACTCAATTAGGAATTTGCAGTGGACATAGATTATCTGTTTGGATTAACTGGCGAATTTTTAGGGATTGAATTCGACGAGAATAAAAAAGAAGCGGAACCTCCTGCATTTTTAAAAGCCTATACGACCTCAAGTTTTTTTTACCGCTCCGCAGCAATAGTAACAGCACCGATTGCTTTTAGCTGTCTTACTGCTTATGAGACTTTAAAAATGGGAAAATCCTTACTTGATGCTTTAATTCACACTTTTATTTATCAAGATTTAGAAGAAGCTGGCATTTCTTTAAAAGAAGCAGGCAATCATTTTAAACGAGCCTTCTTAGCAATACTTACTGTCGTTTTTAGTCCAGTGATTGAAGCCCTTGATTTTATTGGAAGTCTTATCTCAACTGGGTACCAATATTTCCAACAGCCTGCAGAACCAAATTTTCGGATTAATTAATAGTTCCTTAAGGTAAAGTGAGTATAATTTTGCACCAATACCTTATATATATTGTACAATTTGCTCGAGGCTGTTATGCACCTTTTAATAAACAAAATAAAACAGTGGAACAAACAAGAATCAGGGATCAATCTGCGAGGGATCACCGGTACTTGTATTGATTATTATTTCCCTGCGTTAGACGATGAAACAATAAGACCCAAACCTAAATTTGCGCAAAAACATACTACCCCACTGAGTTTTTTGTATAGAGCCATATCAATAATTACTGCACCCATTAGTTTAGCAGCAGAATCAGCATTTGCTATCTTAGCTATGGTCGGTTTCGGACTGAAAATAGTTTTACGCGATTTTCTTTTTGCAGATGTAAATACTTTTAATGTCGATGCAAATAAATTTTATTCCTGGTTTAAATTAGCAATAGTATCAACCATAGCTGCCTGTATCAGTCCGTTTATTGAACTATACGATAACGTCTTAGGTGGTATTGCCAGTTTAAAAAATGAACCAGAAGATGATAATATAGCTGTAAAATAACTTGTATCAATAAAAACTATCCCCTATAGTAGGCCGGCTATAAATAATAATAATAATTACGGAGATAATCATGAAAGTACTGCTAAAAAGTTTATCGGCACTAACTTTGATTTTAACTGCAGCGACCAGTTTTGCAATGCCTGAGCACTTAACTACTCATAATCTAACAAATACAGAATCAAATGCTTTTGTAGCCGGACACATACCTTCACCTTATCCAACTCCCGCTAATTCGTCACGACAAGTATATTGGAATATGGTTCGATTGGCCTGTTTTGGTTATACGACAGATAACAAATGTTCTGCTTTAATTAAAATGGATACTAATACTCCTAATCCAGTAGAATTAGGTACGGTAACTATGGATTTAACTACTGGTGATATTCAACCAAAACAAATGTCGAATAATGGTTATACTATGACAGTAAATGGCCCAGGTGAGACTACTATTACTCGGGATTAAATCTAATTATCCTGAATGTAGGTTGGGCCTTAGCCTATAGCCGTCAGGTTAGTGTCGTCCCCGCGCAGGCGGGTACTGCCAATAAGTTAAGCACAAGAGCCCGTCATCCCGAGTGCAACGAGGGATCTCCGAAAGTGGCACTGCGCCAGTTTCAAGAGATCCTTCACTGCGTTCAGGATGACGTGGCAGTACCCCGCCTGCGCACTGCCATTAAGTTATGCACCACAACCCGTCATCCCGAGTGCAACGAGGGATCTCCGAAAGTGGCACTGCGCCAGTTTCAAGAGATCCTTCACTGCGTTCAGGATGACGTAAAGTCTTAACTTAATGGCAGTACCCTTGAATTTGCGGGGACGACATTCTTAAGAGATATACTCCTAACCTGGCGGCTACAGGCCAAAGCCCAAGCTACATTCACCAGAATAAGAACCAACTACTTCATAGGAGCAGCAACAGGTTGATCCATCGCCCAATTCAACTGCAAACCTACCAAATCAGCGCTACTAGAAAAATCAGCTACTACATTATAAATAGATGTCTCACCAGCAATATCTGTTCTATCAATACCACCAGCATTAACACCAAATAAATGCGAATATCCAGCATCAACGCTAATATTGGGTTTCAACCAATAGCGTGCACCAATTGCAATAGCGACTCTATCTGAATCAGGTAAACGTACATCTCTATCGGTATCATTCGTTGGAGTTTGATCGTATCCACCACCAACGCGCAGCATTAACCTATCATTAACATGATAATTAGCGCCGACCATAACGCGCCATGCATCATCATAATTTTGTGGCGAACTTGCATTAAGTACCGATGGCAAAATAGTACCAACTGGCAGGCCAGGAGGATTTACTACCGCAGCCGCGACATTATTTAGTTGTATCGTTTGAAACACATTCCAACCAGTAAAGACAACCGATCCTAATAAGGCCAATTTATCATTCACATCTTGATAAGCACTCAAGGTCACAATACTCGGTAATTTAATATGATTACTAAACAAATTATTACTAGTAAAAGTACCACTAGTATAAGTACCTGGGTCAAATATATTGGAAAGACTTGCCAAATCACCTGTTAAACGACTAAAGCCATAGAACGTATGATTCATTTCAGATTGGTAATTTAAACCAACTCGAGTATGGTTATCATGAAACATTCCCATAACTCCAGCATGGAAACCAACTCCATAAGAATGACCCTTATTATAACTTAAAGAATCAAGAACCGATGGATCATCTGGAACAAACAGTTGTGCAATAGTAGGAGCACCAAGCATACGATTAAACTTAACGCGCGCGTATTGCAAGTCTAAACCAGCTCCAAACGAAAAATTATCAGTCAGTAACACACCTAATTCAGGCGAGACATTAACTGTGATTAATTCAGAATAAGTAGCCTCATAGCGTACTGCAGAATCAGGAACAAAATCTGAAGATAAACCAAAAGGAGAAGTAACACTTAAACCAAAAGTAGCTCTTGGACCTAAAGGCAAGGCATAATGAAATGAAGGTACAAAACCATTTTCAGCAGTAGTCAAATCTGAAAATGTTTGTACATAATTAATAGGATTGGGATTTGGTGGCGCTAAAGTAGTAAAAGTACTTGTACCATTCAAGCTAGTACTTGGAAAAATACCAACACCACTGAACACAAATTGTTGTTCATGAATAAGTACCAAACCGGCAGGATTATACCAACCAGTTGAAGCATCAGCTGCTTCTGCTGCAAGACCAGCAGCGTAATTCCCAATCGCTGCACCGTTACTTTCTCCATACAAAGAAAAACCGGCAGAATGTGCAGCATTCACCGCAATTATACTTAAAACTGCTGCATTAACCAGAGTTCTAAGAGGTTTGTGCATCTTATCCAATCCCTACTCCTTACTATTATTATTTTCTTCCAAAATCGAATCCAAATGATAATTGAAATCAAAGAATTTTCAAACTAATACCGGTATTTATTTTTTCTTGTATCAAAGCCCTTCTCCATGCTAATCTCGTACCATTTTCTGCGGAATTCTATTATGCAACAAATCGTAACTAAATTCGGGGGCACAAGTGTTTCAACAAGAAACACATGGGATAATATTGCGGCAATCACCCAGAAGCATATAGCTGCCGGTATTCAGCCTGTCATAGTGTGTTCTGCACTGACGCAAATATCCAATAAACTCGAAAAAGCCATTGATGCTGCATTATTAAATGAACACCAAACTATCTATACCGACATTCAAAACAGCTATCTGGATTTAGCAGAATCTTTAGAAGTAGACCCGGAACTAATAGCCCACGACTTACATCAATTACAACAATGGTTAACTGGAATTGCCTTATTACAGCAAGCACCAGCAAAAACTCATGCGCAAATATTAAGTATGGGCGAATTAATGATGACGCGTCTGGGACATGCTTTTCTACTATCAAAGGACATTAATAATAAATGGTACGATGCCCGCGAATTAATAGTCAGTACACCCATGCCTCACGAAGAGATAGCAAATTATTTGGCAGCTCATTGCGTAAGTGACTACGACCCGCTGTTGGTAAAAAAATTCCTAACCTCAGGCGCCCAAGCAATTATTACCCAAGGATTTTTTGCAGCCAATCCACATGGAGAAACTGTTTTATTAGGTCGAGGGGGCTCAGATACCTCAGCTGCAATTCTTGCAGGCAAATTACAAGCAGCTTTTTGCGAAATTTGGACTGATGTTCCGGGGATTTACACCGCTAATCCACATCAACTACCGCATGCACGCTTGTTGAAAAAGTTAAATTATGATGAAGCGCAAGAAATTGCTTCTATGGGTGCCAAAGTATTGCATCCTAATTGCATTCCGCCTGTGCGCAACGCTAAAATTCCTATGTTTGTGAAATACACTCAATTACCCGAACATTCAGGGACTTTGATTACTAAAGATATTGATGAAACAGCACCTTTAATAAAATCCATTCAAGTCAAACACAGTATTTTACTAATTTCTATCGATACTCTAAATATGTGGCAACAAGTTGGATTCTTAGCTGACGTATTCGCTACCTTTAAAAAACACAGTTTCTCCGTTGACTTACTGTCTTCTTCAGAGTTTAACGTAACTATTTCTTTAGATAACAACAGTAAACTACACGATAGAGAAGCCATCAATGAATTGCTCGCAGAGCTCAACCAATTCGGGCGTGCTAAATTAATCGAGCCTTGTAGTGCAGTAAGTTTAGTTGGCCATCATATACGTACCGTATTGCCACAATTAGGCCCTGCTTTAGAAGTATTTGAGGCGAAACAAGTCTATTTGATGTCACTTGCATCTAATGATTTGAATTTAACTTTTGTGGTTGATGAGTCCCAGGCAGATAAATTATGCCAAAAACTCCATCATTTATTAATCGAAAGTAATCCGCAAATTTTTTATTACTCTAAAAGTTGGCATGAAGAGTTTGGCCAACCAACATCGCGCCCTACTCCATGGTGGGAATTAGAACGTGACCGATTATTAAGTGATTTCCAGCCTAAATCACCCTGCTATGTCTACCACAGCCCAACACAAATGCATAAGGCAAAACAATTATTAGCACTCCAATCTGTAGATGCGCTTTTTTACGCAATTAAAGCCAATCCACATCCTGCTATTTTAAAAACTTTGGAACAACAAGGTATCGGCATGGAATGTGTTTCCATACAGGAATTGGATTTAGTCTTAGAACTGTTTCCTAAAATGGATAAAAAACGCATTATCTTTACCCCTAATTTTGCACCTAAATCAGAATACGAATATGCTTTAAAAGTTGGTTGTTATATTACCATTGATAGCTTATATCCCTTGGAACATTGGCCTGACTTATTGTCACACCAAGATGTTATTTTGCGCATTGATCCAGGTACTGGCGCAGGTCACCATAAACATGTTTCTACTGGTGGTAATGAATCTAAGTTTGGTATTACGCAAAACGATCTACCGCGAGTACTAAAACTTGTTGAAGCACAGGATATTAACGTGGTTGGCTTACACGCCCATTCAGGCAGCGGTATTTTAACGGCTGATTTATGGCAGCAAACCGCTTTAATGCTCGCATCCTTAGCAGAACAATTCCCAAATGTAGTGAGTATTAATTTAGGTGGCGGTTTAGGTATCGTAGAAAAACCAGGACAACATCCAATTGATTTTGCTGCTTTGGATGCTTCTTTATTAGCTGTGAAATCACGCTATCCCAATTTGCAAATTTGGTTGGAGCCCGGTCGCTTTTTTGTTGCGGAAAGTGGTGTAATTTTAGCGAAAGTTACGCAAATCAAAGAAAAAGGCAAAGTTAAATTTATTGGTCTGGAAACAGGAATGAATTCCTTAATCAGACCATCTCTGTACGGTGCCTATCATGAAATAGTTAACTTAAGTCGCTTGCATGAAGAAAAAGCCGGGTTTTCACATATCGTTGGTCCTATTTGTGAATCCGGTGATACTTTAGGCTATGACCGCTTACTACCTGTAACTAAAGAAGGTGACGTACTACTAATTGCCAATACCGGTGCCTACGGACATTGCATGAGTTCGCATTATAATTTAAGACCACCGGCACAGGAATTGGTATTGGAATAAACGCATGATGCTTATTGATGCAGAGCAAAGAAGTCAGGCAACCAATCCATCGTCTTCGTTTATAGTGCAAGCCCCTGCAGGTTCAGGAAAAACTGAAATATTAACCCAAAGGTTTTTGCGTTTATTAAGTACGGTTGAAATGCCAGAGCAAATAATTGCCCTAACTTTTACCCGTAAAGCTGCTAGTGAAATGCGTGAACGCATCATAGTAGCTTTACAAAAAGCATCTGCGTCTACCAAAGCAAATTCACCCCACCAACAAAAAACCTTGGATTATGCGCATCAAGCATTACAGCGTTCAAAGCAATTTAATTGGGATTTATTACAACAATCCAATCGTTTGAAAATAATTACTATTGATGCTCTGTGCCAAAGTATTGCTAATGCTATCCCCTTATTAGAACAACAAATTTCTTACGCCAGCATTACCGACAAAGCGAAGCGCCATTATCTGAATGCTGCTCGCAATTGCATTAGTTTTGCTTTAGAAACCAAAGAATACCAAACGGCAATTAAAACCTTGTTGCTGCACGTAGATAATAGACAAGACCGCTTAATCAGTTTATTTCAAGAATTGCTCGGTCAAAGAGATCAATGGTTAGGTCCCCTATTCCAAGCCCGCGCACAAGATAAATCTCATTTTGAATATGCTCTACGTTTTATTGAAGAACATGCACTGGAGCGCTTCAAACAAAGTCTACCCTTAGATTTGGCAAAGCAAATGCTAAGTCTGGCTCGTGAATTAGCGGCAATTGAAAATGATCCTAAGTCGCCACGATACATTCTCCGCAGCTGGGATGAATTTACAACAGCAAATCAGGAATTGGCTTTTGCCTTATCCAAATTATTACTCACCGGCGAAGGAAATTTTCGAGTTGCTTTTGATCATCATGTAGGTTTAAAACGCGGCGCTTGCCCGGATGAAGATTATGACAGAATCAAAGCCGCTAGCAAAAAATTATTACTAGCACTCGCAGAATACTCAGACTTTCTTGAGGCCTTAGTACACGTAAGTCAATTGCCAAATCCCCAATACGATCCAGAACAATGGCAAGTCTTACAAGCCTTATTTTTGCTATTACCCTTATTAGCAAGTCATTTGCATTTAAGTTTTAGCGAACACAATGAAGTGGATTTTAGCAGTATATCCCAACAGGCACTAGCAGCCTTGGGTGAATCCGATAATCCAACCGATTTAGCCTTGTATTTAGATAATTCAATTCACCATTTGTTAGTAGATGAATTTCAAGACACCTCCATTAATCAATTTGCTTTAATTACGCAACTAGTTCAAGGCTGGCAAAAAGGAGATGGCAGAACGCTGTTTTTAGTTGGCGATCCCATGCAATCCATCTACCGTTTTCGCCAAGCGGAAGTGGGTTTATTTTTCCGTGCCAAAGAACAAGGCATTGGACCTGTACTACTTGAATTTTTAGAATTGACCTGTAATTTTCGTTCCACTGCCACCATAGTTGATTGGGTAAACACCCACTTTGCCAAACTATTTCCCAAGCAAGTAGATATAGAATCAGGTGCGGTATCTTTTCATCCATCACATCATGTCATCGAAAACAATGATGAAACTTATGTGCATGCTTACGAATGCACTAGCAAAGAATTAGAAGCAAAAAACCTCATTCAAATAATTAACTATGAACTACAAGAAAACCCTGATAAACGTTTAGCGATTTTAGTGCGATCACGTTCACAACTAAGCGATATTATCCGTCTCTTACGCGAACACAAAATCCCTTATCAAGGAACAGATATCGATTTACTGGCTAATTTAGATCATGTGCGAGATGTTTGGTCTTTAACCCAGTCTTTATTATATCCTGCTAATCGACTTTCCTGGCTTGCACTGTTGCGAAGCCCATATTGTGGTTTAGGTTTAAACGATGTACTGGCGGTTGCCAATTTTAATCCAAAATTATCTATTTACTACAGCATATTAGAACTCGAACACATTAAGGACTTAACAGAAGAAGGACGCATTCGCTTACAGTATTTTGCTACAGTAATGCACAAAGCTCTTAAACAAAGATATCAAAGCACTCTTACTCAATGGGTAGCATCCACCTTAGAACAATTGCACGTAAATAAACTACTAAATCAAAACCAAAAAAATGACTTGGAACAATTTTGGTTACTGCTTGATAGCTACGAACAACAAGGTCGCATCCCAGATCAACAAGAATTCCTAGATGAACTCAATAATCTCTATTCACAACAAGTAACTCCGTCCAGATTGCAAGTTATGACTATTCATAAATCAAAAGGCTTGGAATTTGATACGGTTTTTCTACCCGGATTAGCTGCACAACCCAATCGGGGTGATAGTCCCATGCTACGCTGGTTAAAACTACCCACACACAATCACGGCGATTTATTACTAGTATCACCAATAAGAGCAGCACATCAAGAATACTGCGCTTTGTATGATTATATGAGTCGCATTGATGCTGAGAAAGCTGCCTACGAGTCACAAAGAGTTTTATATGTTGCAGCTACTCGTGCCAAGTCACGTTTGTATTTATTATGCAGTTCCTCTAAAACAGCTAAAGGTTCCTTTAAAAGTTTTCTCAAGCACCAAACTTTTGAATTAATACAAGAAGAGAGTAGCGAAGATGAGATCCGTCATTCACTCCCAAAATTAGTTCAACTACCTTTATATCTGTATCAAAATACCGAGCCAGGATCAGAATTTATCAATCCACCACCGGCACATTTGGCACCCGGTATTCCTCGTTTAACTGGAGTTGTTACCCATCAATTATTACAATGGATTTGTGATAATCATCCGGCAACAAGCGCCGAGATTCCCTGGAATTTAGCCCAGTACGAATTTAAGAAACTAGGATTTGATGCTGCACAAACAGTATCAGCCATGCATACTTTACAAGAACAAATAAATGCTTTATTCGCGGATGCAATTGGCTCATGGATTATCAAAGCCCATCAACAAGAACAAAATGAATACGAATTACTCGTCAATCACAATCAAAAAATCGTGACCCGGATTATCGATAGAACTTTTATTGAAAAGGATATTCTTTGGATTATAGATTTTAAAACCGGTAAGGAAGATGAGGTATCTTTAAGTAAACACCAACAACAACTTAATGAATATGCTTATTATTTATCTTCCAGGACTGATCTTACTATTCGTTGTGGGCTTTTGTATCTTGTGAATATGCGTTGGGATGAATGGGCATATGAACACAGTAAGAACATATAACTCACATACACCATGGAATAAAAAGACCTCAAGTCATCCCACCCCTTCCCTAATAAATGCCTTTACATTGACCATTAAGCTCCAATTACGATACACTTGCACCATCTTAATAAAGATTATAATACCGCACATTATTTTGCACCGTTTTGCGACCCAGTCGTAACATAAGCAAATGATTAGTAACAATTAATCGCATTGACAAGTGATAAGTCATATATGAAATTAACAATGAACACAAGAAATACACATCCTGTTGCGTGTAAAATACCCTTGCGCCTCTGGATTTATTATCATTGTGGCAACTTAGACGCGCATCACTTTGAAAATACCAATAAGCAGTTATTGGAAGTAACTAAAGATGACTTTCCCTATGATGGCCACATTGCATTAATAGCAATGCTCATTCACCACCCAGAGCCTTGGGATTCAAATGTCATCCATCATGTTATCAATACTCTGCAAATAACCACTCATAAGGCTTTTCAGATTGGCGCTACAATGGGTAGGATTGAAATCCTTCAATGGTTACAGCTGCAAGCACCAGCTGAATTTTTAGCTATGGTGCGAGCAGATAACTATCAGACTTTTAGGTGGGCAGCTGAAAACGGTCAACTTAAAATCCTTAAATGGCTACAGCTTCAAGCACCCG
>JBAZRP010000031.1:0-18150 GCA_041662885.1 Legionella sp.
TGCATAAATCCAGAACCGACTGGATCCCGCGGACAAGCCGCGGGACGTAGAAAATTGAATTGTAAACACGCCCTAATGAGTTTATTATTTAAATACTTATCAAAAAGTACCTTCCTGTTTTAAACCGCCTGGGTCTGATGAAACGATTTGTTTGCCAACAGTTATTGGTGTTTTTGGCTCAAACGCTTCAGATAAATCTACTATTTTGCGGGCTATCGATTCCCCTGGAAGCGCTAATTATACTTCACTACAAAATGGTCTATATTTAGTATGATATGCCGCTAAAATAACCATAAATTGGAGGCAAGCATGAGCAATGAAAGGCACGAGTCAAGCCAGGTATGGTTAATTGCTCGTTTACTCCGAATCTTTAAAGATCAAACGATAATAGGTCTTTGTTTTGGTGTATCCGGTATGAGAATGCAAGCAATTCTAGCTGGGGATGTGGCAACTTTTGATGCGCGTTTGCAATTAATTCAAGAAATGGATGAAGAGACCTTTGAACAAGAAATTCAGGTACTTAATGAGAAACGCTTACATATTATTCATCAGGTACAAAAAGAAATAGGTCCTGTACGCGAATTAACTGCACAAGAGCAAGCATTGCTTCTGAATGATAAAACAATAGAAAGACGTATTAATCAATTGCAAGCAATAATTGAATCTTTGGTAGCAGAAAACAAACTAACAAAAATAGAGCAAGAACCGGAATTTAAAAGACGTAAAAATAGCTTATTGTTTAATGCTTTTGTGCAAAGAGAAATTGAGAACAGAATGATACAACTGTCTGAACAAGAGCGTTTAAAGCTAGATATCCCAGTATTTATGAATGGGGTGCTAGTGTATCAAAAACACCTCTTTTCTATAGATGAGCTACAGCAAAATATAGAGGAAAGTTATCCGTTAATTGCCTCGGCACATCTGGAACAACAAGGCGGAGTTAGCAAGATAAGTACCTTTTTTGGGGCGTATAATCTATCGGAGCTGACAGAGCTTTTTGATTCTTTACACAAAGTGGCTAAAGAGAAAGAATCTGGAGTTACTGCACAAGCTCTAGCCCTTGTACTCACCAATATAAATCATGCCATTACCATTGGATATCATCCAGATAAAGAGGAATGGTCATCGTCTACGGATGCGAATCGTTTACCTGCTTGCTATTTTAAAAATAGTAATGAATTAGCTGAGCACGTTATACACGCCTTTTCAAGCAATGAAATTGCCATTATATTTACAGAAATTTATTCAACACTATTGAGTGAGGCTATCTGGAAACCTGTTTTGACAAAATGGCAGAATCAAAAGCAATGGAAGGAACTGCATGAATTTACTTCTAAAAAAAATGAATTAACTGACTTTAGCATTTCTAGTTTTCATTTGCGGTCTAGAAATAATAACGATTTATATATTGCCACACACTCACTTTTAACTATGGCTGCAAGTAAGGGTGATTTGCAAGCAGTTAATTCTTTGCTTGCTTATGAATCTGATCCGGATCAAAAATTAAAAGTTACTCTACCTGCTTTGGATTTATCCATAATATATAAGCACTTAGACGTATTTAATGCCTTACTTAATGCAGGAGCTGATCCTAATTATTATGTTCAGCGCCACAATTTTACTCCTTTAGTTGTAGCAGTCGCCACAAATGGCTTAGATATGGCAAAGATATTGTTAGACAGGGGCGCAGATGTAAATTTATGCATGGACGCTGGGGAAACAGCATTATTTTATGCGTCACAAAATAATGAATACAAATTTGTTCAATTGTTACTTGATTATGATGCGGATTGGGCTTTGTCGTATTATTCAACAGCAGAGTTTTTACGCCAGTTTGCTAAAAATAATAAAGTTGAAACACAAATGGAACAATTTATTCAGGAAAAACAAAAACAGAAGCCACCCTCTATGAGTATGGATATTATGATATATTTTATAAATCATAATATTCCTGCACCATATATTGCAATTACCCCAAAAGAAATTGCCACATTGATGGGCAATAAAGAAACACTTGCAGTCTTTGAAAAGAAGGAGTTAGAGCTTGCAAAGGTGAAACAACACAAGTTGGATGTAAAGGATAAGCTGCATCAATTTTTTTCTGAAAAGAACAGTGGTATGCAAAAAGATCAAAATCCAAACAAAGATTTCGAACCTTAATATTGCTCGAAAGCATAAGAAGGTACATTTTCTTATAGTCAAATGGAAAGGTCGTTTTTTAAGGAAATAACCTGAATTTTCGATTAACAACTGATTGTATCTGTCATCTGTTAATTAAAACAGATATAATTTATTATCTATAATTGTAGTGATAATTATACCTTTATTTATCAAAAATAGAGCAAGAATAGAGGCGTGATAATATAATGTCGAGCGGAAAAAACCTAAGGCAGTTAATTAAGGCAGGTACAGTAGGAGATCTTGCTGCCTTTCGTCGTGCATCAGAAATAGTCATAACCGAAGAACGCCAAAAACAACATCACTTATTGGCAAATGATCTTGAACAAATTCTTTATGGTGATAATCTGACCCCTATTAGGAATGGTATATCTTCTATTATTTCTCAAATTCCAACTGACAAAGAAAAAGGACTCCCTCTTTTTGATATTAAACAACCCCAAAGATCTATAGAAGATATCATTCTTCCGAATGATAGTCTTATTGCTATAGAGGAACTGCTCGAAGAACATAGGCGTGGTGATGTTTTAAAATCCTACGGAATGAAGGCGGCAGAAAAGGTTATATTATTTGGACCCCCGGGTTGCGGAAAAACCTTAGCTGCCGAAATAATTGCATACGAGCTTGATTATCCTCTAGCCATAGTTCGATTGGATGCTTTGATTTCTTCATATCTAGGAGAAACAGCTGCAAATTTAAGGAAGATTTTTGATTTTATAAATCAATATCCTTTGGTTGTATTGTTTGATGAATTTGATGCCATAGGAAAGGAACGAGGAGATAGTGGTGAACATGGTGAATTACATCGTGTAGTAAACGCTGTTTTACAAATGATGGATGCATACCATGGAAAAAGTCTTATACTTGCAGCTACTAATCATGAACATCTTTTAGATACAGCTATTTGGAGACGTTTTGATGAGGCCATAGATTTTCCTGTTCCTAATAAATCACTTATCAACAAAATATTATCTTTAAAACTCCGTGGAGTTCGTCGTCAATTTGAATTAGATGATTCTGAACTAATTAATTTTTTTATCGGCTTAAGTGGATCAGATATTGAACGTGTAGTGCGTCGTGCCATAAAACGTATTATTTTACATAATCAAGAATTTCTTACATTAAAAGACATAAAAACATCGTTGAAACGGGAAGTAAGAAATACAAATCTTAAGGGCAACTGATGTCAGAGCAATATAAGCATTTAAAAATAACAAAAGACGTTCTCAATAATCCTCGTCGTACCCGTAAGCCACCTTTACCATTTAAACGAGCTGATTTGTTTGCCCATGGCCAAAAGTTGCAAAATCGCCTTTCTCAAGTGATGACTCAAGCTCGTCAGCAAATTGCCTCAGAACCGGGAAAATTTGTATTAAAATTAAGCTATGTTGGTAGTCTTGATTTTAATCATTTGATTAAGCATGGAGTTCAATTTGTAAGTCAGGAAGGAAAAGAAACTTGCATAATATTTTCTGATGAGCGAGGGCTTTCTATTTTTGCTGAACATTTATCTAACCTAGGTTTAGAAGACGCACAGTTAACATATAAGCAAATTTTAGAGGCTATCGAGGGAATTGATAATTGGACTGCTGAAGATCGTAAAAGTTGGGCTATTTTAAATAAAGGGTTACCGAATTCGGAACGTTTTTATTTAGATGTTGAGTTGTGGCCGATAGAAACAACTCATCATCCTGAGCGTCAAAATCTTTTTATAAAATTTGAGCAATGGCTAAAAAAAGAATCTATTCAATATGTAGATAAAATAAATACAGATAGTTTATTGATGTATCGTTTGGAGATTAATAGTGAGCAAGCTCAGAGTTTATTTGAGCATCGGGATATTCGTGTAGTAGATCTTCCTCCTGAAACAGGCATTTCACATCAACAATGCAATATTGATTTATCGGATATTCCTAATAATTTGCCAGCACCATCTCTTGATAGTGCGCGAGTTTGTATTCTTGATAGTGGTATTAATACAAATCACCCTCTATTGAAATCAGCTATCGGGGGAAGTGAGAGCTTTGTTTCTGGACAAGACGTGAATGATGACGCTGGGCATGGAACCGCAGTTGCTGGTATTGCTTTATATGGAAATTTAGAGGATTGTGTCGCAGCAAAATATTGGCATCCCCAATTTTGGCTATTTAATGGTAAATTAATGTATTTTGATCCCGCAACAGGAGAAACCCGTTTTGATGTAAAAACTATTGAAACATCTATTACAAACGCGGTTACTTACTTTGTTGATGAATATAAATGTCGCATTTTTAATTTATCAATAGGAAATATAAATTCTCCTTATGATAAAACACATATACGGGGTATTGCTTACATACTAGATCTGCTTGCTCGTAAGTATGACATATTGTTTGTAGTTTCGGCCGGTAATTTTCACGGCTGTAATGATACGCCTGTTCCAATCAATAGCTGGCGTGAAGAGTACCCAGAGTATTTGATGCATGAAAAAAATGTAATCATAGATCCTGCTCCGGCTCTGAATGTATTAACCGTGGGGAGCATTGCTCGTCATAATGCCCACGTAAATGAGCAACGTTATCCCAAAGAAATTAATAATCTTTCTCCAGCAAAAGAAGATCAACCCTCTCCATTTACACGTCATGGTCCATCCATAAAAGGAGCTTTTAAGCCCGAATTAGTTGCTTCTGGTGGAAATTTGGCTCCGCCGATGCGAGGGGATAGAAAGCAATGGGAAATGGATATGCGAGGAATGGGTGTACTTACATTAAATCATCAGTTTTCTGGGAACAATATATTAAAAGAAGATTCGGGCACAAGTTACGCAGCTCCTTATATCACTCATCTAGCAGGGCGTATACTTAATGAATATCCTAATGCCACTGCTAATTTATTAAGAGCGATTCTTGTAAACCACTCTAATTTACCCCCCATTTGCAATGATACTTTTCCTGAAATGGTTAGTGAGCAATATAAAAAAAATAGCGCCACTAAAAATCGTGAATTAATAAGAGAAATTGTTGGTTACGGTAAGGTAAATGAAGATATTCTATATCGATCAACTGAGAGTGCGGTCGTCTTAATTGCAGAAGATAAAATTGCAAATAACACGTACCAGTTTTTTGAGTTACCTCTACCAGACGTCTTCTTGCGTAGTCAAAAGGCTGTTCGAGAGTTAAGAGTTACATTAGCTCATTCTCCACCTGTACGAACCACACGATTTGAATATTTAGCAACAAAGATATCATTCCGGCTTGTTAAAGGCACTTCTTTGGAGGAAGTTGAACAATATTTTAATCGTGAAACACAAGATGAGAATGAGTCCAGAAAAGATGATGCTACAGGCAATCGGATAATTACCTCTCAACAACGAGATAAAGGTACCGTTCAATCTTCTTATTGGACTTTTAAAAAACGTAAACCTTCGGAAAAATGGTTTGTAGTTGTAATCCGTCAAGATCGTGACTGGGGTGCAACTTTATGTTTGGATGAGGAGCCATATGCTTTAGTTGTTACTGTAACTGATAAAGATAATCAAGATGCTCAGCTTTATACTCAAATACAACAACGTATTAGAGAACAAGAAAGAGTTCGTGCTCGCGTTTAATAAGATAAATAATTTTAAATTAGATTTATTTCTGCCTGCTAAACTCACGATATGAATGGGTATATCTCCTACGTATTTTGTAACCTCGAATACAGCACTTTTTTTGGTGAGTGTAGTGATGATTTTTATATAGAGTAAAAAAGTAACGGCTGAGCATCCATGTTTTACATGAGGTTTAGCCTAAAGGGTAGCCAATGGCTTTGTGAATAATGATTAATTAAGATAATTCAACGAGTTACAACTAATACTTGGCGGAGAGACAGGGATTCGAACCCTGGGAAGGTTGCCCTTAACGGTTTTCAAGACCGCCGCATTCGACCGCTCTGCCACCTCTCCGAGACGAATACTATCGCAAGGTGGGGGGTAATGCAATTGTTTTTTTGATTTTTTTTCTGTTTCTAAAAGTACTAGCCCTGGTTATAATAATGAGTATAATGAGTCAAATTTTTTTTGTTAAGGTGTGGTTTATGAATCGTATTAAAATCGTACTATTGTTGTCAATTTTGCTCACCGTGAGTTCTTGTGCTAAGTGGTGGCATAAAGATGACGATGATGAAGCAAAAAATCCTTTTAAAGGCATGACGGCGAAACAATTATACCTTGAGTCACGGGTAGCCTTAAAAAAGGAACAGTACGCTACAGCTGCTAAAAAATTAGAAGCAATTGAGTCTATGTATCCTTTTAGTGATTATACTGAAAGCTCACAAATGAAATTAATTTATGCTTATTATAAAAACGAAGATTATTTGTCTGCTGCAGCGACCGCTGATAGATTTATTCATTTGTATCCGCGTGCTAAGAATGTGGACTATGCTTATTACATGAAAGGACTTTCTGAATTCCAACAAACGCGTGGTGTGTTTGCTAAATATTTGCCTATGGATGAATCATGGAGAGATCCAGGTACTCAATCACAAGCATATATCGATTTTGGTGTTTTGATTCAAAAGTTCCCAAATAGTAAATACCGCGCTAATGCCTTGCAACGTATGATTTATTTGCGAAATATGTTTGCACAGCATGAGCTGAATGTTTCGAAATATTATTTCAGACATAAGATGTATGTGGCTGCAATTGAGCGTTCTGGTTATTTAATTAAGAATTATCCGCAAGCTCCGAGTGCACAGGGTGCTTTGGTGATTATGTATAAGGCGAATAAGGCTTTGGGTTTGAATCAAGCTGCTAACGATGCTATGAAGGTTTATCAGGCTACTTATCATACTAGTGATATGGGGCGGGTTTTGAAGGTTCGTTGAGAACCCCTCATCCGCCCTACGGGCACCTTCTCCCCGGAGGGGAGAAGGGAGCGCAGTTCTGCTTCTAAACTACCTTCTACCCAAGCTCCCTTCTCCCGCTTGCGGGAGAAGGTGCCCCGAAGGGGCGGATGAGGGTGGTGAAAGAGGTTCAGTGCCACAAAAGCCCCTCATCCCCAGCCCTTCTCCCCAATGGGGAGAAGGGAGCTTAAGAAGAAGGTGGTTTTTTAGGCTGGGATTGGTTCTTTTATTTCTGTTGTAGCTTTCATTTCAGCTGTAGCCTTTATTTCCGTTTCCGCTTTTGCCTTACTTCCCAAATCCATTAATAAATCATCCGTTAACTGTCTCAGTTCACCGGCCAATAAAGCCAAGGCTGCGTCTTGTTTTAGCATATCTTCTTCTAATTTGCTAATTTCATTAAACTCATCAATCAAATAATCCAAGCTTTTAATTTTTTTGAAAACAAACTCATGGGTTAAAGTTAATTGAATCCGATCCTGCCAAATCAATGAAATTTCTGCAGTTGCCATTCCTTGGTTCAGTAAATTTAAAATTTCATCAGCAGGTAATTCATAACCGCGGCAGAGTACGCGTTTCTTTTCATCGGCTAAATCGAATAGCAAACAATCAGAGGCTAATTGAAAGCCTGCGGGTAAGGTCTCAGGGGAATGAATCCATTGCGCAAAACGTACGGCTAAATTTTCATTGAGATTTAAGGGCTCTATGGATAAACCAGCTACTGATTTACGTAATAATGAAGTTAATTGCGCGGCTTGGTTGCTGCTGGAAGTATTAATGATTAATTTTTTACTTGCACTATCAAGAATAGCGGATAGTCTTTTTTGTACGCAAAAAGATTTAGGCAATAATTCAAATTCTAAATCCTCGGCCATTTGCGCTTTTTCAGCGCGTTTAACCGTACGACCTTGTTGTGTTTCCAGGACTTGAATTTTTTCCGCTAGTATCTTTTGAATTACTCCACGAGGCAAAATGCGCTCTTCTTTGCCCATATGTATTAGAGTGCTACCTGCAACTTCATGTACCATTTCTTCAGCAAAGGCTGGCAGCCAGCCGTAGGTAAATCGCGCATGAGGAGGGCACGGTTTTAGTATTTCTTCTTTTAATGAGTCATTCAGATCGACTGCCTCATCCAAATCGTATTGGTAGATTAGAGCATTATTAAACCACATGATTATTCCTTTTAGTAAATCGAGGATTTTATCATGCGGTATTTTTAAATAATACAGTAAGTGCCTATAGCTATGGTTCGGTTGAGTGGTAATTTATAAAAATCTATATTTAAATTAGCAGAATAGTTACGCATTAAAAATGCAAATAATTTTTCTTGGTAATTGAAACCAAAAGATTTACGGTATTTGGACGCGAGTACGTTCGGTACTTCAACCATGTATGTTGCACTATCAACGTTTAATTTAAACGGCAGGATATTTTTCTTGGAAGCCTTTTCTAAAGTTTGGGGGATGGATATATTTTCCATAAACCCATAGTGCAAAGTTAACTTGCAGGTGCGTTCATTTAATGCAATTACCTCATAGCGATTATGGTAACGAACGTATGGGATATTATCGACTATGTAATCTACAATCAGCACATGTTCTGGGACTGAATGACTGAGTTTGAGAAAGTGCAAAAAGCTGCCGCCGCTCTTATCATAAACATCAGTAATAAAAATGGCGGTGACTCCGGGTAATTGTGTGAGATTGCTGTAATTTAATTGGTCGAGAATTTTCGATATATCTTCTTTATTCATATAGAAATGTTTCTTCAAGTATTCAAGTCCAGATTTCCAGGTATACATAACATAGGCAACAAAGAGCGCAAAGGTAAAAGGAACCCAGCCCCCGGTTAAGAATTTATGTAAATTTGCTCCAAGGAAGGCAAAATCAATGAATAGAAAAGTACCAAAAATAGCCAGAGATTTTATTTTAGACCATCGCCAAATAGAAAGTGCTGCATAAGCAACCATGGCGTCTACCATTAACATATATAAATTTACCGCAATACCATAAGCATGAGCTAAGTTATCTGAAGTTTTAAACGCTAAAGAAAATAATAAAGTACCGATGAATAAAATGATGTTAATCTGCGGTACATAAATTTGTCCTATATGATCTTTGGAAGTTTGTATAATAGGAATTTTGGGACATAGACTGAGCAAAACCGCTTGCTTGGTTAAAGAAAAAGTTGCAGAGATTACAGCTTGAGAGGCAATAACCGTTGCTATAGTTGCAAGGACGATAAACGGTGCATAAAACCATGCTGGTGCAATCATAAAAAAGGGATTAGTAATCGCCTCGGGATGGACTAATAAGTTTGCTCCTTGGCCAAAATAATTTAATATCAAACAAGGTAAAACGACTGCAAACCAACTAGCGCGAATAGGATTTTTACCGAAATGACCAATGTCGGCAAATAAGGCCTCTCCTCCGGTTACAACCAAAAAGATTCCACCTAAAATAAGGTAGCCACGTTCGCCAGCAATTTTTAAAAAGTTAATTGCATAATAGGGATTAAGTGCTAAGAGTACTTTTGGATAAGCAATGATTTGTCTTAGACCCAAAATAGCAATGGTAATAAACCAAAGTAAAATAAAAGGACCAAATAGACGACCAATTCGTGCCGTACCTTTTGCTTGTAATACAAATAAAAAGATTAGAATGACACAGGATATGGGTAAGATATAAGGTACAAA
The DNA here is from genome assembly GCA_041662885.1 of Legionella sp. Taxonomy (GTDB): domain Bacteria; phylum Pseudomonadota; class Gammaproteobacteria; order Legionellales; family Legionellaceae; genus Legionella. The sequence goes on from JBAZRP010000031.1 coordinate 9,731, forward strand.
AGTAGGTGACAGAGTGCCTAAGCCTTCGACGGCGCTAATAACTGAAATAGCGGGTGTGAGCATGCCATCGCCTAATAACAAGCCAGCTCCGAAAATGGCAACGATGTAAAAAATCGGTTCGTATTTAGTGCTTTTAAGTTTTAACAAAGCAAGCAGGGCAAGAATTCCGCCTTCACCTTCATTGTCTGCGCGAAAGATGATGATTAAATATTTAAACGAAATAATAATAATTAAACACCAAAAAATAATTGATAGTACGCCCAGGACATCTACCACATTGATGGGTAGATTTTCCAAAGTAACTTTTAAGGCATATAAAGGACTAGTACCGATATCGCCAAATACTATACCTAAGGCTGCTAAAGCAAGGCCGTATGAAAACTGATGCTTTTTATCCATAAAGTGTTTGTATACCTTACCAATAGGCGTTTAGTGCAAGTGTATAGGCCATAAAATGAGCGGTATTGCTACCTGCTACCGGGAACCAAACCCCGCCAATGACACCAATATTGGGGTTAAAATTATATTCTAAAGCTGGAGCCAAACCGACTTCTGAAAAAGGTCCGCCTCCTATGGCCGGCGAGGGTCCACCAAGATCGCCAATTTCAATGACACCATCAAAACGTGTTTCAGTACCGTGAGCAATATATCCTTCCATTACTGCTACCCAATGTTGGGTTAGAGTGTATTCAAAGGCTAAATCTGCGGCATTTTCTCCACCAGCTGCAATTCTGCCATTAGTAGTGCGTGTTCCACCGTAACTATTTACACCATGTACGTGAACGGCACTAGTAAATAAATGCGTAAGAATGAGGCGCGTGCGCAGATAGTGGGTTTCAAACACTGAGGATAATAATTGCAAATTTAAACCAATTTGAGTTTCGTAACTTCCAAGACCAGTAGAGTCCGTACCTAATTCATTGGGATTTAAATCTTGGAATGATCCGGTAGGGAATGTTTCTTGAATCAAGATGCGTACGTCTGGTTTCCAAGTTGATTCATTTTGGTTAACAAGTTGGAGACCTACAGAAACTGTAGTATCAGCGAGACCATTATGTTGTACGTGCATGGTATCATTAAAAACATAAGGAACAGTCAGTTGCACGTCCAGCCAATCGGTAAAACCATGGGTTATAATTGGATTTGCGACGAAGCTAGAAAACAAAGGAGAATGTATCAATTCACCATTGCTATTATAAGCGCCATTACTTTTTACATCTATAGCATAAAATTCAAAATTGGTATGTCCTCTGGGAACCGTATGTCCTGCAGGAGCTAACAATGGTCCGGTAAACCAAGGTCCACTGAAACTTATATTGCTGTAAAGCAGGAGAATTAGCGCTGCAGACTTAATAAACTGTTGCATTTTTATCCTTTTTATTTGGAAAATGGGGCTACATAGTGTAGATTAGCTGAATTTTTGGTATTGGGAAATAGGTAATGAAGGCAAAGGTTATATTATTAGCTAGTAAACAATCTACAATTTTACGTGGTCATCCTTGGGTTTTTCCTAAAGCGATTAGTTCTACAAGTGGGAAATTGGTTACCGGTACGTTAGTGGAAATCGCATCTGAGACTGGGGAGTTAGTGGGTCTTGGAGTTTATAATGAACATTCTTTATATCGTGTGCGCGTGTTAGCGCTTGCATCTGAAACCTGCGATCAAAGTAGTTTACCAGCTTTGATCGATCATCGTTTGCAACAAGCAGCTTTAGTGAGGCAGTGTTTGCAATTGCCTAATGAATGTACCACTGCGTATCGACTATTTAATAGTGAGGCTGATGGACTTTCTGGTTTGACTATTGATCGATTCAATAAGGTTTGTGTTGTAGCCAGTTCTGCCTATTGGGTTGAATTGCATAAAAAAGATATTACTGAAGCTTTGCAGCGTTTGTATCCTCACGATACGATTTTATGGTTGCCACAAATTAAAGCTTTAGCGCAAGATGGTTGGAAGCAGGAGACTGATGTTGCAAATAGTGGGATCCATGAGATGGTAGTGGATCCCGCGGACAAGCCGCGGGACGTAGGTGCTGGGTATATGTCGGGGGACGTAGGTGCTGGGTATATGTCGGGGGACGTAGGTGCTGGGTATGTGTCGGGGGACGTAGGTGCTGGGTATGTGTCGGGGGATGTAGGTGCTGGGTCTAATGAAGTTCTAGAGGCTGGTATTAAATATCAAGTGAATTTTGCACAGTCACAAAAAACTGGCTTATTTATTGATCAAAGAGAAAATCATCAACGCATTGCAGCTCTTGCTGCAGGTAAAAGAGTATTGGATTTGTATACGTATACCGGTGGTTTTGCTTTGCATGCAGCCAAAGCCGGTGCTTTGGCGGTTACGGCTGTTGATAGTTCCGAACATGCAATTGCTCAAGCCAAGACTAATGCTGCCTTAAATGGTTTGTCTGAAATTAATTTTATTGAAGCTGATGCTAGAGATTATTTGGAAAAAGCTGGCGAATACGATATTGTGGTTTTAGATCCACCCAAATTAGTACCTTCCAGACAGCATTTAGAGCGCGCAAAAAATTATTATCGGTTTTTACATAGAGAAGTGTTTAAGCATATGCGGATAGGATCCTTATTAATGACCTGCAATTGTTCGTCTGCTCTGTCTGCTAATGAGTTTTGCTCATTAGTAAGTGCACAGGCAAGGGCGGTTGGGAAGCAAGCGCGGATTATTGGTGTTTATGGTCCAGCAAGTTGTCATCCTACCTTGGCAGCTTTTCCAGAAGGGAATTATTTAACTGCGGTTTTGGTGGCTGTGGTTTGAGTGGGGCTAGGATGTAAAGCTGTGGGTGTTGCTTGATTGATATCCCGGAAGTAGGTTCGGCCTTGGCCTGTAGCTGTCAGGCTAATGAATTGCCTATCTCAATATAGGCCTATTTGCATTTTACCCCCCCCCCTACGTCCCACGGCTTTTCCGCGGGATCCAGGAAGCTAGCTAAATAGCTGGATCCCGCGGACAAGCCGCGGGAGGTAGAAAATATCCCATCTTCTGAGCCTGAAATTGTTGTTGGCCCAACCTACTATGGGTATGTAATATTCATTGAGGGAGGTGCATTTAATTGATTCACTTCGTTTAATTGTAGTTGTAATAATGTTAATTTATTATGTAAGGAATTTTGATAGTTATCACCTTTTTTTGCTCTGGGAGCAAATTTTTCCAAACCGGTTTCAATTAGTTGACTTAGTAGCTCGAAATTTTCAGCCCTATGCTGAGGTTCGGTTTTATATTTATCAAGTGCTTCCTTAAGTTCTATAGTAATAAATTCTTTTCGTTCCTGAGACCTGGTTTTATAACTAAAAAAACTTAAGCCCCATGCCGCCCATGATTCAAAAAGATCGCTTAGAGCGTATTTTGTGGCTCGTTCTTTTAGGTATTTTGGAAAAATTCCATTTGGAATTTGGTAAAAATTTTGCTCTATGGCGCTATAGCGATCCTCGAATTCATTTTCAATTAAATTGTAATCGGATTTTAAATTCAGTTCTTTACTGAATTGATCTAATTTTTCAAGACTTTGAGTAACTGATTGGTACAATGCATTATTAAGTTTCGGTACTTTTGCAATAGATCTTAGGTAGGTACCCTCACTACGGTGTAATTCCCTTATGTAATACTGTAAAGCAGTTTTTTCGTTTCGTGATCGTGCTGGGCGTATTAAACTATCTGCATTTTCTTTGATACGAGTTAATCGCATTGTTTCATATGCTAATGATAATTGATCGTGTTTTTGTTGTAGCTTAATGTGTTCGGCATTAGGTTTAATATGCCTGTATTTATTTAATACTGCAGAACTGGCTTTGATATCTTGAGCCATTTGATCAATCAATTGATTTCTATTCATTTCAGGTTTTTGCCAAGGCAAGGGTTTTATAAGATCAGGATAGTTATCTGCAATGTGCTCGTTTGTTGCTCGTATATGTTGCAGGTTTTTTAAAGTTTGTAATTTGCGATTAATAATATCCATTAAATGCTTATCAGTCTCTTCTAACTCAAGCAGAGAGCTTTTTGTAGCCTGTATATCTTTTATAAGATCGCCATACTGTGCCGATAAGGCAGGGGATGGCTCTATTTTGTTAAGTTTATCCAGTAATGCATCACAATGTGTTTGTTGTAAAAACAGCATGGACAGCATTTTATTTCCTGAGGTACCATTTTGTTCCTTTTTCATTTGCTGTGCGTATTGCAGGTTTTTAAGTTTTTCGAGACTGGCAATATCGTCATCAAGATTCTCGAATTTAATAGCACTTATATTTTCTTCAAGCTTTTTATAGCTCTCGGCAATGTCGATTGCTTTATATTTCAATTGATAGCGGTATAAAGATAAATTGGTCAGTGCTAATGTTGCAGAATATGTTGCTTGATGTTTTTGGTTTAAATATTTTATTCGTTCTGCAAAGTTTGCTTTTTGTTGTTGATAAGATAATTTTAAACTGAGTAAGCTTTCTAATTCATCGGGCTTATTGGACTCGAGTTGCTTATCTACCCCATTAATTAGGCCAGTTAGTTTTTCCACGATTTCATTCAAGGCTTGAGATGTTTTATCTTCTGATTTATGTTCGTCTTTCATGCGTTGAATACTTTCTTGGATAGTGACTAAAAACCTTTCTCTGCCTTCTTGTGATTTTTGCGCCTCATTTTCGCGGGCATTTTTTAATTCATCTTGTGCTTTATAAATTAGCAGTTCGACTTCTGTAATTTTCTTTTGGCAGGAAGCAATATTTTGATCCAATTGCGTTTCGACAGCTTTTTGTGCTGTTTCAAAAGCAGTTCTATTAGAGCTAATTGTTACCTCAGGGATAGGATAGTCTGTACTGAGCTTATTTTTTCTATTCATTAAAACTTGAGTTTGGTCAGTGATTTGTTTTTGATAGGTTTCATATTGTTCGATTAGGGAAACAAAATAATCAATATTCTTCTCTTCAATATTAGTGACTTCGGGGAGGGCTGCTTCGTCTGTAGTTTTTTCCAGAGCTTTTTGTAATTTGCTTTCATAGTCTTCTAAGCCTTTGGCATCAGCAAGTCTATTTAGGAGTTGTTGTTGGCCTGTTTTTATTTGTTCGAGCATTGTTTCTAGAGAATCAATTTCTTGTTTCACTCCAGCTAATGCCTTTGTAACTTCATTATTAATATCTAATTCCCTGGGTCGATAGGAATTTTGATCTTGGTTGTATAGGTATACCCAATTTTTTACTAGTTGTTGATCCTTGGTTCTTGGATTTATTAATGAATCGATATACAAAGAGGAGGTAATTGTGTTTGGAACAGATTTTTTGCTACTTTGTAGGACTTCGTACGTTTGTTTGGATGTGCGAATTGTGTCTTCACAGGCTTTGGTTTTTGCAGTGATTGCTTCTAATATATCATTCGTTATATCTGTAGTCGATGTACTATCTGTGGTTAATGGCTTGACTATATTGAGTAGACTCAGAATTTGTAATTGAGTGTTGTCCAGACTGTCTTTTGTACGTTTGCATTCATCTAATATTTTGTTTTTGGCTGTTACAGCATCCTTAATTGTAATGATTTTTTCAGGAGTGTGTAGTTTGTAAATATCCATTCGTAATTTTAGTAGTTCGCTCATTTTTGTTAGATTGGATCGAGCATTATCTCGAAAGCGCAAGCCTGGTACATTCGGAATTTGCTCTAGAAAATTATTCGTTAGCGCAAATTTCAAGAATTTTTGTAATGCTTCCCCAGCTTTATAGGTGGTTTCATTAATTATTTTTGGAATATTATCTTCATCTATAGAGCTAAATAAATTTTGGAGTTGTTCTCTATTTGAATATGCGTTTTTGTAACCCTTGTCAGCGATATTGGCAATTCTCCAAATAGCCAATAGTACTTGATTCCCATATTGTTCTTTATTGATCTCAGATTTCTCAGTAATTTCATCTAAGCCTGTTGTAACAAAACTAGCAATGGTAATTTTTTTGTTAGATAATTTGTCATTATTGATAAGGTCTTTATTAACAAAAAATTTATTAGCTAGATTTATATCAATTTGGGCTTCATCGTTATCTAATTTAAGCTCAGGCTTAATAGCTTGTATTTCACGTTTCAAAAGCGCTAGCGCCGTCTCTCTTTTTTCTTCAGACATAATTTACCTCGATATACTAGGTTGATTGTACGCTCGTTCTGTCAATAACTGTTCATTAATCTTCGCTAATTTGCTTTTAAAATCTATTAGTTTGAAATGTAAAGACATTTTGAATTCTTCACCCTTGGTTGATCTAGGGGGGAATTTTTGTAGGTGTGTATCAATTATTTCATCAAGTTTATGGTAGTTTTCCGGATTGTTTTTATACGCGTCAAATGCTGTTTTTAACTCTATCATAATAAATTCTTTTCTTTGTTCTGCTCGAGATTTATAACCAAAACATCTTAAGCTAAGAACTATCCAGGATTCAAACCAATCACTAAGAGCATATTTGCTTGCTCTATCATTGAGGTATTTTGGAAATACAGATGTTTTATTTGTAAAATAATCATGTTCTAAATAGGTGCATTTATTTTGGAACTCTCTTTTTATTAGGTCGATATCGCTTTCCAAATTAAGTGCTGTCCAAACTGCATTTAGTACGGTTAGATTTTCTCGGGTTTTTATTAAAAGTTGTTGTTTGCTTTGATCGGGCCTTGGTATTTCTTGCCATAAATAATGGCGGTGTTTATTTTTAAATGCTTCCAAATCAGTTAATACTTGTTTTTTTTCTGTGACTGTTTTTAGCGCTGCGGCGCGTTTAATCAGTTGTTCACTTTCATCAAAGATTTTGCTTAATTTTAACTGGTGGTATTTTTGCACGTATTTATCTCTTAAAACGGTAAATTGTGAAAGCTCTTGGCTGAGGGCTTGCTGCTGTTCTGGTAGTAATTGTTTGATAAAAGCTTGATACTTTTTTAGATTCCTTTCTATGACGGTCAGTTCATTAGTTTCTTCCAAGTTCAAATCTAAGTCTGCATGATGAACAGCAAGCTCCAGTTTGGCTTTACTTATTGCTAAATCTTTTAAATCTTCATCGTGTTTTATAATGAACTCAGTACGTTTTTTTTCTATATCCTTTTTTTCATTTTGCAGTTTTACTAAAGTTTGATTGTTGTTATTTGGGTCAATTTGTGAAATTTTGACAGCCAAGTCAAAGATGTGTTGCTCAGTAGCTAGCGCAGATTTATTGTCTTCAGCAATGGATTTTTGTTTTTCAGGATATATTTTGTTGAATTTATGTAATTGTTGTTTGCATAGCATCAGGGTGGTTTTTTTATCCGATTTTTGCTGTTCTTTGGTAGACTCTTGTTGTGTCTGCCTTTGAGTTTGCAGCTCAGATTCTAATTTTTCAATTTTTTGCTGAAGATCAGTTACTTTTTTCAATACTTGTTGATAAGCCTTGTCCAGGCTTGCTTTTAGATTTATTTCAAAAGGTTTATATTTAGTAGGGTTTAGATTATACAGTTCCTGCCATTCAGCTATAAGGTCTGGTTTGGGGTATCCTTTTGCGAGTATGGAATCGATAAAATAGGAACTATTTGTTTCGTCTGGTAAATCGATACTTTTCTGCCATTCATCAATCTTCAGACGCGCCTCAGAGATTAATTTCCTGTATGTTTCTAGCTGTTGCTCTGTTGTTTGTTTGTCGTTCGGTTTTACACTTAAAGTATCCTCTATGGCATATAACTCTTCCAGTTTTTTTTCCTTATCAACCATTATTTTAATTAATGTTGAAGTATGGGTTTCATAAATTGCCAGTCTTATTTTCAATACCTCTAATACCTTATTAAAAAAAGTTTGGGTTGATGATCTTACAAGAAAGGGAATTTGATTTAAGAATTTCGGAGTAATTGCGAACTCTAATAAATTCCTCAATGCCAGACCCGCTTGGTATGTAGTTTTATTTATGATTTTGGGTGCTTTAGTTTTTGCATCCAGAGCTGAAAATAAATTCATAAATGTGCCAATATTTTTCATAGCACCATCAGAGCCGCTTAAAGCAATAGTAGCAATTTGATCAATAGCTTGAACTACCATTCTTCCATATTCTTCAGCATTTGGTGCCTGGTATTCTTTATAAGCTTTGAAGGCAGCTGGGTCGTCTGATTCGATAAAGTAAGGGTCTAGGATAGAGTCGGGTATAAAGTTTTGTTTGCTGGAATTTGTAAGTTTAGTTATTAAATCAGGTATAGGAGCTGCCGAACTATTTATAAGCTCGAGCTCTTGTTTGAGAGTGATAAAAGCCTGCTCAGTTTCAGTTAAAACTTTATCTTGTTTTGAGGCCATTGTTAATGCTCCCCGATAATACGAGTGTATGACGTAGATTGGGCTTTTATCCCTGAGGGATCTTCACCCTTTTGATTCCAATTAAAGCTCCCTTCTCCCGCTTGCCGGGAGAAGGTGCCCCGAAGGGGCGGATGAGGGTGGTGAC
>JBAZRP010000031.1:18160-21352 GCA_041662885.1 Legionella sp.
ATGCCACTTTGCTAAACCCTCATCCGCCCTACGGGCACCTTCTCCCCGAGGGGAGAAGGGAGCTTTGATTGGGATCAAAAAGGTGAGGACTCCTCAAGCTTTTATCTCCAGTCCCAACCTAGGTATTTAAACCTATCCACTTATATTATACACCATTTTTTGGGAAATCTGATTTAGGTGTGAACAGCCCGGTCTCTGTTTTCTAAGCATTGTATGACTTCGTAAAAACTTAGATCGCAGGATTTTAATAGAACTAATAGATGAAACAGCAAATCAGCACTTTCATTGATTAATTCTTCTGTGTTGTTGGATGTTGCGGCAATAACGGTCTCTACGGCTTCTTCTCCTACTTTTTGTGCACAACGGTTCGTCCCTGATTTAAGTAATTGCGCTGTATAACTCTTTTTGCTGTCAGTAGCAGCTCTTTCATCAATAATTTGGATTAACTCATCTAAAAAGCCCAGGGTAGTGCTGGCTGAGGGTTGGAAGCAGGTATCAAATCCTAAATGGCAGGCGGGGCCTTTGGGATAGACTTGTACCAAGAGGCTGTCGTGGTCGCAATCAGTACTTATGTGTTGAATGGCCATGCTATTGCCTGAAGACTCGCCTTTTCGCCATAATCTTTGTCGGCTTCTGCTGTATAAATTAAGTTGGCCGGAGGTTAGAGTAACCATTAAGGCTTCTTTATTCATATATCCTAACATCAAGACTTTGCCGTTTTCTGCATGCTGAATTACTGCGGGTATTAAGCCATTCATCTTGTCCCAATCCAGGGTGTTGATGTCTACGTCACTCATAGTCGTACCTCAATATTATGTGCTTTTAGTGCTGCTTTTACTTCTGATATTTTTAGTATTTTGTCATGAAATACGCTAGCCGCCAATGCGCCGCTGGCTTTAGTTTGTAAAAATAAATCGACAAAGTCCTGGTTGCTGCCTGCACCGCCAGAGGCAATTAGGGGAACTTTACATAAATCCTGCATGATGTGTAATTGCTTGATATCGTAGCCAGCCCTTACTCCATCTACGTTCATGCAATTAAGCACGATTTCTCCAGCACCGCGATCGTGCACTTCTTTAATCCAATCTTTGGTTTTGCGTTTGGTTTTAATCGTTTTAGATACATCACCTGTATATTGATAAACGTAGTAATCATCAGTAATCCATTGGCTGTCTATGCCGATAACGATGCACTGCGAACCAAAAGATTGAGCTAATTCGGTAATAAGATTGGGGTTTTCTAAGACTGGACTATTCATAGAAATTTTATCAGCGCCGGCATGTAACACTGTACGGGCTTGCTCAAAGCTTCTAATGCCACCAGCTACGGTAAAGGGAATACTAATGTTAGCCGCAACTTGGTTAATCCAATTGGGGCAAACTAAGCGTTGGTCACTGCTGGCGGTTATATCATACATTACTAATTCATCAGCACCTTCTGCTGAATAAAAAGCAGCTAAAGGTAGAATATCGCCAACAACGCGGTGTTCACGAAAGCGTAAGCCTTTAACGACTTTATCGCCTTGTATGTCTAAACATGGAATAATACGTTTTGTTAGCATGGTTCATACTCTTTTAAACAGTCTGATAAATTAAATTGGTTTTGGTATAAGCTAAGTCCCAGTATAACCCCGGCAATACCTGATTGATGCAAACGCTTTATATCTTCTTGGTTTCTAATCCCACCTGAAGCTTGCCATGCTATATCTGGAAAACGTTCACATGCTTCTTGGTATAAATCAAAATTAGGACCCTTATTCATGCCATCACATGCAATATCGGTACACAAAATCCTGGTAATACCCAATTCTTGATAATAAGCAGTCAATTGCCATAGGTTGGTAGCGCTGCTGGTTTGCCAACCATGACTTGCAGGAATAGGGTTGCCGTTTTGAATGTTAACGTCTAGAGCCAAAATAATATGCTCGGGTTTTAGTTCCTGAATAATCTCTTGTGTACGCTTAGGATCAGTTATAGCAATGCTACCAATCACTAGTTGTGAAATACCTGCGGCAAAGCACAGTTTAGCGTGTTCCAAACTACGAATACCGCCACCAGCTTGAACGGTAATACCTGTAGCTTGCATGTCTTTGATTAAAGACAATTGTTGCATGCTACCCATGCGTGCCCCATCTAAATCAACTACGTGTAGGCGTTTTGCACCCAGATTTGCAAAATAGCGCGCTCGGTCTACCGGCAGATCTGCAAACTGCGTTACTTGGTCAAATTGTCCTTGCTTTAAGCGAACGCAGTGGCCGTTTTGTAGATCTATGGCTGGGATAATTAACATACGTACTCCAATAGTTTTATTGCAAACAGAAATTCTTAAACAACATCATGCCAACCTCACTGGATTTTTCAGGATGAAATTGCATGCCGAATAAATTATCTTGTTGGACTATAGCCGCAAAGGTTTCACCATATTCACATTCGGCAAGACAAGCGGGCGTGTTTTTGACTGCATAACTGTGAGTGAAATACACATAATCAGTAGTGCTTAACCCTTGACGTAAAGTGGATTGCTCAAGCCAGTGCAATTGATTCCATCCCATGTGGGGAACTGGATAGTGTTTCGGGCTTAATTTTTCAACGCGTCCAGGGATTAATCCGAGACAGGGTACTTGTCCTTCGTCACTAAATTCAAACAGTAATTGCATGCCCAAACAAATACCAAGTACCGGCTGTTTCAATTGCGCAAGTACCGGTAGTAAACCAGCTTGTTCTAATGCGTGCATGCCAAAGGCTGCAGATCCTACGCCAGGAAGAATGACATGGCTTGCTTTTTGGATTTCTTCAGCCTTATGGGAAAATATGTAGTCAAATCCCAATCGATTGAGCGTATTGCCTAAAGAGCTTAAGTTAGTACCGCTGACGTCGATAATGGTAATCATAAAATCCCCTTAGTCGAAGGCAAGGATGCACCCGTTATGGCACAAGCTTGAGCGAGTGCCCTGCCTAATACCTTAAAGCAGGCTTCAATCATATGGTGGTGATTGCTGCCGGTAACACTTATATGAAGTGTAGCACTTAAGGAACTTGCTAATGAGTTAAAGAAATGGGGAACCATTTCTGTTGCCATGCCACCTACAAATTCACGAGTAAATTCGCCTTTGAAGATACACATACCTCTGCCGCTTAGATCTAAGGCGCAGGTTGCTAAAGCTTCATCCATTGGTAGGGTAAAGCCATAGCG
>JBAZRP010000031.1:21385-30069 GCA_041662885.1 Legionella sp.
AATTCCACGTTTATCGCCCAAGGCTTGTTTGAGCGCTTGGCCTAATACAATGGCGGTATCTTCGATTAAGTGGTGATCATCAACTTCTAAATCACCTTGAGCCTGCAGTTGTAAATTAAAACCGCCGTGTTTGGCTACTTGTTCTAACATATGATTAAAAAAAGCTATGGGGGTATTAATGGGGCCAATGTGATCACTGTCTAAGGTGAGCTTTAGTTCAATAGCAGTTTCTTTGGTTTGGCGGCTAATACTCGCACAACGTCCCGCGGCTTTTGTGATACTACTGCCGGCGACTTGTCGGGTGGATCCAGAACCCCCTGGTAAAAATTGCGTTAAGGCCTCAATTAAATGAGTATTTTGTTGGCTGTCACCGACAGTTATTCTTAAGTAATTACACAAAGTCGTATCTTCAAGAAAATCACGTACTATGATGTTTCTATAAGCAAGATAATGGGCTAATTCTTGAGTTAATTCTTTATCAATCTGCAGCAATAGAAAATTGCCTTCACTCGGAACTATTTTTTTAATAAAGCTAAATTGTTTTAAGGTGCTTGCGAGTAGTTTTCTTTCTTCTTTAATGGAATTAAGCGTGGTTGCAAACCAATCCTTACGAGCCAAAGCATTATTGGCTAGTGCGAGCACTGCACTGGAAATGCTGTAAGGTGGAATAATTTTTTTGCAGGCTTCAATAAGTTTCGCCGGAGCGATAATACTTCCCAATCGTAAACCCGCCAAACCATATGCTTTAGACAGAGTACGCAGAACGACTAAATTGTCGTACCGCCCAATTAAACTGCTTGCACTTTTTTGAGTGGAAAATTCTATATAGGCTTCATCTACTACTATCAATGATTGGCCGGCATAACGTTCACAGGTTGCTGCAATCAGATCTAAATCAATACTGGTACCTGTAGGATTATTGGGGTTACAAAACATGATGATTTTACACTGGGGGCTCCAGTAGTTATTTAGCGTATCCTGATTAAGGCAAAAGTTATTTTCTGCATCTAAAGGACATTGAATTAATTGTGCTTGTTGCATACGGGTATAAAATGCATACATAGGAAAGGTTGGTGCAAATTGCATGAGCGCATCGTGCTTGGAGTTCAAAAATAAACGGCATAATAAATCTATGCCATCATCACTACCACGCGTGAGTACAATCTGATCGGGCGTAACTTGATAAATCTCAGCCAGGCTTTTTTGCAGCTGATTTTGGGTTTCGTAATCGGGATAGCAATTTAAATCCAGGCTATTAAAATCCACCGGGCACCAGGGTAGTTCATTAGCATGCAAACGGAAATTATCGCCAGTTTCTTTGGGAATATAATTGGCACCTTGTCTTAGTACGTTTGGAATCAAGTGCAGAATACCTTCTTCGCGTAGATCGTTAGCGTCATCAAGACCAATGGTTTTTTCCAGTCGTATTTTGACCGCATTCGCATGTGCATCCAAGCCCTCAAGTTGCGCTATAGTAATTGCCGCTTCGCCTAAATTGTTTATTCCTTCATGACTAATTTCTTGCACACTAAAGCGAGTTACAAAATCACTGGTACTTAAGCCGCTATAACTGCGAGAAAAACCATTAGTCGGTAAGACGTGATTGCTACCTGTTACAAAATCACCGAGTGTTTCTGCCGACCATGGACCTATGAAAATAGAGCCCGCATTGTATATGTATTCAATCCACTCCTGGGCATCGATTCTATTGATAATTAAATGTTCTGGAGCATAATTATTGATTATTGCTATTTGTTCCGTGATAGAAGTAGCAACAATAATTGCAGAATTGGTAAGTGCTTGTTTTATAATTGCAGCTCTGGATAAGGAGTTAAGCTGGTTTGCCAACTCTTGATTAACTCTGTTGGCAAAAGCTGTAGATTCACAAATAAGTAAGACTTGAGAGTCTACTCCATGTTCGGCTTGAGCTAATAAATCTGCTGCTACAAATGCAGGATTTGCCTGTTCGTCTGCAACTACCATTACTTCAGAAGGGCCAGCAGGTAAGTCGATAGCCGCACCTTTAGGATCTCTAGAGACTAAAGCTTTTGCCTCAGTAACATAGCTATTTCCTGGACCAAATATTTTATCCACTTTGGGGATGGTTTGCGTACCGTAGGCCATGGCAGCAATTGCTTGTGCACCGCCAATAGTATAAATATTTTCTATGCCACATAGTTTTGCGGCTACCAATAAGTTAGGGTTTATTTGACCTAAGCGATTTGGTGGAGTACATAAAATTTTAATAGGGCAGGCGGCAATTTTAGCAGGAATTGCCTGCATCAGTACTGAAGAAATCAAGGGCGTATTCGCACCACCTGGCACGTATAAACCAACGCGTTGAATGGGTCGGTATACAGTTCGTATTTGAACTCCTTTAGCTGTTACCACTTCACATGCTTTGGGTAGCATGGATGCATGATAAATACTGATAGTTTCTATTGCTTGGTTTAAAGCCGTTTCGGTTTCTTGGTTGGTGGTAGCGCTTTGAATAAGCGCTGGGTCAATTTTTAGGGATTTTAATTCTGCGCCATCAAATTTTTTGGTGTATTCAAATAAAGCCTTATCACCTCTTGATTGGACTTGTTGGATAATATCGAGAACTACCGTGCCCTTAGTAGCAATTTGTTCGGGTCGTTCCAGGCATTGTTGCTTTTCTGATTGGCTTAATAAATCCCATTCCTTAATAGTTAACATAATTTACTCCAACATTTTTTCAATGGGCAATACTAAAATTGAGCTTGCACCTAAGGCTTGGATGGTTTCAAGGGTATTCCAAAATACACCTTCACTTGAAACTACATGTACTGCAACTTTGTCCGGACTTTGTGGCAAGGGTAAAATGGTAGGCGCTTCTGCACCTGGTAATTGTCTGGCAATGCTTTCCAGGGCGGATTTGGGTGCGTGGAAAACGATGTATTTTCTTTCTTGCGCCTGTTGTACTGCTTGTATGCGACGCACTAACATGGTGAATAAATCGTGCATTTCAGGTTTTAATTGTTTGGTAGTTTGTATAAAAACAGCTTGGCTTTCTAAGACTGTATCAACTTCGATTAATTTATTTTCTTCTAAAGTTTGTCCGCTTGAGACTAAATCACAAATTGCATCAGCCATACCCATACGTGGTGCAACTTCTACGGAGCCTGATAAAATGAGGCTTTGCGCACAGATTTTACGTTCAAATAAGTATTGATTTAATAACAGAGGATAAGAAGTGGCAATACGCTTGCCATCAAGACTTCCAGGGCCGGTATAATGAAACGATTCGGGTACTGCGATTGCCAACCGGCACAATTGGCTGGCTAAGGAAAAAAGAATAGAGTACGAGGCTTGAGGTTTTGCGAGTGCTGATTCGAATAAAACATTTTGCCCGACAATTCCACCATCACAAAGTCCATCAAATATTAAAGTAGGGATATCATCATCCCGAACAAATAATAAATCAATTGGGAAATTATCTACGTGAGTGAGTAGGGCATTGGGTTTAAGACGAAATTTTAAACCGCAGCGTTGTAATAGAGATAAAGATTCTTCAGAGAGCCGGCCCTTTTTTTGTAAAGCCAGACGTAAGCGATTGTTCATATTAGTTTCTCCATTCTGTCGGCAATTTGTTTATAGCCACCGCTGCCAAAACTTAAACAACGAGCCACTCGGGTAATGGTTGTGACACTCACGCCAGTTTGTTCATGAATACTGCGATAAGGAATGCCCTGGATTAATAAAGGTACTACCTGCCATCGATCAGCCATTGATTCCAATTCAGCCGGAGTGCATAAATCAATAAAGAAATCTAAGGCTTCTTCGGGGGTTTTTAAAAGACTTATCGCCTGCATGAGATCGGGTAGGGCGGAATGCTTGATAGGGGTTTGTATTTTCATGATAATGTATTAGCGTAGTAGAACATTATTACATTATAAGGACGGTAGGAGATTTTGTCAAGATAAAATTGATGTTGGTAATAAGGGTCGTGGGTAACTAACTAGGGCGTGTTTACTATACATTTATTTTCAGGCTTACGTCCCGCACCGGATGGTTCGGGATAATAGGTGACTTATCTTCCTAATTGTTCAAATAGCTTATTTCTAGCGTCTAGCCAGTCAATTTGCTCTTCTCTTTTAATTAGTTCTTCGCGAGTGATGATTTGATGGAGTTTTTTCTGTGTTTCCGACCAGAATACGCCGGTGACGTTATAGCCTTTTGCTGCACGCTCCAGTGCTGGTTTCATACATTTTTGGTCTATTTCTGATTCAATTTGTTGTTTTTGAGAGGTTAATTCGTCTAAAACTGCTTTTTCTATTTTTAGTTTTTGGCTTATTTGTTCATAGCCTTCTTTTTTTAGTTCCGTCGTCAATTCATCCAGAATAGCTTTGGTGCTCATCTCCGCAGACATACGTCCAATGTGTATTGGCGGTCTTAGAGTTGCTTGTGCGGTAGGGGGCATTGAAAGATCTTTAAAATAATATTTAAATGCAGCTCTAATCATAATAACCTTAAATACCGAAGATTAATAGTTTAACCACGTGTGCTTATATTAAACGATCCCATTGTTCTTTTCAAGAACTATTTCATTATCTTGAGTTTTATTATGCTCCATTATGGAGTATAATAACCCAAATAATGACTCATATGAGAGCTATATGTTCAGTAAGTTTAATAGTTTGTTTTTTTCTCCAGTTGTTCGCAGCTCCCTTATTGCCCCTAAAGACTGGCTACAAAATCAATTAATTAGTAGTGGTTTAAATGCAGCATTCCCAGCACACATATTAAGGGAAACACAGCCTACTGCTAAAGTATTCTTCAATAAACAGTATTTATCACATACAAATGGTTTGGCACTTACTTTGGATAGGGCTTTAACAAAAATACCGGCTGTAAACGTAGATGGTGATAGAGCAGGCCGTTTTCAGAACGGCTCAGATTTTCCCAAAGATAAAAGTTTTTTTAGAAATATTCCTACAGGACATAATGAATTACTATCTCCTGCAGAGCGTTTAAACGGGGCTAAAAAAATCATTCATTCACTCAGTGAGGTGATAGGATTTGGTGGATATCCAGCCGATAACCCAAAACAATTATATAAAAATCCAGTAAAAGTAGGTCTTTTCTCGCTTGCTGGTGCAGTTTTCGAAAATGATTATCTGCATTATAAATTGTTTATGTTGGATAGATATCAAAGTACGGTAGATCCGGGTAATTTTGCACATCTTTTTAAGGACTTACCTACTCAATTTGCCCATGCCAAACGTGCATTAGAACAAGATGAGTCTAATTCAAAACTAATGCATATCAGAACTGGTTTACCTTTGTTGGCTCGATCAACGTCAGGAAATTTCTATTCAGGTTTTAGCAAACAAAATGCAGTAATTTTTTTATCGGAAGCCTATTTTAGGCATCAACTTGAAGATATTTCTCTTTTATTAACTTCAGTTAACAAAAGTGCTGAGCAAGCAGGAAAACCTGCCTTATTAAAGGCAACCGCTGTGGGTATGGGCTTTTTTGCGAAAGTTAATGATGTATATGATATTCAACACGTCCTATTTCCTAATTATTTGCGTGCTTTTCATAAATTGCTTACCGAACAGTCTTATCCCTGGATAGAAAAAATAGAATTTCCAATATTTAATGATTTGCAAAGAGATATGTTCGATACCATTCTTAAAGATGCGAAAAGTCCTGTTACTTTAGTTCGGACTACTAGAGATGTGCTGGAATTTGGTGAAACCGAAATAAAAAACAATTATATTGCTGCAGTAAATCCCTCCGATACCTTTGCTTATACTGGCAATGAATGGGGGTATGATAGTGTAGAGGCTATGATAGGAAATAATAGTAGTTTGCGATACGATCAAGTACCGAACTTGAATCCAGAAATTTTAAAGTCAGAAAATCAGATTGCTGTTGAAATCAAAGAAGATTTTAGCGCAACAATCCTTCCTACCGAAGACCTTAGTATCCGGCCGTAAATTAAAATCACAGTGCTTAATATTTGCTTAAGGTTTGCTTGTTATACTCAGCCAGTTAGTAAATTTATAGTGCTGTAAAGAAGAGGTTGGGAAAGATATGATCCGTTTTTTTAAAACTGCTGGGGAATTAATGGTCCATGCAGCAAAAATTGGTAATCCAACAGTTGGACCTACATTAATAAAACTTCAAAGGCCTACCATATTAAGCCGTGTTGATAGTCGTACCTTGAATGAATTACAAAACAGCGACGGTTTTAACTTGCGTGTTAGTGAGAGTCACTTGAGATCAGTCACCACTAATTGTATTGAAAACTATCAAAAATACAGTGTAAAGCCTTTTGGTTGGGGTGCTTGTACCTCTGTTTCTGATGCTCAAAAATTCATTATGGGTAATCAACAGCACACAGATAAAAGTTGGATTCATATATTTCATGGTCATGCTGTTTCATTAAGTGAGCTCAAAATTCATACAGGAATTGAAGGCGATGGTTTTGATGGAGAAAACGAATCTATCGTTATCAAGCACGTACCTTTTCAGAACATCATTGCGTCTACTAACCCTGTAAGTCGTGACAAGTTCTTTTCTGGCATGTTAGTTGTAAATGCAATGAATGAATTTAATCCAAAGTTACCTAAAGTGATGAAAATTAGTGACTTAGAATCAGATGGTACTATTCTTAGATGGTTAATGAGTCACGATAGTGAAGAAATTTTTGCTGTAGTTTGCAAAGAGCTTTTTAAAGATTACACTAAAGAACAATTAACGATACGTTTTAAGGGTGAGCAAAGTTTAATAAACGCCATTGAGTATTCATTAGAAGCCAGTGAAGGTACTGCTATTAAATTGTCATAGTTGGTGAAAAAAACAAGGACGTTACATGAAGGAAGACTTTTTCTCGTATAAAAAGCATTTTATAAGCTTTATCTTAATTATTTCATATGTTTTTATTCACTTTAAATTAACTGGTCAATACAGTGAGGCGACCTTTGATAAGGCTGTTGATTTGTCAGTTCGCCTGCCTTATGGTCAGCGATTTCTTATTCCTCTGCTAGCTCATTACCTACATAAGATTATTCCCCTTCAATTACATGAGCTTTTCTTTCTGATAGAGTATTTATTTGTTAGTTTATTCTATTTTTCCTTAGTACATTTATTGCTGTGTGAATTTTCCAAGAAACAAGCGCAAGCTCTTGCCTGGTTGTTTCTACTGCTATTGCCTACAGTTATGGTAATTAACTATCGTTTTACTATTGATGGTATCGCTGCGTTTTATTTTCCCTATGATACACCGACACTTTTTTTTATGACTTTGGGTTTTTTGTTCTGCTTACGTGCGCAATGGTGGTCATTTCTCTTGCTTGTTTTTTTTGCAACGCTAAATCGTGAGAGTAGTTTTTTACTGATATTAATGATTCCAGCGCTTCATTGGCAAAAATTGCAGTCAGTATACAAACAGATCATTGGGACTGTTTTGGTCTATCTATTGGTGCGCATTTTCATTGTATTTTTGATGAATGGCATGCCTGGATCCTGGGTGGAGTGGTATTTTAGCATTTCAAATTATACTCATTTTGAAGCAAATTTATTGTGGTTGTTTCAGGAAAACAATTTATTACTCTTTATTTTTTGCTTTGCAGGTCTGCCTTTGTTTTGGTTTGGTTTTTATGATTACATCCCTCAAGTATATAGACCCTTACGGTATGTAGCTTTGTTGTATTTTTTACTCTTGCTTTTAGTTGGTAATTTTTTTGAAGCGCGTATATTTAGTGAGATTTTAATTTTAATGTACCTGCCGGTTTGTGTTGGAATATATCGTTGGCTTTCCGATTTGTCATTAATTATTCCAGAAAATCATAAAGGAATTGTTTATTATATAAATCGTTACGCCGTGCTTGCAGTTTTGATTGTGACACTGGTGTTTCGTATGGTCTTGAAAACAACACTTGAATATTTTATCACTAAATAGTAAGACTCATTTTTAATATCTGCAAGCAAGGTGAGAAAATATTATTATGCGATTGTTAGCCCTATACAAGCAGGGCTAACAATTAGTTAGGATTTATATCTTTGATTAATAAATGGAGATTTGGCCCGGGCCAGAAAAAGCTGCCCCAGCATTTGACCCTGCCTGTGCATTGCAGTTTCCGGCTATAAGAGATCCATCAGTAATAGTTCCACTAGTATCGATTTGACAGGAGCCAATATAACCATTAGTAGAGTTTGAAAAATAGACATAACCGTTGTAGGCAGCAATGGACGAAGGTCTAGAAAAAGCTGCAGCATCTCCTGTTTCTGTACAGCCAGTAAGTGTTCCAGCACTAACCGAACAATAAAAAACGCCACCAGATGGATAACCCACAGTAGAAATACCGGTTGTAACATATGCGTATTTATTATATATAGCAATAGAATTGATACGAACAGGAAATGTATAAGCAGTGCCGCAAGGGGTCAGCATAGAGCCAAGCGAGCCATCCGGATTGATCAGACAGGAAGTAACAGTTTGACTGAGTAGTTGATTTGTAATATAGGCATAATTGTTATTGATCGCCACTGAGCCAGCAGAACTGGTAACAAAAGTATCCACGAAGCTAAGAAGGCCAGAGCTTTGTGTAATACTACCAAAATCAACACCTCCGGAAGTAGCTAGGTAGTAATGTCCGCTACTTAGTGAAATTTCAAACGGTTGAGCTGTATTAGATACAGTGGTAACAGGGATA
>JBAZRP010000032.1:0-28247 GCA_041662885.1 Legionella sp.
TGATATTAAAATGGAATTGCGTGATTTTGTGCGAAAGCATTTTATTAAAACTATTACTGAAAATAATAGAAAGGAAATTAAGGATGCTTTTGATTATTATATTGAAAATGCCGAGTATGCGGATGAAACTCTTATCCTTAAAAGCTTAAATATCTCTGAGCTGCAACAAGAGGAGTTTATTGCCTACCTTACTAATAAATACCAAGTACAATTTACCGACAGTCCTGAATTTAAAAATTACCTCACCAATGAGTTTTCCTTACGGCAGGATAAGGGTAAAGAATTAGACTACGCCCATGTGCTTAAGTTTAATGCTCTTGCAGGTGTGTATGATGGTTTGTTATCTAAGCCTGTTGCTCAAACAGATGTAGAGGCTACACAGCTATTATTCAGAAACACTAACTTTTTTAGCAATGGTGTTAACAACAATAAGAGAATAAAATTAGAACAGCAAAGTGATGACGAGGAAGATAAGGTTAGCAAGCAAATATAGGGTTGTTGTGCCTGAGGATACCTCATATAACTCACATACACCATGGAATAAAAAGACCTCAAATCATCCCACCCCACCCCTCCCCTAATAAACGCCTTTGCATTGACCATTATGCCTCAATTATGATACCCTTGCACCATATTAATAAAGATTATAATACCGCACATTATTTTGTACCGTTTTGCGACCCCGTCGTAACATAAGCAAATGATTAGAGCGTGTTTACAATTCAATTTTCTACGTCCCGCGGCTTGTCCGCGGGATCCAGTCGGTTCTGGATTTATGCAACAAGACTTTGCTTTACTCAAAATCTCTGGATCCCGCGGACAAGCCGCGGGACGTAGGCCCTGAAAAAATGAATTGTAAACACGCCCTAGAATCTAACAGACTTTAGTGTGAATTATCATGTTTGGTTTTAATTAATAAAATAATTGGTGCGGTTGGAATAATGGTTGATTTAATTAACTGTTGCGGTATTTGTATTCGGCGAGTTTTAAATTGATCCATATTGGGTTTTACATAATTTAGAGCATCGATTGAAAAAGCCTTGTTTTCTTCTTGCAATGCTGAGTTTTTATTCAAAGAAATACTACCTATCCAAATTGGCCTGGCTAAAATATTAAGATAATAACTCGACTCCCACATACGTAGTTCTAAAATCATATCAGAATCTTTTTTGGTAAAAGTCATGGTCAACTCAGGTTGTTTATTTTCAAATAAAAAGTCAAATAGAGGAAGCGGGGCTTTATTAGCTTGGCCACTAATTTTTTGTACTAGTTTGATAAAGAAGGATTCAGTGTGTACTTTCCAGCCATTTTTTTCTAAATTTTCTTGTAATAAATCCAAATCACCAGAATATTGGATATTTAATATAGTTAATCTCTTTCCAATCCTGTTCAACAAATACATGGGCAGTATGGGTTTATTTTGCTTCCACCAATCATGCTCATTTAGTGAATATTCTTTTTGGAAAGGTAAATGGTAAATTTTTTGTACTTTTAAATTCATGTAGGCAGAAAATGCAGCAGTATAGAGTATTATGGCTAGCAGTGATGAAACTAAAATTGCGGTGTGATCTAGTTTTTTTGCAATTCGAGGAGATTTTCTGAATAGTAAATAGTGTATTAAACAGATTGAAGCTCCTGCAAAATAGGCGCAAATTATATCCGTAAACCAATAATCACCTAGATACAAGGCAGCAAACCCGCTTAAGCCTAAGACAATAAATATAAAACCCTTAAGCGCATTAGTCATAAGTGAATATTGACTAGTAATACATAAGAGAATGAAGGTATACAATGCACTGGCGACTAAAAGATTAATTGGTGGTAATGAAGACCCTAGTACTGGCACAATAAAACCCTGTGGTCTTGGTGTATTACACAGGTAGGCTAGGGTATAAGCAAAAATTAGACTGGTAATGAGAACACTACAGGTATAACTTATTGCTCTTGGATTTTTGCTGTATAAAAACCAGAAACTGCTAAATACAAATACACTTAAAACAGTAGTAATGCTGGTAAGTTGAGTGCAAATAACAAACAAGCTTTGTAGCGAGGGTGTTGAAAAGCTTTGCATGAATATATGTAATGGCAGATTGTATGCAGGATACCAACTAACTACCATACTTAATATGAGACAAACAATAAAACCAAGTGCAGTGCTTAAGATAAGAATTACCAATGCCGCAGTATTGAAATGATTGGTTTCTTCCCTCGGCGTAACTAGTGAAACAAATCTATTTGTCAGCGGATACGACTCAAACCATACCCATAAATTATGTAAGTTTGATTGTAAAAAATTGTTCAACTTAATCAATAGCCATTTGATTAGCAGGCTAACAAACCAAATGCCTGCCAATACAATGAGAATAAAAACGATCAAACGAGTCGAACTTTCTGCTGAAAGTTCATGACTAGCAGCACCTATTAAAATTCCTGGTAGCACATAGAGCAAACTCCATAAAATAGCAGAAATAAAATTGGCAATGAGAAATCGCCATTGTTTCATATGCATTATGCCAGCAATTACTGGAATAATAGAACGTAATGGACCAACAAAGCGACCAAAGAGAACGCTTTTGCCGCCATGACGCTGAAAGAAATCTTTACCGTAAGCAAGCAAGGTAGGGTATTTAGAAAAGGGCCACATATCCAATAATCGATTACTGTAATAGTAACCTAGGGCATAACTCAAGCTGTCACCAGCGATAGCTCCTAAAGTTGCAGCCAGCAAAGTTAAATCAATACGCATAATTCCAGAGCCAGCAAGGATACCGATAGCAGTCATAGTGACCGAGCCGGGAATAATACTGCCAACGATAGCTAAGGATTCGCTTAAAGCAACGATAAAGGTAAAAAACAAAGCCCAATTAGGATTTTCTTGTAACCATGTATTTAATGGTTGCACGTAGTCACTGAATAAATTCATAGGTTCTTATTGTCCAAATTGATTCAAAAATTCTTGAATAAATTTTTTGTTCACATCCTCTAAAGTTACCTCAGGATAGAAAGTACTTATTTGTGTCATTTGCATATTTTCAAAACCGCAAGGATTTATATCAGCAAAAGGTTTCAGATCCATTTTAACATTAAGTGCAATTCCATGATATGTACATGCATTTTTTACCCGTAGTCCTATCGAGGCAATTTTTTTATTATCAATATAAATTCCTGGAGCACCACAATGTGTTTCACTTGCTATTTGATACTGATGCAAGACTTTAATTAGCACCTGTTCCAATTGTGTAACTAAAGTCCTAATTCCCAGCTTCCTGCGTCCTATGTCCATTAATACATAAGCAACCAATTGTCCCGGTCCATGATACGTTACTTGGCCGCCACGATCGGATTGTATGATGGGAATAGAGTTTGTATTCAAAACATGTTCAGGCTTTCCTGCCTGACCTTGAGTATAAACAGGATAATGTTCGAGCAGCCATAGTTCATCTTCGGTTTGGTCAGTACGATTAACAGTAAATAGTTTCATTTCCTGCCAAACTTGTTCGTAGGATTGAATTCCTAGCTGTCTTATTATCATTATAAGACCATTTTAACTTGGGGATTACTGGAAACTTCTCTATAAAAATCGTCAAGCATTTCTTTATTAAGTGCATGTACGGTGAGGGTTAGTGCGAGGTAGTTATTTTGAGCACTTACTTTCTGCTTCATTGCATCATCTGTAAGGTCAGGAAAATGGCGTAAGGCGATATTTTTAATTTCTTGGATAAATTGTTCGGAATTAGCGCCAACTATTTTAATTGGAAAGTCGCAGGGAAATTGGATTAGTGATTCTTGGTCATTCATTTATTAATATAACCTCTCTGGTTTATTGTCATTCTTATGTGGTGTGGGATCTCCTTAGTTTGGCGTTGTGCTAGCCGCAGGAGATCCCTCACTACGTTCGGGATGACGTAGGTTGTTCGGAATAACGTACGTTGTTCATGATGACGTACGTTGTTCATGATGACGTATGTTGTTCATGATTACGTATGTTGTTCATGATTACGTATGTTGTTCATGATTACGTATGTTGTTCATGATTACGTATGCTGTTCATGATGACGTATTTTTCATTTCTTGATAAGCCTCATGTATTTGCTGCCAATAAATACCGGCTTTTCCATTCCCAACTGTATGATCATCAATTTTAATTATAGGGTATATTTCTTTAGTAGTACTGGTCAACCATACTTCTTGAGCTGTAAAGAGTTCTTCAGTCTCAATGTCAATTTCGCTATGCTGCCAATTGAGTTTGGGAATTAGTTCAAGTACTAATTGACGTGTTATCCCGGGAAGACAAAATTGAGACAGTTTCGGTGTTTTTATATGCCCATCACTGACAATGAATATATTTGAAGCACTGCCTTCGGTGATAATACCTTCTCTATGTAAAATTGAAGTATCAAAGCCTGAAGATAAGGCTTCATCATTAAGTAATACATTAGCAATTAAGGAATTTGTTTTAATATCGCAATGCATCCAGCGGTTGTCTTCAAGTAACTTTGCAGACACGCCTTTTTGTTTTTCTTCAGCTGTTGGATAATTAGCATGTAAAGCAAATACAATTACTGTTGGCTCTAACTGTTTAAGAATGTCGATTTTGCGCACACCTTGATTTCCACGAGTTATTTGCAAGTATATTTGTACATCACCTTCAGTATTGGATTCAATTAACTGTTGAAATATACCTTGCCAGTTGTACTTAGGCATAGGAATTTTGACGGCATCAAGATTGGCCTGAAGCCGCGCCAGGTGTTGCTCGTAAAAGAATACCTTGTTCTGATAGACCGGGATTACTTCATAAATACTATCGCCGAATAGTAATCCCCGATCAAATATTGAAATGCTAGCATCAGCAATAGCAACAAAATTGCCGTTAATAAAAACTTGTTCCATCTTCTAGCCTATGACCCAAACCAGTTACGAAATGAAAGTCTGATAGAATCTTTAGTTCGAGTATAAATTCCACCAGGCTCTACTGATTGCATGGCATAAAGTGGCCTTGTTGCAATAACATTATTATCAAACTGCACTACTAACTCGCCAACTTTATCTCCCTTTTTGATAGGTGCTTGTATGTATAATGGAGTTTTAGTGCTGACATTTAAGCGACTGTATTGACCAGAAGGGATAGTTACAAACTGATCGTCATTCAGACCGACGGTAATTTTATCGGTTAAACCTTTATAAAGTGGGAGTTCAGTTATTGTTTGACCGGTTTTATATAATTGATGCGTTTCGAAAAAACGGAATCCATAATTTAATAACTTTTCGCTATCATCCGCACGTTGTGAATCGGTAGGCTCACCTAAAACAACTGCTAGTAGACGCATATTGCCGCGTTTAGCAGACGACACCAAGCAAAAACCAGCCTCATTAGTATGACCCGTTTTTAAACCATCTACTTGATTATCACGCCATAATAAACGATTTCTGTTGGGTTGGCGGATTCCATTATAGGTAAACCATTTCTGTTTATACCATTCGTAGTATTGAGGGAAATCCATAACAAGTGCACGGCCTAGAATAGCTAAGTCTTTAGCAGTGGTATAAAGTTTAGGATCCGGTAGTCCGGTACTATCAGTGAAGTGACTGTTAGACATGCCAAGGTTTTGCGCATGTTGATTCATAATGTCCGCGAAAGCATTTTCACTACCACCTACATGCTCAGCCATTGCAACACAGGCATCATTACCTGAATCAACGATAATGCCTTTGAGTAAGTCCTCTACAGAAACTGTTTGGCCTTCTTTAATAAACATACGTGAGCCACCAATTTTCCAGGCATCACGGGAAACACGAACCATATCGTTTAAATGAATTTGATCATGATGAAGGGCATTTGAAATAACATATAAAGTCATCATTTTGGTTAAGCTTGCGGGAGGTAAATGCTCATCACTATTTTTTTCAGCAATTACTTTTCCACTGTTCACATCGATTAATATATAAGCTTTAGCACTGATTGCAGGAGCAGATGGTGTAACTAGAGGTTTATTGCTGATCGCTGCTGAAGGTTTTTCTAGGTCTCTAGGAGGTAATTGATCGGCCATAGAATTTGTTGACTGAACAATTAAAGTGATAAAAAATAACGTGGTCATTAAAAAAGACGTCGCTTTTGACATATCTATACCTAGTAGAGTTTATAAAGTTTCCGTATCTTATCATATAGATTTGCAGGTAAAAAGATGCAGCGTAGGGATTTATTTCATAAGTGACTTGGGTAGATTTTTTCTGTATATTAGAAAACTTGTTGAAACAAAACTAAAGTGATTATGAGAATAGTACTTATTGCACTCTTGTTAATATTATCGGGTTGCCAGAATACAAATAATACTCAAGAACCCATTAATAAATCGACTAAAACAACTAAATCAACTAAGTCTGCTTTGTATGATCGTTATAAAAATACGAATCATCGCTACTTGCAAAAACAAGATGGTGCACCAGTAAAAGCCAGAGCTATTAGTTTTAAAGAACCTATTCCTGCACATGAACCTTTAAGTCGCTATGGTAATCCTACGGAATACCGTGTCGATGGCCGTAAGTATGAGGTATTAAAAAGTTCCAGTGGTTACAAAACACGCGGGATAGCTTCTTGGTACGGTACCAAATTTCATAAGCAAAGAACTTCCAGCGGTGAACCCTATAACATGTATATTATGTCTGCAGCACATAAGACGTTACCTTTGCCAACTTATGTGAAAGTACGAAACTTAGACAATGGTAAAGAAGCTGTAGTTAAAGTAAATGATAGAGGACCCTTTCATGCTGATAGGGTCATCGATTTGTCCTACGCCGCTGCTTTGAAATTGGGCGTTTTCCCTAAAGGTACTGCCAATGTTGAAATTGAAACCTTAAAAGGACCCGCAGGTAAAGCTCATTACTATTTACAAGCGGGTGCTTTTTTCACAGAACGCTCTGCTAAAATCCTTAAGGATAAATTAGCAAAGATTACAACCTCACCTGTATTCATTGAACACTATCAATTGCATTATGTCGTCAGAGTAGGGCCTTTTGCTGATAAGCGTATGTCGGACAATTTAAAGCAAAAATTAGCTCAAAATGGTTTGAGTGGGGCTTTTTCGGTATTGGTTTAGTAGAGAATACTAGCTAAATAGTCCATAACTCGTTAAAATTGATCACTTTATTTTATACATTCTCAGAGAGGCACTCCATAAATGGAAGAAAGTTCAGTTTTTTATGCTATTTTCTTAATCTTCGCGGGTGCTGCTGTTTTATCAACTTTTGTACTCTATACCAGACAGTCCTTACTAGTAGCCTATATTTTACTTGGGGCAGCTTTCGGTCCATGGGGACTAAAGCTTATTTCCGACCTGACTGTTATTGAACAGATTGGTGAAGTTGGTATCGTTTTCTTGCTGTTTCTTCTGGGTTTGCATTTACAGCCACAAAATCTGGTCCATATGCTAAAGAAGGTTACCTGGATTGCTTTGGTAAGCTCCATTCTGTTTGCTCTTATGGGGTATTTTGTTGGTAGACTGTTTGGTTTAACGAATATTGAATCTTGGGTTTTGGGCGGATCCATGATGTTTTCAAGTACAATTATTGGACTAAAATTGTTACCAACGACCATTTTGCATCACCAACACACTGGTGAAGTAATGATATCAGTTTTGTTGATGCAAGACGTTATAGCTATCGTAACGCTTATTTTGATTAATGGCGCGAAACAAGGACAAGGTTTTTCCTACAATGATGTACTGTTGATAGGAATTGCTTTACCTGCTTTATGTTTATTTGCCTTTGCTGTTGAGCGTTATTTGCTCATCAAATTACTAGCACGTTTTGATAGAACGCAAGAATATGTGTTTTTATTGTCCATTGGTTGGTGTTTAAGTTTGTCGGTACTTGCAAAATATATGGGGCTTTCTGAAGATATCGGCGCTTTTGTGGCCGGTGTTGCTCTTGCTGCAAGTCCTATCTCTTTATTTATTGCTGAAAGCTTGAAGCCCTTACGGGACTTCTTCTTGGTTATGTTCTTTTTTGCAGTAGGGGCTACCTTTAATTTTGCCTTTGCAGCTCAAGTAGTAGTTCCAGCTCTGATTTTGGCTGGGTTAACCTTATTTTTTAAACCAGCTCTCTTCTATGGACTGCTACTTAAAGCCGGTGAAAAAAAACAAGTTGCTAAAGAGGTAGGTATACGCCTGGGGCAAGGTAGTGAATTTTCCTTATTAGTTGCAAGTATTGCATTAAGTACTAAACTAATTTCAGAGGTTGCAGCAAATTTGATAGAAGCAACAACGATTTTAACGTTTATCGTGTCATCGTATTTTGTGGTTTTAAAATATCCAACTCCTATCGCATTATCGGAAAAAATGCGTAAGGACTAGGAGATATTTCATTTTTCAGGAACAGTGTATGAATAATTTATTAAAGTTGAGCCTCGGCATAATACTGCTTGGTTTGATGAGCTGCTCACAGCATGTATTTTTTAAGCGACCCACACCGGCTGTAGCTCAATGTCAAGCCACTTGTGCACAGCATTTTGAATCCTGTAAAGCTCAATGCCGTAACAGTTGTCGGATTTGCAGCACAAAGTCTAAAATATCCACAACAAAACGTTATGAAAGATACAGCGAACAACAAATGTTGCAGGGTAAAGCAATTAACCGCGAAGCGGAATCTTACCGTGATCCTTTACAATGCTTAAAAGTTTCATGTAATTGCGTCGCGGATTTAGACGCTTGTAATCAGGGTTGCACAGGGATAGTACGAAAGCAATTGCTTTCCAATCCGTTACCAGACTGTGTTTAATACTAGAGAGGAATTTTTTCATGGCTAATGAAATTAAAAGTGATCTAGATCCTATAGAAACTAGAGAATGGCTTGATGCTTTAAATTCCGTGCTGGCTTCAGACGGCCCTGAGCGCGCATCGTTTATACTTCAACAATTATTAAATAAAGCCAATGCTGAAGGCGTACAATTAGCAAATTATATGCATACTCCTTACAGAAATACGATAAACACCTTTGATGAGGACCAAATGCCTCCTGATGAAGGTATGGGCAAACGTATTAATGCCTTGTTGCGTTGGAATGCCGTAGCTATGGTGTTGCGAGCAGGGAAGTACGCTTCTGAATTAGGCGGTCATATAGCCTCCTACGCTTCGTCTTCTACTTTATATGAAGTTGGCTTCAATTATTTTTTTAAAGGGCCTAATGGTCCACACGGCGGGGATTTAATTTACATCCAAGGCCATTCTTCACCAGGTATTTATGCGCGTGCTTTTTTAGAAGGTCGCTTATCAGAAGAACAATTACGCTATTTTAGGCAAGAAGTGGAAGTAAACGGTTTGTCTTCCTATCCGCATCCTTGGTTAATGCCTGATTTTTGGCAATTCCCAACTGTTTCTATGGGTTTAGGTCCCTTACAAGCAATTTATCAGGCTCGATTTTTAAAATATTTAGAAAATAGAGGTCTTATTCAAAATGACGGTCGCAAAGTATGGGCTTTCCTTGGCGATGGCGAAATGGATGAGCCAGAATCACTGGGAGCCTTAAGTATTGCCGCTCGAGAAAAGTTGGATAACTTAATTTTTGTAGTAAATTGCAATCTTCAAAGATTGGATGGACCTGTTCGGGGTAATGGCAAAATAATTCAAGAATTAGAAGGGATATTCCGTGGAGCTGGCTGGAATGTGCTTAAAGTAATCTGGGGTGGTCGTTGGGACCCTTTGCTAGCACATGATAAAGAAGGTTGGTTGCAAACGCGTATGGATGAATGTTTGGACGGGGATTATCAATCCTATAAAGCCAATGATGGCTCCTATGTGCGCCAACATTTTTTTAACAAGTATCCTGAATTAAAAAAAATGGTTGATAATCTATCTGATGAAGAAATATGGCGCCTTAATCGCGGTGGCCATGATCCACAAAAGGTATACGCAGCCTACGCAGCAGCAACACAACATAAAGGCAGTCCTACGGTAGTATTAGCCAAAACCATTAAAGGTTATGGCATGGGTGCAGCTGGTGAAGGACAAAACAGTACCCACCAACAAAAGAAAATGTCGGTTGAGCACTTACGTGCTTTTCGTGACCGATTCAGTATTCCAATTACTGATGATCAATTAGAAAGCGTTCCTTTTTACAGACCTGCGGATGACAGTCCAGAAATTAAATATATTAAGAAGCAAAGAGATGCTTTAGGTGGTTATTTGCCTGCACGCTCTACACAAATTGATGCTTTACCCATTCCTCCTCTAGAGGACTTTGCTGCAGTGACTAAAGGTTTGGGTGATAGAGAAATCTCTACCACTATGGCCTTTGTCCGCATCCTAACACTGTTATTAAAAAATAAAGAGTTGAGTTCACGTATTGTTCCTATTGTGCCTGACGAATGCCGAACTTTCGGTATGGAGGGATTATTCCGTCAAATTGGTATTTATTCACCAGTAGGTCAATTATACACCCCAGTAGATCACGAACAGGTAATGTATTACAAAGAAGCCAAAGACGGTCAAATTTTAGAAGAGGGCATCAATGAGGCCGGAGCTTTTTGTTCCTGGATGGCTGCAGCAACCTCATATAGCTCCAATAAATTGGCCATGATTCCTTTTTATATTTATTATTCCATGTTCGGTTTCCAGCGTATTGGTGATTTGGCCTGGGCCGCCGGTGATATGCAAGCGAGAGGATTTTTATTAGGCGCAACTGCCGGTAGAACTACTTTAGCGGGAGAAGGTTTACAACATCAAGACGGACACAGTCATATTAATGCATCTACCATTCCTAATTGCATTGCTTATGACCCAACCTTTGCTTATGAATTAGCAGTTATTATTCATAATGGCTTGTACCGTATGTACGACAAAAGGGAAAATGTATTTTTCTATATCACCTTAATGAATGAAAACTACGAACATCCTGATATGCCAAAAGGAGTAGAAGAACATATTCTTAAAGGCATGTACTTATTTAAAAAGGCCCCAAAACCAGTTAAAAATCATGTGCAATTGATGGGTAGTGGTACAATATTGCGCGAAGTTATTAAAGCTTCCGAAATGCTGGAAAGCGATTTTGGTGTAAGCTCCGATATTTGGAGTGTGACCAGTTTTAATGAGTTAAGACGCGATGGTTTAGCAGTGGAACGTTACAATGCCTTGCATCCTTTAGAAAAACCTCAAGAAAGTTTTGTTAGCGCTCAACTTAAAAATCAGCAAGGCCCAGTGATTGCTGCAAGCGATTATATGCGTATTTATGCCGATCAAATCCGTGCTTTTGTGCCGCAGTCCTATGTTACTTTGGGTACTGATGGTTATGGGCGTAGTGATACGCGGGCACAATTGCGTCATTTCTTTGAAGTTGATGCTAAATTTGTTGTTTTAGCGGCTTTAAATGCTTTAGTTGCCCAAGGTAGCTTGGATAAAAAAGTAGTTGCAGAGGCAATGAAACGTTATAAAATTGATCCAGATAAGTTAGATCCTATTACTATTTAATTTAAGAGTGTCAGCAGTATTTAATGATCCCCGTCTTCGCGGGGATGACAACTCTCGAGGGCTAAAATGGCAAAAGAAACAGAAGTTAAAATTCCAGACATTGGCGGAGCCTCAAAGGTTGATGTCATTGAAGTTTTAGTTAAAGTTGGTGATGAAATTGCCAAGGATACTTCTTTGGTTACTTTAGAAACTGATAAAGCCAGTATGGAAATCCCATCTCCTATCGCAGGAACAGTTAGCAAAGTTCTAATAAAAGTAGGCGATAAAGTGAATGAGGGTGATTTAATTTTGACGGTAACAGCCACAGAAGCTGCTGTTCCTGAAACAGGTACTAAAGAATCATTAACAACAGAAACAGAAACCGTAGAAGAAATTAAGCCTGAGCCTAAATCAGAAATAAAACCAGAAGTACCAGTTCAGCACAGCGTTTCGGACTTCGAAGAGTCTGATTCTATTGCAGCAGGGCCTGCAGTAAGAAGAATGGCACGCGAATTAGGAGTGAATCTTCAGTTAGTCGCTGGCAGTGGTCGAAAATCACGTATCATGAAAGAAGATATTGAAGCCTACGTCAAAGCCCGCTTAAGTGAAGCTCCAAGTGGTAGTGCATTTAATCTTCCATCTGCGCCAACAATTGATTTTTCTAAATTTGGTGCAATTGAAACCAAACCTTTAAATAAAATAAAAAAATTAACCGGTGTCAATGTGCATCGTTCTTGGGTAACTATTCCCCATGTGACTCAATTTGACGAAGCCGACATCACTGATTTAGAGGCATTTAGAAAAGCTGAATCAGAAAAATCACAACAAGCAGGTTACAAGTTAACACTGCTGGCTTTTGTGTGCGCTGTTGTGTGTAAAGCTTTGCGTGTCTTTCCACAATTTAATGCATCCCTGGATGCTACCGGTGACAATTTAATATATAAAAAATATTTTAATATTGGAATTGCCGTTGAAACACCTAATGGATTAGTAGTTCCAGTGATTAAAGATGTAAATCAATTATCAGTAGCAGAAATTGCTCAAGAGATGTCACGATTAAGTACTAAGGCGCGGGAAAAAGGCTTAATGCCTGCGGATATGTCTGGAGCTTGTTTTACCATTTCCAGTTTAGGCGGAATTGGTGGCACAGGATTTACTCCTATTGTTAACGGTCCTGAAGTAGCAATTCTGGGTTTATCGCGTTCGATAATCAAGCCAGTCTTTCTGCAGGGCGAATTTAAACCAAGGCTTATGTTACCTTTATCATTATCCTATGATCACAGAGTCATAGATGGCGCTGAAGCCGCACGATTTGCGCGCTTTATCGCAGAGAACTTAGGTGATATAAGACGAATTTTACTATGATTAAGAGGCTTTAAAATGGCTATAAAAAAAATTAAAACTGATCTTGTTGTATTAGGTAGTGGTCCTGGTGGCTACACAGCTGCATTTAGAGCTGCAGATCTCGGAAAACAAGTGGTGTTAGTTGAGCGTTATGATAATTTAGGTGGTGTGTGTTTAAACGTAGGATGTATTCCTTCAAAAGCATTATTACATATAGCCAAAGTAGTAGAAGAAGCTCATGAAATGGAAGCTCAGGGTGTAAGTTTTGGTGCACCTAAATTTGATAGCAGTAAATTAGTGGCTTGGAAAAATTCTATTACCGGTAAATTAACTGGCGGTTTAAAAGCTTTATCTAAACAAAGAAAAGTAGAAGTTTTAACTGGTGTAGGAAAATTTACTGGAACGCATCAAGTAAGCGTTCAAACTAAAGAAGGTGTTGTTGAAGTAGAATTTGACAATGCTATTATTGCAGTTGGTTCTGAATCCATCTATTTACCATTTATTCCAGAAGATAAACGTATATTCAGCTCAACTGGCGCTTTAGAATTAGCCGATATCAAAGGCGATTTACTAGTCTTAGGCGGCGGTATTATTGGTTTGGAAATGGCTACAGTCTATTCTGCATTGGGTGTTAATGTAACTGTTGTTGAATTTATGGATCAATTGATTCCAGGTGCTGATACTGACTTAGTTAATGTGTTGCAAAAACGCATGACGAAAAAAGGCGTAAAATTCTTACTTAAAACAAAGGTTACTGCAGTTGAGGCTAAAAATGACGGCATCTATGTATCTATGGAAGGCGAGCATGGAACCGATAAACCTTTATGTTTCCAACAAGTCTTGGTTGCTGTTGGTAGAAAGCCTAATGGTGGAACAATTGATGCTGATAAAGCAGGTGTGACCGTAGATGAACGTGGGTTTATAAAAGTTGATAATCAAATGCGCACTAATGTCGCACATATTTTTGCCATTGGTGATGTTGTTGGACAACCTATGTTAGCGCATAAAGCTATTCCAGAAGGAAAAGTTGCGGCTGAAGTTATAGCTGGTGAGAAACATTATTTTGAACCAAAATGCATTGCCAGTGTTGCCTATACTGATCCGGAAATTGCTTGGGCTGGTTTAACAGAAAAAGAAGCTAAAGAAAAGAATATTCCTTATGAAAAAGCTTCATTCCCTTGGGCTGCCAGTGGTAGAGCCTTAAGTATGGGTCGCGAAGAAGGAATGACCAAATTACTGTTTTGTCCCGAAACACATCGTATTATAGGTGCAGGTATAGTTGGCATTAATGCTGGTGACCTGATTGCTGAAGCGGCTTTAGCAATTGAAATGTGCTGTGATGTTGCTGATATTGCTTTAACGATTCACCCACACCCAACCCTATCAGAAACTATCGCGCAAGCTGCAGAAGCTTTCGAAGGCACTATTACTGATTTGTATCTACCCAAGAAGAAGAAATAATAATATGACAGTAATCGTACGAAGGATGATGGATTCAGATCTCGATACGGTGTATAAAATTGAATCGGAATCTCATATCACACCCTGGAATCGTGAGGTTTTGAGGGATTGTGTTTATGTAGGTTATGACTGCGTAGTGCTCGAACAGCAAGAAGAAGGGTCGAGCACTATCGTTGGTTACCTCATTGCCCGTCATAGTGAATCCATGTGCCATATTCTTAATCTTTGTATTGCTAAGTCTTTGCAAGGCAAGGGACACGGCCACCATCTAATGACTTCATTTCTTGCTACTTTAGAAATGAATGAACGTGTAGAAACCGTCATGCTAGAAGTAAGACCAAGTAATCTTATTGCTATTCATTTGTATACTAGTTTAGGTTTTAAAAAAATTTCTATCAAAGAAAATTATTACAATGATGTCGATGGCGCAGAAGATGCGGTCGTATTAAAAAAGACAATAATCCACTAGTGGTGTATTCTCGTACATCTTAAAAATATCATGATAAATCAATCAAATTACCATTCTACACACATGCTTATCCACAGTTTTTGTGGATAAGTTTCTTTGCGCTCATGCTGTTTTAATAGTCACAAAGCCTTATATAGCAAGGTCTAAGTCAAAACAATGGATTTATGTCCAAAAATAAGTACAGAATGAAACTAAAGTTATCCACATTTTAAGTTTTATTAGCAAATACGGCTAATCCTTGAGTTTTAAACCAGTATTTATCTTCAAAAATCAAGTGTAAATTCAATTCTGGAATAGAAATTAATGAGGGATATCCCGTAGTTTCGAAATAATTTTGACCTAGAATATGGAATTCTTTATTACTACGACTCGGAGTAACAATAATTTTTCCATTTGGAACTAAGTTTAGTAATTGTTTTATAAATGCAACTATCGCCTGAGTGTGTTCTATACCATTACTTACACCCAGTAAATAGGGAACAAAGATCGTATCAAAATGGGCGTGTTTATGATCTTTTAGAATATGAGTGGCTTCACCAGTATTAAATGCTATATTTTTTGAGTATTCAAAATTAGCGGTAGTTTTAGAATTGATAGCATTTTGAACCAGTTCTATCATATAAAAAATATAAGCACGACGTAACGATTTAGGATTTAATAACCAAAATAATCGCTTTAAAATACTGCTTTGCGGTAAGGGGAGCAGAGGGGGATACCAAAGTGTTAGCGCATCAATTAATTCACCTATTGAAGGATAAGGAAACGCGGTTTTAGAATATTCTCGATAGTTGTAGTATTTTTTAAAAGCTTTCATCCATGCAATAGTGACAGGATCTTTATCGTAGACTGTTACTGATTTTGCTCCAGCTTGTGCGAATAAAAAACTACTAGTGGCATAGCCTGGAATAACTAACACATCTTTGTTTGTAATATCTTCTTTAATTGGATATCGGCCTTTGGTATCTCCGAATAAAACTAAAGATAAATAACGTTCCGCTCCCATTGGATAAATAAGTGTTTCTTCATTATCCGTAAGACGTTTAATGCGTTTATCGAGTATCCACTGTTTTTCTTGTGCGGATAATTGAATAATAGAACTTTCAGGATAGGACATGCGATTATCTTAAAATGAATTTTTGTTCTATTATTTACTTAAGGGAGGGGTATTTCAATGATTACTATTAGAAAAAGTGAAGATAGAGGCTCTTCAAGGCTGAGTTGGCTTGATAGTAAGCATACATTTTCTTTTGCAGAATATTATGATACTAAATTCATGCACTTTGGAAATTTGCGGGTTATTAACGAAGATACCGTCAAGCCTGGCCAAGGCTTTGGTACTCATTCGCATCAAGATATGGAAATAATTTCGTACGTTATAGAAGGCCAAATGGAGCATAAAGATAGCATGGGTACTGGCTCGGTAATTATTCCAGGAGAAATTCAGCGCATGTCTGCCGGCACAGGAGTACAGCATTCTGAGTTTAACCATTCAAACAAAGAATTATTACATTTTCTGCAGATCTGGATCATCCCTAATCAAATAGGGATAAAGCCTTCTTATGAACAAAAAACACTGGATAAGATAGCTAATCAATGGAATTTAATTGCTGATGAACAAGGCAGCGATAAGGTACTTAAAATTCATCAAGACGTTCGTATCTATGCTGCTTATTTAAGCCATAAGCATCGTTTAGACTATAAACCTGCAGATGACCGTCAAGTATGGATTCAGGTAGTGAAAGGAACTTTATTAGTAAATCAAGAAAGTCTTAGCGCTGGAGATGGTGCTGCGGTTTCCAGGGAGAGCTCTATAGTTTGTGAGGCAATTACAGATGCAGAAATTTTGCTTTTTGATTTAGCTCAGTAGTTTGGGTCAATGGCCCATAGTCGTCAGGGTAAGAGAATTATAGTATAATATAATGTCTTATTGCCCTGTTTCCATCCGGTACGTCATCCAGAGCGAAAGCTACCGGTCAATGACCCAACCTAGCCGAATTCGTTCCTTGATCTATTCATGGCTTAATTGTACAATAAAATCAATAATTTATAATTAAGGATACTCTATGAAAAGGATTTTTTCTCTAGGCATTACAAGTTTATTATTATCGCCCTTAGCCCTAGCTACTCTACCGAATGCTTATATTACGCCAGGTCCAGGTGCAGACACTATTTATAATTTTGCTGTGGATACTGGTAGCGGTTTGCTTACTACCTTCACTACTGCATACGCAAACAATATGCAGCAATACGGACAATTGACTTTTGCCATAGTGGGGGGAATTCAATATGCTTATGTCGCAGACCAAATGGGCTATGTATATAAGTGTATTCTTAATGCGGATGGCTCATTCAATTCATGCACCGCAACGCCGCAAAGCCCCCCAAGCTGGGCTCCACATGGAATTGCATTCGCAACAGTCAATGGAGTGCAATATGCCTATATTACGGATGTTAATGAAGGGAATGTTTATCAATGCTCTTTGAATACAGACGGTACATTTAATACGTGTTCTTTGGCCATTGACGCACCTTTTAATGCTCCTTATGGAATTGCTTTTGCGACCCTTTGCGGTAAGCAATATGCTTATATTGCCGAAGCAGTTTCAAGCAATAGCAGTACGGGTAGTGTGTATCGTTGTTCACTTAATAACGATGGCACTTTCAATAAATGCCTGGCTACACCGGCACAAAATGTACCAGGCTGGATACCATATGCGGTTGCTTTTGCAAGCTTTGGTGGGATTCAATACGCTTATATTGCAGATAATGGTACTAATTTAACAAATGGTCATGTGTATAAATGTACTTTAGATAGTGATGGATTGTTTAATCGATGCGTTTCAACTCCCTCTAATGCACCAACAGTTAACTGGGTTCCTTCTGACCTTGCGTTTGCTACTATTGATGGTGTTCAGTACGCTTATATTACCAATTATCAAGCCTCAACAGGTGGTGTGTATCGATGTAAGCTCAATAACAATGGTTCGTTTACTATCTGTGATGCAACACCAGCTACACCGTATTCGCCACCGTCTGGTACTTGGACTCCAGTAGGGATTGCTTTTAAGATTGTTTAAGGGTATCTATCAAGGTCTCGCGGATAAGCCGCGAGACCTTGATAATTAGATAGGTAAGGTACTAGGCTCGTAAAACAGTTTCTGATGAGGTAAGGGTCTCTGTTGTAGTCTGGGGAAATAAAGGCACAGTAGTTGTTGTTATAGATCCTGGCCCAGGGGGTATCGGACCCGACTGTTTTCGATCAACTTTTTTAACTGACAATTTACTTAATTTCTTATTGGACATCTCATTAGGCATGTCCTGGTTTTCCCAAGGAAAAGCAGGTAGTGGATTGATGGGATCAGGCGGATTTAACATTTCCATAATACTGTCTTTTAATTTCAGTATCGATAGCGAACCACCAACAAATATACTCGCTACAGAGAAAGAAAAGAGCAAGGTGAGCCCAATCACTGGAAAAGCAGGATTTAAGGTACCTATTAAAATACCTGAAATGATAGCAAAAATAATGAGTGCCATAGTAAAACGTGGATTTCGTCTGAAAATATTAGGACGCTTCACACGGGCATTAAGCATTGCCTCTTCAGTGCGTTCACCTAATAAAGATCCTGTAGTTAATTTAGAACCATGTGATAAAAACATATTTAAACCACGACCTAAATTTACTTGCTTGTTGTTTTTATTGGCACGATTAATTTCGCTTGTAGCCAGTTGAGCTAAAGTAGTATTTAATTGTTTTAAATCGGGAAGGTTTGATCCGGCGATAGTTTTAGCGGTTTCTTGAGCGGATATAAGTCCTGCATTTAAAGCACGAAAATAAGGAACAGCTGCTGCTGCGTCACCAACTAAATAAACATTTTTCCCATTAATCTCTTGAGCAAAACATTCACTTTGATAGACATTCAAAGCCACCCCGTTAATTTTTTCACTGTCTAAAATCATGGCTTCTTTAAGCGCTTCTTTTCTTAGGGCAAGCCATGGTTGAATGGTATTTATCAATTGCTCCATTCGTTTATTATTGGGTTTTAAATCTTTTATTTGTGCATTAGGATGCAAACGAATTTGTTCATATGTGGCTTCATCGACAAAGATAAATAAGGATATCGGAGTTTTACCATCTTTTTCCTTACCGACATTTTCAGACACTAAATGGTTAACCTGTCCTAATGCAAGACCGTAAGTAGCAGTTGGTAACCGTTTGCTTTGCCCTTTAGCATGGTATTTAATTTCAACTATGTACTGTAAGTTTTCGTCTACTTTTTTGGCATCGTTAAATAACTGCTCTCTAATGGTACTGTGCGCGCCATCAGCGCCAATAATAGTTTGTGTATCTGGGTAGTCTTCGAATAATTTTTGGGGATCGCTAATCTTTGCACCACGCTCAATTTCAATCCCTAATTCTATAGCTATTGTAACTAAGGTACTTTCAATTTCTGAAGTAGGTACGAAGCCTTTTAAGGCGCGTACAGTTTTATATTTTTTGTAACTCTCTGAATTGATTAATGATTGCTCTTCAAGACGTAATATATGATGGCGTGTATACTCATTATTGCGCTCTAATATTTTAATATGTAATTTTGGGTTTTTGAGCTTTGTTTCAATGGCTGTAAATAGGCCAACTGGTCCGGCACCTACTATTAAAACGTCAGGAGACATACAAGCACTCTTAGGAAAAAATTATATTATACAATAAATAAGCATCATGATCAATTAGATGCCATCTATTAATATGGAAGCAATAACCAAAGCCATACCAACAAGTTCAATACCCGATAATTGTTCATTGAGTAGAGCCCAGGCAAAAATAACAGTTGCCACCGGCATGACCGCCGTAGCTAAGGAAGCTTTAACACCCTCGACTTGTTTGGCGCCAAAAAACCAAAAAACATAGAATAATCCGGCAGTTAAGCCTAAAAATATTAATACTAGCCAGTGATAGTGATTAATGTTTGAAAAATCAGGCTGAACGATTAAAGCGGTAATTATAAGAATGAATGCATTAATACCATTAATTAATGAAGCGACTAAAAATATAGGTAATTTATTGGTGTGTAATTTAGTAAAAATATAGTAGGCCGCCTCTGGAAATAAAGATAATAATACTAATAAATCACCAAAAAAAGAATTATTGGTCTCGGCACCTTGCATTTTAGTTAATGAAATAACTAATAAACCTAGGGTAGCCAAGATAATGCAAGCAAAGGTTTTTCTGGATATTCCTTCTTTAAGGATTAACCAGGACATTACAGCTATAAGTGCCGGAAGGGCGCTGGTGATAATTCCAGCAATATTGGCATCGGTGTAATGTAAGCCCATTAACATTAAGGCATTGAATAAAATACCAGCAGATAAAGCTTGGGCTAACATAAATAACCAATCTTTACGTGATAATGCAGACAGGTGTT
This sequence comes from Legionella sp., assembly GCA_041662885.1. Classification (GTDB taxonomy): domain Bacteria; phylum Pseudomonadota; class Gammaproteobacteria; order Legionellales; family Legionellaceae; genus Legionella. The sequence continues at coordinate 20,133 of JBAZRP010000032.1, forward strand.
GATAGACAGATTGATGTTTGGCAGGGCTTAGCCAATGTAAAGGTAATAAAATAATAGCTGCTAAAGAAAAACGTATGGTTAATACTACTAATACTGGCAATGAGGCAAGCAAGTATTTAGCTGAGACGATACTTATCGCGACTAAAACTTGAGCCATAATCAGAAAAAACATGCCTTTGGCGGCAGATGGATGTGATACGTTCATTGAATGAGTGTACCACTAGGCGCTATATTTTGTACATAATAAAGTGGGTTCCTTTTTGGTTCAATGACCCGCGGATGCTCAAATCATTGACCCTGCTAATAATTCAATACCACGAGTAGCTACATTACTTACATCAGCTGATGTACACGTAGAATGAATCCGCTTTAAATTTTCAAACATATGATATTGGCGTTGTTCATCAAAGTTTTTCCAATTCACGAAGGCTTCGGTTAATCGGCCTGCCAAAGCTGGATTAATAGCATCTAACTGAATAATAATATCAGCAACCAAGGCATATCCCTCACCTGAGAGTGCATGAAAACCATAAGGATTTCTTAGGAAAGTAGCAATCACTGCATTAACCTTATTAGGATTTGTTATATCAAAACAAGGATCTTTGATTAATTGTTGTACACGACTAACCACCTGCGGTGAATGCGCAGCTGCTTGGATTTTAAACCAATAATTAATTGCATGGGTATCGTCTTGCCAATATTCGTAAAAAACGTTTAAAACAGTTTCTTCTTCAGGTGCATTGATCTCACAAAGACCAACAAGGGCATTTGTTGTGTTTGTCATATTAATTTTTACATTTGCATAAAACAAATCTATCAAATAATTTTTGATTGTATTTGGGTCTGCTTTTAATAAATAATCACAACATACAGACATTAATCTGCGTTTTCCTGCGTCACGAATATCGAAAAACCCAATTTGCGGATGTGTAACATCTTCCTGCTCCTGCAGTTTTGAAAGTAGTTCAATCAATTGAGGTTTTAATGCATGAGCTAAGGACTCAAGTATAATATTTCGTGCTTGGGCAATTGTTTCAAAATTCACTTTAACATTGGCTGCTATTAAATCCTCTTCAGAAGGAATGCTGAGTAATTCTGCTAACAACCAGTGATTTAACGAGGGATCCTGGATCAAATCGCGATAACATTCATACAAGGCGGCTGAAAATTGAATGGCGGTACCAGAACAATATTCACGAACCAGTTGGTGTATTAAAGTTTTGGCGGCCTCACAACGATTATAGAGATTGGTGTCGTGACGCATCAAGACTAGTAAGTCTGATTCGGGGTATTGGTATTCTAAACGTACCGGGGCAGAAAAACTGCGTAGTAATGAAGGAATAGGGCGCGATGCTATATTTTCAAAATCAAAACGCATATCTTCTTCATTAAGGATAAGCAAAGTATCCGCTAATAATTCTTGCCCTTCTTCATTTAATAAGCCCATCAGAACAGGAATTGGCCTGCTTTTAGCATTCTTGATGGTGAAGTATAAGCTGTATTTTTGTTGTTTTTCATCATAAGCGTCTCTTACTACAAGGCTTGGAATACCTGATTGAGTAAACCAATTAAGGTAGGCTTGTGCTTCTAAAAATTGCAAACATTGTTCAATGGTGACGGCAGTGCCGTAATTGATTTTGAGAAATTCACTTAATTTTTTATAAAAAGTTTCTTTGCCCATTCCCAGCATAATCATACGAAATATATCAGCGCCTTTTTCATAGGCTGCAGCAGTATATAAGCTTCGTACTGCTGTATAATTATCCGGTCTTGGTGCACGTTCGTCGAGATTTTTGCCATCTAACAAACGTACCAAATCGGTACCGAATAAATCTTCTCGAAATAAGGCTGCTCTAAAAGTGGTTAATCCCTCTTTCCAGGTTAGATTAAACCAATCGCGTATGGTAACTCGGTCTCCAGTTAAGGTATGAAAATATTCATGAACAATAACTTCCAAAACTCTTAATATTCCCATGTCCGTTTTAATAGCTGGAGTTGCAAATAAATTTTCAGTATTAAATAAGTTTAAACCAGTTGGTTCTGAGGCACCAGAGGCGTATTTGTCGACACCAGCAACCATGTGTTGGGGTAAATCGCATTCTATACCAAAGTTGGATTCATCCCAGTGCATGGATTTCTTTATGACTTCTTTAGCAAAATCGCATTTGGGTGTTGCTTTCGGTGGGACGTAAAAAACAATGGGAATTTCCCGGCCAGATTTTGTGATAAAATGGGTGCTTGATTGTTGTAAGTTTCCTGCAACTAGCGCAAATAAATAGCTGGGTTTCGGGAAGGGATCGCTCCAAGTTGCACTATGAATGCCATTGCCTAATTCCTTGTGGTCAGTTTGGATCCCATTCGCTAACAGTATTGGGTATTTATTTTTATCAGCAATAATGGTCGTAGTATAAGAAGCTAAGACATCAGGTCTATCCAGGCAATATAAGAGTCGTCGTAAGCCTTGCGTTTCTGCTTTTACCAGAACCGTCCCTTCGGTTTCATATAAACCAAATAAATCGGTATTAATTCCAAGCCTCGTAGTGGCTTCAAGAATAAATGAATCTTGAGGAGGGTTGTTAATCCTTAATGTTTTTTCTGTTAGTTGGTAGTCCTCGGGATTTAACATTTTCTCATTGACTGTAACGGCAACAAGATCCATATTTTCACCATCAAGTATTAATTCTTTGTTACTATTAGCACTGGCAGGATTAGGTATAATTCTTAATTTTGCTTGTGCCAGTACAGGATCTTGAGTTAGGTTTATGGTAAGATCTATCGACTGTATTAAAAAATCTGAAACTGCATAATCGATTAGTTTAAAGATTTTTGTCATTAGTGCCTCAAATATTTTGTAAAACATGCATTATAGCTAATTTGCTTATAAATCACAGGATCCTTTTAAAAACTATTATAAGGTATTAAATGGCTGCTTTTACTCATTTGTGCTCAAAAGTGAACATAAGTCTGGCACATAATACACTGACAATTTACAGCAAAATGGACAAATTATATTTGCCCCTAGATATTTTTAGTTCAATAAATGCCATTCCTCGGGGAGTAGTTCGACAAGATTTGGAACATAATTTTTGTCATGATGATACTTTTGATCCTGAAATGATCCATTATCACTTAGAATTTCCAGTTACTATTGATAGCGTTAAACTGAGTGAAATTTTAACTATTTTAGTAGGGGAAGGGCATATAACAAACACTGAAAAACAGAGGTTTCTGGCAGATTATGCAATTGCTGTTGATGGGACAATAGATACATTTAAGAAAGAATTAAAAAAATTAGAGTATAAATCCGAATATTTTACAAAAAAAGCCGAACTAAATCCTGCAAAATATCAGGAGGCGGCCAAAAATTGCGTTGCACTGTATGATGCTTTATCTAAAGCAGCAGCCAATTATTGGACGAATAAATCCTTACAAACCTATGAGCTTTTTAAAAAGAAAGCTGCTGAGGCCATTGCATTGGCTAAACCGGAACTAGCCAAACACAGAGGCTGTAAAAAAATATTGATTAATATTGCCGCTGCAATTTTGGGTCTTGGGGTTATTTATTTATTCGCTGCCAGCTTAAATTATGTTTACACCAAAGGTGAACATTTTTTCTTTCATATGAATACTGATACCTTGAATATTATCGATAACTATACTGCCGCTCATTCAGCATTAATACGACAATAACGGAAACGGGCTCGTATTTAAAACCCCGGTTACTATGCAGGCATCATATGACGGTATACATCATGCTCAATAGTAACCGAATCGTTTTTGTGCAATTGTTGTTGGTAATTTTTTGTTATTTGATAGGCTACATATAAAGCCGTAATACATAAAGCTACAGGCCAACATACTACGGCAGTGGTGATAATAAATGCAATACCGCCAACATTAAAAGCCAAGTTTTTGCAAAACTGATTGAATGATTCATTAAATTCATCGGAAAGGGTGATCATCAGTTGTTGGTGGTGTTTATCATCAAGAGTAAGGCCATTAGCACGTTCTCTTTTCAGAGCCATTTTCGTTTGAATGAATTTTTTATAGTCATTGGCAGTATTATATAGGGCATTGCCCAGCATACTGCACAATGCCAGGGCGCCCAGAACATACGGACTGGCCACTGTAAAACCAACAGCAAAGGACAAAGCAATAATACAAGCTCCCAGAAGATTAATCATATAATAGGCTTTTTGAGCTTCCCAATCATCATTAATTAAATCTATTTGTCGTTTAACTATCACTAATTCTAATGATTGAGCATCTTTAAGCTGCAGCATTAGTTCATCCAGACGCTCTGTGTATTTTCGTGCTTCCACAAACCAGTTAAGGACTATCAATAAAGCATCAAATACTAAAAAACTACCAATGATTATTGGTACGCATACGGCACTTATTTTAAAAAATATATTGCAGTTGGTTAAAAGTGAAATAATGGTCCAGACTAAATCATTTGCCACAATAAAACCCCGTTTTACAAGTTCTTGTTGCAGCACTTTTATGCTAGAAAGATCTTTATCCTTATACGCTTGAAAAGTATGTTTTAGGATTAAAGCGAAGTTAATCAGAAAACGCACGCCAAAGAGGACTATGCCAAAAATGGTCATTGCTTCACGCGATTGATTCAGAAAATTAATCCCATCACCTACACTGAATTGATTACCCAAGAGGATATTAATTTCTTGAATAAGTTCTGAAATTGAACTGTTTTGCATTAAATTAATAAAAAACAGCGCTAATGATTTGCTGGAATTCCAGCGCGAACGTATGGTTGACAGTTTGTCAATTTGACTGCGAAATGTATCAATATGAGTTAGGGTTTCTGTGTATGCATACAGTGTGTTTTTAAGGCGATAGAATAAAAAATCATGCAATTTATTATAAGATTCGTCCTCGCTTTCCATAAAATGCATTTTTATGAATAATTCAATTTGGTGTTTTTGTTTTTTTAATTTTTCTAATTCGGAGCGGACGTAATCTTTTTCATAATAACTGATGAGTAGGTCGCCTATATAATTGATATAAAAAATAATTTCCGGTTTTTTAGACCAATACTCTTTATTAGATAAAAATAATTGATATAAAGTTATAAATTCGGATCGCAATTGATTTAAATTAAAATCTTTGTCGGTGAATGAGATAGGTTTTAAATTTTTTACTGAATTATTAAAAAATGAGTGTTTATTGAGCTTAATATACGCTTTACTCATGAATCATACCTTGAATCAGCTTAAATAACATACGAAATAGAGCTATCTTAATCAATGGCGATGTGCTATCTTTAGACAATCTATCAATTAAATTATTTCTATTTATGATTGTCAATCAAGATCAACAAACCGAACTTTTGCAGATCGTAAATCAACATCCCTTAGCGCCTACGACAGCAGCTCTAACTAGTATAATTAATTCTGCCATTGATAAAAAGCAGACTTTAGAAGAACTACATGACGCCATTGATATTGAATTGAATAGGGCGTCAGCCAGAGGCAGTTTTTTTGCTCGAATTTTTTTAAGAACAGGTCATCATCAAGATAGCTTAGCAATAGCCTTATTAACTGCCATGATTGCACAAAGAGGAAATGCAGGCATTGCAACACCGTGTTCATCAGAGCAATTTATCCGTGATTTATTTATTTCTCATATTGAATATGGTGAACAGGATTCAGTTTTTGTGAATAATGCCCTAGTAGAGGTGATTGACTATTATAAAAAAAACCATCTTTTGTATCTAACAAATCAATATTCAGCACAAAAACACTTTTATGTGCACCAATTATTAGGTTTAGCAAATTGGAGCTCAGAAAAGGAGTATACCTCTTTAATTACGGTAATGAATAATGCCCAAACCATAATAAAAGGTACTTTCTTTAATTTGGCTTTTGATAAAATTAAACTTAAACCCATTCATGAAACCCAACAACTATTATGGTGGATTGGAGTGGTAATAGATAAAATGAAAGCCTCTGAAAGTGCTTTCGCAATGAGTGAAGCCATAGAACTAATTTATTATAAGGTGGATTATAACAAGAAACAGAGTCTTAATACCTACCTATATTTGATTAATCAATTCAAATCATTTTATCTTGATTTGAATAATACCTCATCTATTAATATAGATAGTGATAATAGAAACGCCTTATTAGAAAATATTCCGGCAATGAATGAGGCAAATGCCGAAAAAAATCAAGAAAAAATATTCCGGTTGAAGGAAAATATAACGAAAAATCTTACTGGTTTATATAATGAACTTGCCGTATTGCTAATATGTAATAAATCTCAAATTCAAATAGAATTTAATAAGTTGAACATTCCAAATCAAGAAGCGGCAATTAAATTCAAAGAGTATTTTAGCGCTGCTTTGAATTTCCGAGTAAGTTCTATAAATAAGAAGTATAAAGTAACTAGCAAAGGAGATTATTTTCCTTATGAAGTGTATGAAAATAAGTTCATATTTTTTGCGCTTGATGATTGGGCAAATTCGGAAAATTTAACTACTGAGTTAAGCAGGCGATTAAGTTCACGTTCTTTGGATAAAAACTCTACTAGAAGTGCTTCTATTTCTATAAGAGCTAGTGAAAGCAGTGGCAGCAAGCTTAGTGAGGAAGGAATGGCGCGTTCACCAGAGACAAGCCTGTCTAAAAAAGAGCGTTTATCTCAAATGTATCGAAGCTACAGCACAACTTCCTTGAGCAGTAGCATTTCTGAAGAAAGTTTGGTTGATTCTTCCTCATCGTATAAAGGGACTCTAAATGCCTTTCAAACCTGAAATCACCAAGGAATTATCTCTCCACCATCAAAACGATGTAATTTATCAGCATGACTATGAGCAATATGCTTTTGCATTTCATCTAACATGCCTGCAACACTGGTTTTGGCATCGATTAGAGCATCAGGACCACCTAAGTGTGTTTTAACCCATCCAGGATGAATCAACATGACATGTATACCAAGCGGGGCTGCATCAATAGCAAAACAACGCATGGCACAATTTAAAGCAGCTTTACTGGTTCGATAGGCTAAAGTTCGGCCGCGCATATTATCGGCAATACTGCCAATACGAGAGCTAATTACCAGAATATTTTTATCTTGGCTTGCTGCAATATTATTTAATAAAGCATCGGAAAGTTTCACTACACTTATGCAATTCACATTTAAGACGTTCAGAAAGTTGTCGCGTTTAATATTGCCAAGAGTTACAGCAGTCTCCCCGATAATGCCTGCATTAAGCACTAACAAATCTATAGGTTTATCTTTGATTGAATTGAGCAGTTCTTGTATTTCACTATCATTAGTTACATCTAATGGTAATACCTCATCAACAATACTTTTCAATTCACTTGCTTTTTCGGGGGAACGACAACAGCCTATAACATAATAGTCTTGGGCCTTTAACTGTCGGGCAAACTCCAAACCAAGCCCTCTATTTGCACCTGTTATTAATGCAGTTTTCATCACAGCTCCTTGGTTTTTATTGCGTACATTTACTTACCCAGACTTTAGTGCCACTAATTGGATTAAACAGTATAACAGGGGGGCAAGCTGTCCATATAGGACCAAGTACGGAGCTTTGGGCAGGACAGGCGCCACCACAAGGGTTGTCCAAATCATAGTTACTAGCACATAAACTGCGATCAGTGGGATCACAGGAGCATTTGCATGCAGCAAATGTCTGACACGAGAACAAAAGGCTTAGTAGAACAAGAAAAATTTTCATCCTTAACTCCTTATAATCCAGTTGTACCACTTTGCAGGAGATCCCTCGCTAAGCTCGGGATGACCTGCTGTGCGTAGGTACTGCGTTACATGCTGCGTAGGTGCTCCGAACGTGCGCGTGTGAAAGCCCCTGGAGCTTGCGGTATATGAATCCTTATATTTGTTATTTATATGCCTTAAATTATAGCATACGGATAATAATCCATTCATTCAGGGGAGATATACAATCACACTAAGTCTGATTATTTTGATAATCAGACTTAATAGGTGGGGTAGTAAATGCGGTAGTTTAATGGATGCTGTTTACTATAATATCTCAATTTATGCAATAGAGATTTATATATATGATTAACGAAGATGAAATAAACGAGCTCTCTGCTGAATGACCTTCCGATG
>JBAZRP010000033.1:0-22756 GCA_041662885.1 Legionella sp.
GGTAATAATGTACCTGATTGTTGTAATAAAAATTCTTTAATATCTGCACTTTTTTCTAATTTAAACGGGTTGCTAAGTTTTAGGCCTTCTCCAAAATAACAATTATTGATAGAAGCTTGTGATTCTTGCTCAGTAAGTTCGGCTAAATGCAACCATTTCCAGCAGTTTTTTACTGCCTCTTCCGCTAACTCTTTTTTTTCTAATCGTAAGAAATTTTGTGACAAATGGAGGTAGCCATTGAATAAAAGCAAATAGCCCGGACATCCAAATTGTTTAGCAAACCCCTCCTTGTTATACAATAAGGCTGCAAATTTATGTACATCATCAAGTTCTTGAGTAGATCCTAAAGCAATAGAAGCCTGACTCAGTCGCTTTCGTACCATATGAAAAGATAGGTCATCTAAGGGTTTATGAACAAATGAACTATTTGGTTCTGATTTTAATTCTAATAAAAATGCTAAATAACCGGTTACAAAATCTGCATCCTCCATGCCAGGTTGTCGGACAAATCGAAAAGCAGGATTATCCGCTAGCCGCAATAAATCTCTTTTTGCTGCCCAGAAATCAGCAAATTCAGGCTGTCTTAATGTGGGTAAGAGTTTGGAGTTTCGTACCAGAAATAATACCAAACGTTCAAAACTCCAAGATGCCATAAGCGCTATCGCTTGTTGGCATTTATTAGTAGTTAAATAGCTTAATACTTGTGTAAAATCAGCTGTTTTTTCTTGCATTTATACCTCAAGGCTCTTGCTGTTTCATATGAAATCATAAAGTTCTGAAAATTAACTATAATTAAATTAAGTATAGTATATCAGGATGTAGTCCATGCAAGGTAAATACACTTTAGCAAAAATGGATTATTACCACCGAGATGTTCAGGAAGACGCAACGGCTCAAGCGAAGTTAGAGCCAACTATGTCTCAATCTCGCCAAATTATATATGATTTAATACCCAAAGACCGATTTATAGGTCGATTTGATCCCACAGTCAATGGCGATATTGATTTTTGCATTATGGGAGTTCAAGCCAGATTAGATAAAACTCCTGAAGATGCAGAACTAAAAAATACGCTAATACTTCTGAACGAATTAAAAAAATTAAATAGCATCAAATGCATATCTATTCCTCATGATGATGGATCTGTACTTTCTTATTGTGAACTGCAAGTTCCTACCACAGGAGTGACAACAAAGATTGCTTTAATCAAACAAGAAAACCTGTTAGCGCAATTAACACGACTGAACCAGACAAAAAATCTAACTAAAGAAAACTATCTTGCAAACGCGTATCTTTTGAAAATGGATGCCATCTTAAAGCTGCCTAAACATGGGGATGTTGTAGAAGTGCAAAGAGAAGCATTAGCCTTAAATCTTTCACGAATGCTTGAGCTAAGAACCACTCAATCGATCTTCTTACGTTATAATGGAGAACCGGCATTGTTCATTCCTTTTGAGTCTATTGAATCCTTAGATCAACATACAACAGGTGCTTCTAATTCAAATGCAACTATTAATCCAGTCAGTCTCCAAATAGGAGACCAGAAACCAGATGGCTTGCAAGCAGATACTTTTATAAGTGATTTTGGTAATGCTCTTGGTTTACTTTATCTGTGTAATGATCCCGATGCGATAGGAAAAAACTGTCAAAACAAAGCACTGATAGATTCTGAAGATCTTTATATTTTCGATCAAGTAGTAAAACCAACAACACCAGTAGGAGATTTTTTTTCTATTGATTCTCGCTTAAACATGCAAACAAGTCTTACAGGAGCCACTTCACGACATACTGTAGGTCGCAACAAATCCATAATTGAAGATTCCAACTTGCCAAGTAAATATTCTAGTTTATTTCAATTACATGAGAATAAAGACAGGATTTTTGATTATATTGGACAGGTAATTGCTAATCTAACAGCAGAGGAAAACACTGCTGATAATGAACAGTTGAAAATAATTAGTAAATTAAAAGAAGATGCCATCACGCTGCAAACAAATATACACGATCGAATTTTTGCCATTAAAAACTTTACTCGCCCCGGTATGCTTCACATTTTAATTTTAGAAAAATTACTTAATCATCCTGTGCTGTTTACTAAAGATGGTCGTCCCTACAGAAATCCATGGACTGAAAGTCATCTCATTACCCCTTATGCCATCAGGATTCAGGCAGATTCAGTTATTATTCATTTTAGTGGAGGGGTATCTAAGGAACTGTGTGATTTTATTAAAGCCCAAGGAATTGAATCACTGACACTTTCAGGCAATACAATTACTATCGATAAAGAAGATCTATATCAGCTTAAAGAAACCATGCTGTATCCTGAAGCCGATGTAAAATTACAAGCGATTAATTATTTAGATAAAACCAATTTAGCTATTACTTATAAGGCTTATGCTTGTGTCCCAGCACGATTTTTTAAAAATACCGCCTCCCATATTGAAAACATTATATCTGAATACCACAATCAAATTGCGCAAGGAAATGTTTTGGGGGTCATTCAAACAACTGAAAAAAAATTGCATGAATTGCTTGAGTCCACTGACAATCAAGGACTTGTGAAGCATATTACTAAAAAATTCTATTTTGATGCTCAAATCCAGCTGCAAAAACTAATGGGCAATAATATACCGGATAAACTAAATGATGCATTCACAGCAGCTGCTCGTCTGGATAGAATGTCACAGTTTCATGAGGTAGTACTCAAGGCATGCTCCAAAAACATGATTCAATCCCCTCAATTTTCTGCCTTTCTTGATTTTTGCATTGAACAAGCGCGCTCGGCTACTAATTCTGATAAGGCACAGACCGCCAGTACTGCGATTTTTAATAAAGCACATAATAATAATTGGTTGCAAGTACCTAATCCATTAGCAGCATTGTCTGCTGGAGCAGAAGCAGGGATTTTAACTGTTGACTCTGTACGGCATTTGCAGCGTGATTTAGAGCAGGAAAATGCTGTTCTAACTGCTAATAAATCGCGTCCTGTCAATGAAGTCGTTCAAGGTGAGAAACAACATGTAGATGACACGCCAATAAGTACTAATTCTCTTTAATCCAGGTCATACCAGCCTATGGACGCGGGCGAGCTCTTTGTAATAGCAGGATTTTATTTATGTTCTATAATTAAAATGAAAAGGACTTTATGGAGTTATCATGCCTGTTCATGAACGACGTCAGCATTTGCGTGTGGATGACCATTTGTATTTTGACTATAGAATTATTAATCCAGGTGAATTCTGTTCTGACTTAATTTTAACCAATCAGTTATTAGGCGAAAGTGGCCAAAAATATCTTGAAGCCACCCAGTATTTCCAAAATATTGATTATGAATTAGCAGAGTTAACGCAGGCTATTGCCATAAAAGAACCCGCTTTAGCGCATTACCTCAATCTGGTAAATGCCAAAATCGATTATCTTGCACGACAAATACTTATGACTGGTACGTTACAACTGAAAAAAGTCAATATCAGTTTAGGCGGCATGTCGTTTAAAACCAAAGAGCTGATTAAAGAACAAGCCCATATCAAAATGGTGGTTTATACCAAACCCAAAATGGTGCCCATAATCCTTGACGGAGTAGTAGTCTACTGCCAATACCAAAGCGATGCTAATTACCGCACTTCGGTAGAATTTAATGAATTAACCGGCGAACAACAACAACTACTTTCCCAACATATTTTATTAGCACAAGTAAAAGGTCGCGGGGATTAGATCTTATGCTCGCTTTCAAGCATAATTGGCGGGTGTCGGTTGGGTGCTGTGCAAGACCCAACCTATATCCTGTACCTTAAATAGTTCCTTTAAATGATTGAGAGAAAGTATGAGTAGAATGATTTTTTGTGCAAAATTAAAACAAGAAGCTGAGGGACTGGCTAAGCCACCCTTCCCTGGTCCACTAGGTGCAGTAGTCTATGAACAAATTTCCAAACAAGCCTGGTCTATGTGGTTATCCCATCAAACAATGCTAATCAATGAATACCGTTTGAATTTAATGGACCTTAAATCACGCGAATTTTTAAAAGAAGAAATGCAGAAGTTCTTTTTTGGTGATGGATCAGAAAAACCAACTGGATTTACTGAAGTTAAATAAAGGACTTAGATAATGTTCGATGAACTAGTAAAGATAAATGAGGAAGTGCAAGATGCCATTAACAGCAATAAACCCATAGTAGCCCTTGAATCTACGATAATTTCTCATGGCTTACATTATCCTCATAATCTAAACACAGCTCTAGAAGTCGAACAAATAATCCGCAAAAATGGTGCTGTTCCTGCAACCATTGCGCTACACCAAGGGACGATACGTATTGGTTTAGATAAGGCTACTATGAAACAACTAGCCGAGGATAAAAACGTACTAAAGGCATCCCGGCGCGATATAGCCTATGTCTTAAGCCAATCGCTGACTGCCAGTACCACTGTGGCTGCCACCATGTTTTGTGCAAATTTGGCTGGCCTATCTGTATTTGTTACCGGCGGCATTGGCGGTGTGCACCAGAACAGTGGTGAAAATTTTGACATTTCAGCGGATTTAATTGAATTATCAATCACACCCATGACCGTTGTTTGTGCAGGCGCTAAATCCATTTTAGATTTACCCAAAACCCTGGAAGTACTAGAAACTCAAGGCGTGGCGGTAGTTGGCTACGGTACCGACGAATTCCCCGCTTTCTACAGCCGATCCAGCGGCATTCCAATCTTACATAGGCTTGATTCAGCCGAAGAAGTTGCTGAGCTGATGTTTTTTCAAAAGCAATTAAATATGACCAACGGCATAGTAATAGCCAACCCCATCCCAATTGAAGCCGAATTATCGGATGATGAAATAACCCCCTTCATCCAACAGGCGCACCAAGAGGCAAAGAAAATAAAAGGTCAAGAATTAACCCCCTTTTTATTAAAACGCATTGGTGAATTAACGGCAGGACGCAGCATACAGGCCAATATTGAGCTAATAAAGAACAACGCACAACTAGGCGCTCGAATTGCATTAGCCTATTCAGAAAAAATATTTTCAAAAAAATCCTAAACACCTCTTGACTCAAAATCCAAGAAAGAGTCTAATAGCAACCCTTGGGGCCAGATAGCTCAGTCGGTAGAGCAGAGGATTGAAAATCCTCGTGTCGGTGGTTCGATTCCGCCTCTGGCCACCATGTAAATTAAAAGCCAACGCATCAAACGTAGGCTGGGCTGACAAGCCCAGCAATCACGCTGTATCATTCAGACAAAAAATTAAACAAACCATACATCAAATGTAGATTGGGCTGACAAGCCTGAGGGAGCCCCACCTTTTTGATCCCAATCGAAGCTCCCTTCTCCCGCTTGACGGGAGGAGGTGCCCGTAGGGCGGATGAGGGCTTTGCAAAGTGGCATTGACAAGAAAATTTCATTACCGTCACCACCCTCATCCGCCCCTTCGGTGCACCTTCTCCCGTAAAACGGGAGAAGGGAGCTTCGATGGGGATCAAAAAGGTGAGGATACCTCAGGCTGATAAGCCTGAGGTATCCCGTGAACAAGCCACGTAACGTAGATCTGGTAGCAATTGTCAACACACTCTATTGTTTTTGTTGTTGATCCTGCTAAATACTATTAAATATCGCTGATGTATTTGTTGTAACTCTCAGGTTTTCATTGATTATTAGTTCTTTATTACTATCAGGTTTTAAATCAGGGGCAAGAGTATCTTGCAATACAATTAATTTTTCCAATCGCGATAATGCCTCCTGCAGACCCAGGCGCTTTGAGGGCTCAATATTTAAGAAGCCTTTTAATATCCCTGTTACTTCAGCTTTTGTAGAATTATCAATAGCAATATCATCAAATAATCCAATAAATTGTCTCTCTCGTAGATGATAAAACGGAATCTCGTCTTGTTGTTCGATGAGAAGAGCGGAACTATCGCCCCATAATATAGAAAGAATCATTCCCAAGCTATATACATCTGATTTTAAAGGCACTTCATCCTTATTAAGCCAAACTTCCGGGGCAGCATAAAGTGGAGAGCCAACTGACCGGACGAAATCCTTCTCATCCCTTTTTATTGTAAAACCATAATCAATGATTATTAATTCATAACTATTGATATCGAGCACTATATTTTCTACTTTTATATCACGATGAATAAGTCCATTATCCTCAATTTGCTCCTTGAGCGCTTTTACAAGCGAACAGGTTAATTCTAATCGTGATTTGAGCGTTATGATGAACTGACCCGCTCGGATTTGATTTATCAGATCAAACAAAAAGCCAGCCTTAAATCGTCTCATTACAATATAACCTGCATTATCTGAGAAAACTGGTACTTTTGCATGTAGTTTTTTATTCATTAATGTATAGGAGCCTTCCTTACTAATTTCAGAAAGGGTTGAACTATTGCCTGTCTGTATATTTTTGAAGGGAATTTTTTTACATACACGCTCTTTACCTATCGGTTTTACTTTAAAAGCAAGCGCTTTCTCAGGCACCAACACGCCCAGGCTAAAATAAACTTCAGCATAACTACCAGAATCAAATTGTTTGTCTTCCAAAACCTCATAACGTAACTGCTTGCCGTTGCTCATTCTGGCACGCTTTAAAATAGAATGAGTGAGTTCCAACTCCATCCCTTCAAACTGATAGTTCCCTTTTGGTATAAAATTACCAAATTTATCGCATAACTGTATGAAATAACTCTTTATTGCATTTTCACTAGGAGTTTCATTTTCAGTAAATAATGTAGGGTTTAAAGTGATTTTTCTCATTTGACAACTCAATGTGTATGTTAATAAATAAGCAGAAACTGCATATTATACCACAAAAAGCTTAAAAAAAGATCTTGATGCTCAAATTAAGAGATGCAGTCGGAGTTAGCCTAGAATTGGATTAGCTATTTTCATGCCGTTATTTGATCATAACCACATGATTTTTCGTGTTTTTTTATACCGTGCTATATTCAGGAGATCCCTCGCTGCACTCGGGATGACGGGTGCATTACGTCTATGGAGTCGCGTTTTGCCTGTACTTCTTGATGTTCACTCATTTTTACTAGAACTGTGTATAGAGAACTGTTAATTAGCACCCAACTTTAGCCGAAAGATCGCACCATTTAATTCAATAGTATCTCCTGCAACCATCTTTTTTCCTTTCTGTTTTTCTATGATGCCGTTTACCAATACAGTGCCTGCAGCTATCATATCCTTGGCTTCTGCTCCACTCGAGGCGATTCCTTCAAATTTTAAGATTTTAAAGAGTTCAACAGGTTCTTTATTAATGAAAATATCCTTCATATTATTTTTTACTCCAATAATGATGAGTTGCCGTAATCGTTACTTTTAAGGAATCCTGATAAGACCCCATTACGCTATGCGCCCCATTATGCTACACTTGCCTTGATAAAAAAACACAGTTCATTGAATTATTCCTCAAACTTTCAGAAGCTAAATGGCACTTATATCTCTCTTTTGTTGCTCAATCCAGGCTAAAAATGCAAGCTGATCGGGCTTAGATAGATTAATAAATTTATCTTTTGCCGATTCAATGGGTTCTAATCGCTTCTTCGGACGAGGTGGAAATGCATCCTTTAATTTTATTTCACCTTGTACGACCTTTTCATAAACTTGTTCATCTTTTTTTCTGAGCCTAAGCAGCTGTCCATCATTGGATTTTGATCGCGAAGGTAGGTAAGTAATAGCTTTATCCCCATTATGATCGGGATGCGTTGCTTCCGTCTCATGTAAACTTTTACTAAATTCTTTTATTGGAATATTTTTTTCTTTTGCATACACCCGAACAGAGCTCTCAACCTCATTGAGCACATCACCCCATTCAAGAGCATGGCGTCCATTTATTTCCAGAGCGCATTTTAATAGCAATAATCTATCATTATTGCAGATACTTAAACCATCCGAGGATTTCTCAAGAGCATATTCACCAAAATTATTATAGTCTTTTTCTTTCCAAAGTTGTTGTTCGATAATTTGTTCCATTAGTGCCGGCAAAACTTGGAAGACTAGATAATGAGCTTCTCCAAAAGATTTATTGGCCTGGCTATGCAAGTCTACATCTTGGAGCTTATTTGTTTCAGTTACATTTAAATTTTCAGCTGTAATTAATGGTTCCATTGTATCCCTTTTCAAAATATAAATGTTTGCTAGTTATCGGTATTATGTCCTTTTCAATCTAATAATGAAACTCCCCAAGCACGTCATCCCGAGTTATCTGGTACCTATCTGTCAGCACAAAATTATTCATAAAATGCACAATATGTGGTATAATTGATAAATTCATCACTAAAAGGTCTGCGTTTATGAAACTAGGAATGAAGCAAATAAGCAAAATAGGTGCTTTTCTGGCTGCTTTATTAGTCGCCCTTACTGTTACAGCGGCTCCAGGCAGTATTATTCCCATCTATAAAACCAACCCGCCACAGCCTGCTCTTGGGTTTGATGTCTCCTCACACCAAACTGTCGCGATACGTTTTAGTCCAATCGAAGATGTCACATTAAATACTATTGAAGTATGGTTTATGAATAATTCAACAACTGAACAAGGACAAGTAAGGATTACCTTGCACCATGATAAAAAAACTAAAAATGAATTATCTGTTCCAGGTAAAGAGGTTATTGAATCCTGGAGCTTTCCTGTTTCAAGTTTAGGTTGGAATACTGCCAAGGAAGTACTGGTTTCTAAAATCAATCCGAAATTAATGTATAATCAACGGTATTGGTTGGTTGCAGAATCGGATGCTTCACCCCTCAATAACCCAGTTTGGAGTATTGCTGATAGCCAAAACGATAATATATCCTTAGGCTTTGCTGGTTCTTATAATCGAGACGAACATAAATGGGCTAGTTTGGGCTATTCTGCTATCCCTACCGTTACAATCTCAGGTGAGCTACCTGAGAATCCATAGTAACCGCAAAGGGACACGGTCCAAGACGCACTCCTGGTAGTGCGTCCCATACCATCCCTGTAACAACAGCAACATGTTGAAAATCCATGTGTAATCTTGCTTGCTTAAGCCTTCCGGGGTACAATTGAGCCTATTTTATTCACCCAGAGCAAATAAATGACTTCAAAGGCGGATGTGGTAATCATAGGTGGAGGGCCGATAGGGCTAGCTCATGCTTGGGGTGTTAAAAAATTAAATCCTAAGCTAAACGTGGTGGTACTTGAAAAATATGAAGAATACCAACGTCGACATACCTTAGTAATGCAACATGAGCGCCTATCAGAGCTCATGAACGCTACCAACACCCAGCAGGATCCCGCCTTAATTGAACTGCTAAAACAATTAAAAACAGATCCCAATATTCGCACTAACTCACTAGAGAAAATTTTTAAAGATCTGGCCAAGACTAGCGGTGTTGCTATTATTAATCAAGAAGTGAAAAAGGATGCGATTAAGCAACAAATTTTTGCCGAATATCCAGATGCCAAGCTGATTATCGGTGCAGATGGAACGCATAGTGTGGTAAGTGAAACATTATTTCCAGCAGGCAACCAGATAAAACATAAGTTTGATTATGTGCTGCAATTGCGTTATGAAATCTTGGGTGAGTATAAAGCAACAACACCTGAACTTATTGCCTTTTATCAATTGATGACCAAGCAAGGTTTAATTGCTAATGAATACGTAGGACGTTATGAGAAAGGAAAGACGCCTGTAACTATGCAAATGATGATTTCAGAAGAAGATTTTATCAGTCTACAAAATGCACCTTCTAAAATGCCTATACGTTTATATGATAATAAGGAAGATACTAGAAAAAATGAACTGAATCCCAAATTAGCCGGTTTTATCCGCAAATACATTGCTAAAAAAATTGCAGCTTGTGAATCAAATGAAATAGAAATTGAAAACAATGAAGTACGTATTAGCGTAAATGAAGCACCAGCCACACACGCCAAAGAAGTAAGTTGTTATCATAAGAACACCCCATTAATTCTAGTAGGTGATGCGGGTTTAGGTTTGTCCTATTTTAAAGGTTTAAATGCCGGTCTGGAGTCATCCGCTAAATTATTATCCTTAATGAAATCTTCTATTCAAAACGGATTTAATGATCAAGAACTGACAAAAAAATCACTTTCCCAATACCAGCAATGGTTTATCTCGGATTTTGCACCCAGAAAAGTAAAAGAAGTTGAGCATTACAGTACTTGGGTTATCAGAAGCTCAATGTGGTTTGCTAAAGCAGTTCGAAATATTACCAACGCATCGCATGCTGTAGATTGGTTTGAGCCTGATGCAATAGTCCAGGATTATTTTAATCTGTTTGCAAAGTATTCTATAGGTAAAAATGGCAATAAATGGAGCCCCTACCCTCATCGCAAGTACGATCTGGTTGAGTTGGGTCGCTGGGAGTATGTACCGATAGCTTATACCTTCAAAAGAATTGGTAAATTATTCCTTGATTTTTTTAAGCCTTATAAATCACGTATGCAATTAGTGCATAATTTTAAAGAACCATTAGCAGGATTAAATAATTTGTTATTTGGAATTGTAAAAATTCCTTATGGATTATTGTCACTAAATTTATATAATTTTGCTGATGGTTTAGCAAGAACACTGCAGGGAATCATACAGATTGCAACTTTGCCACTTAGTTTTGTTGTAAAACCAATCTTGAGAGGGATTATCACCTTCTTTAGCGATACCCGTAACATTGAAGACAATGCCGGTATTCAAAAGTGGGCGCATTATGGAGAAGAGACACTACAAGAATGTGCAGAAGAAAAGTTTATACCTGAAGGTGCTTATTACTCTTTAGCCTTGTGTAACGATATCCATAGAAAATTTGAAAAGTCACTTGATAGAGGACAAAGTACCTCTCTCAAATCACAAGAGCTGACTTGTTATAATTCGCTAAGATCTGATGGCAAAGTAACTCGTGAAAAGTTACATAATTATTTTGGCTTGTTTACGAACAAGAAACCAGTTACGGAAAGTAATTCAGATAGCGAACAATTAGCGAGGATGACACAGTGATAGGCTCATGAAGGGTTAACACTTACTAGTTTCTCAAGCGCAATAGTAGCTTTATGCGCATATACAACTTCCTGTTTTACTTCAAAAAACAGCGGTATATAAAGGCCTGATTTTTTATGGGATTGATACATTTTGACAACAATTGCAACTGTGCCGATCCCAGTCAAGGCTAATAAAATATTAGCAATTACTCGCAAATAATCAGTGTTTTTTTGTATCAAACTTGGTTGTTTGCGCTTTATTAGAGTGGCAAATTCTTGTTTAAAAGCCTTGATGCCGTTATTAACCACCGAAGTTTCTTGCTTAAAAAATGTATCGGATAAATCAGTAAGATTTTTAGCAAGTTGTTGCGCTATAGGTGCAGTTTCAACTTTATTTAAGGACTCTATAGCACTATATAAAGCTTTAACCTTGTCACTATTTTTATGTAGTTCCAGATAATTTGTTTGTTGCGCTTGAATCCGACTTAATTGAGCCACCAAGTTTTTTATTTCAGCAATTTTATCCGGATTATCTTTAAATGCCTGCGGCGGATCATCATCGATTAATCGGCATATTTTCCTCTGAAAGATGGCCAAGTCACGCCTAATCAGAGTGGTCTCGTGTTTAAAAAAGTGATCGACAGCTCTAATAAGTGCCCCTATACGTGGTAAGGTTCTATCCACATAAGTCACACCCCCTATTACTTTATCTTCAGTATTCAACCGTTTAAGGAGATTAAGAGCCTGATATAATTCCTGAACTTCAGGAATGGTTTTATGTTTTTCCAGGAAGAATACTTCTTTTGCTGTAGGTGGGTATGTTGGCTGTATTTTACTAGTTACTGAAGGAAGTTCCGCAAAAGGGATATTAAAAAAAGTGAATTCATGTTCTGCAGGTATATAGGTAGTTTTGTTTAAATTATTGATCAGAGACATCAATTCATGATGATTTTTTATTTGCTCATTTACTTCTTGAACAGTCAATTTTTGATTCTTGGGAATAATTACGCACATATAATCTTCGGTGTGGTCCCGACTCAGTTCGACGTAGTTAAGATTTTGTATGCTGTTCCTGGTTTCTTTGTGTCTGTCGCAGCCAGAGATAAATATAAAGCCATCTTCAGTCGTCATGTCCCATAAATTCTGAAATCCCTTATCACCATTTTTATTGTAAGTACGACGATTTAGAGGTGACAGATTGTAGGCGTCCCAATCCAGATTTTCTACATAGGTAATCTGGAAACGATTTTTAAAGCCTTTTGGCAGGTCTTTAGTAATATCCTGCAGCAAATCGGGATGGGTTTCTCGATTCATATTCAAGGAAAAAAAAGATTCCGCTGGATGGCAATCGCGGGTCCCGCACCAACTTAAGGTAGCGGAACAACCTATTACTGCATTATTGCCTTTAAATTCCTGAATAGAGCGGGTCATAGCACTTAAACACCGCCATTACAGGCTTCTGGCGCAGCTACGCTTGTACATTCTGCCTTTTGTGTATCGCTGTCGAAATTCCAGTTTTCACCTTTTAACTGCTTAACAAAGGCATGAATAGTAAATGATGAATACTCACCGTAACTATAGGTACAATTCAATTGATAGGACTCATAGGGTGTATATTTAAAAGCCCATATTTTCGATAAATTAATCGCTTTATTACCCTTAAAAGGTTCAGAAGCAGCCGAATAATCAAGCGTCCATGTCATGGAAGCGTCGCAAGCTACTGTATCCCAGTTGCAAGTAATTTTGCTTGGGCAGGAAATATTTGCATAAATTTGAAAACTAAAAAGAGAGAAAATAAACGCGGTTAGGAAGACTATTTTATTCATGTATTGTACCGATAAGTAGATTGATCAATCAGTATACACTAAGGAACAAAATAGTCAAGTTTGATGGTTGATTTTCCTTTTTATAAATCAAAAACCTTATTGATAGCAAGGGTTACAGCCTGTGCATTAAGACTTAAAGTATCTTTAGTAAATAAAGTTCCTGAAGTTGTATAATCGGTAGAGCCAACGCTGGATGAATAGGTAAACGCTTGTTCATGGTCAGTGGTGTAACTACCAGTTACGGCATAGGTATAAGACAGATCTAAAAACCAGGTGGGATTAATAAAATACGTCATACCTAATTGCGCTGCTCCACCCCAAGCCCAAATGGTGGGTGAAGAATAACTCACCAAACCGGTCACATCCAGCGTTACTCCTTCATAATTAGCATAGCCAATGGAATAATAGTTCTGGGAACGCAAATTAAATAAGGACGGACCTGCACCTAAATAGACATATTTATTACCAAAAGAACGTCCCATGAATGCCAATAATGTTAATTCATGGTTGGTGGTAACTTGTACTGAATCTGCATTTACATAACCAAATAGGGAACTAACAACTCCGGTACTACTAGTCGATTGGCCCAACTGAGGAATATACAGATTTGAATTTGTGGCCGTTGATCCCAAATATTGATAAGAAAATTTAAGCCCCAATAAATTTTGGCTACCAGCAATATGTTTAAAATAACCGGCTTGAATTTCTGGTGCGAAGGTATTAGTTGTATTATGAAACGGAGCTCCATTTCCCTGAGCGTTCCCATTAGAATTGGCACCAGTGCTCGTTTGAATATTAGAAATACCCAAGCCAAACGAATTTTGCGTTATATTAATCGAATTATAACTTGCGCCAAGACCTAAAAATAAACCATCATGCATTACGTCGGTTTCAATTCCACCCATAGCTCCGGCAAAACACACTGATCCACCGAACACACTAGCAATTAATAACATCCCTCTTTGCAATTTATCTCTCCTTGTTTTTCTGTAAAAATAATAAAACAGAATATTAAATCTAAAGTTGAGATATTCCTATAGCTTGGTTTTATTTTTTTATGGAATTTACTTCGAACCTAGGGTGTGTTGATAATTGCCACCAGACCCTAATAATTCCAAAACCTTTTCCGGAGGACGGCCTATTACTGCTTTATTTTTGTAAGTAATAATGGGCCTTTGCATTAAAATCGGCTCTTTAAGCATGGCGTGCATAATTTGTTTTTCATTATCCAAAGACAAGCCTAATTCCTTAAAAATTTTTTCTTCACCGCGCACAAAATCTTTAAGTTCAAAATAAGCTCTTAATTGTTCCAATTCTTTTTGCTTTAAAGGAGTTTTAAGATACTCAATGATGAAAGGTTGTAAGCCCTTATTTATTAAAATATCCAAAGCCTGTCTTGATTTGGAACATCTGGGGTTATGATAAATTGTAAGTTTATCCATTTTATTAATTATCCTTTTGCAAGTAAATAGGGCCTTGTCTTGCTCTTACCCTAGGGCTAAAGACAAGACCTTTATCCAGTGTTTCATCTAAGCAGCTTTCTTAGTAGGTGAAATTAGCTTAAGAAGTGCTTGGGCCGCTTCTACTGAAGATGCTGGATTTTGTCCTGTAATAAGACGGCCATCAACAATCACACAACTTTGCCAATTGGGTGCTCTTTCATAGTGCCCCCCCAATCTTTTTAGTTCATCTTCAACAAGGAATGGTACCACATTAGTAAGATGAATTTGTCCTTCTTCATTATTAGAAAAACCAGTCACGCGCTTTCCTTTCACAATTGGTGCGCCTTCAAAAGTGACTCGATGTAACAAACCTGGTGCATGACATACTAAAGCAATCGGCTTACCAGCATTGTAAAAAGATTCAATCAAATTTATAGAAATCGGATTATCAGCAAGATCCCACAAAGGTCCATGACCACCAACATAAAATATGGTATCGAAGTCTTCTGCCCTCACGTCGGCAAGTTTAACAGTATGAGAAAGCGCCTTTTTTGCCAGTGCATCTTTCTTAAATCGCAACATAGCAGGAGTCTGATTTTCAGGTAATTCACTCTTTGGATCAATAGGAGGCATCCCACCTTTAGGCGAAGCTAAGGTAAGTTCCATTCCTGCATCTTTAAAAACAAAATAAGGCGCTGCGAATTCCTCTAGCCAAAAACCGGTTTTACGCCCAGTATCACCCAGTTTATCGTGAGAAGTTAAGACCATCAATATTTTCATTTTCCATCTCCTTACATAGGACACCACGTGAGCTGATTACAGATGAAGCTGATTTGTTATTAAACCTTTATTATTCAGCAAATTAGTACAGCATGACTGTTTAATTATAGTACATCTGACTGTAATTTGCACAAAATATGCGGGCAAGCGACTCTTAATGGGGGGGGGCTGCTTTAGAACACGGCAAATCTATTTGACCATTTCATGGGTGGGAAACACTGTTCTTTAACACTTGTTCGATCTAGTTCTGGTTTATTTTGGTTAAATATTGATAGCCAAGATGGAATATTCAATTTGCTTAAGACGAAACATTTATGGAATTGTTTTAATCCTTTACGAACTTCTGAGGTTAATTCTTCTAACTCAGGGGCATAACAGAAGTTTTTTGTTAATTTATACCAGCCATGTCTCGTTGGGTACAGATTTGAGTCCGCTTTGTTTTTATGGATAGATGCAGAAAATAGATATTTCCGAGTTAATGGGTGCTTTTGATTGGTGAGGATAGTTTGCACCATCGTATCGTAATCTATAATGTGACTTAAGGTGTCGACCGTTTTCCATTGACAATCCTTATCTAAGTACTGCATGGTTAATAGAATAGGCTCTTTTAACGGCATCATGAATAATTCGTCTAAAACCTCCTCTCCTACTTGCTTATTCTCAATCACATCCCTGGCTTGATTTAAAAGATTTATTAATTCTGTATACCGCATTCGTTTATTTTTAAAACACTCAAATCCTTGCTTGATATCCAAAGCCAACTCATTCTTTTTTAATGATTCGTATTCAGCAATCAGTTTATCTGCCATATTTAGTTCAGCAGTCAACAAATAGTGATCTCTCGATAGAGTAATAGATGATGGATTAAGCTTTTTGATCACGTTTTCTTCTGGCTCCAATCGTATATAATTAAAAAATTGCTCTGCGGCATACCGTTCCAATTGTACGTTTTGGATTTCAGATTGATCTTGTTGATCGGATACTAGTAACGATGATGTTCTATTGGGCTTAGCTTTAAAAACTTCATTCCAATAAGCCTCAAATCCAGAATAGTTACCGTACTCAACATAACTTAAATAAAAACCCTTAGCAAAATAAAAAATAGGTCTTAATAAAAGGGTATTTGGAGCAGTTATAATAGTCGTCAAGGAACATAAAAGGATTGTGAATGATAGAGCTGGGAGGCTCAACAATCCCAACATTACGAAGGACCAATTTGTACTGTAACTATAAAGCAAATCCTCTATTATAGATTCAAATCGCTCTCTGACAAAATCAAGTACTAATAGATTGATTCTAATCAGTAACCTCAAGGCTCTATATGCCTCCAAAAAAGGAGAGGAAATAAAAAACAGTGTCATTGAAATAATGAAAGCCAGTGTAATATCTAATAAATCTAAAACAAATGAAATTAGTCTATCTAAAAAATTTAACATATTAAACGCAATCTCTTAAGAACGATCAGATATAAATTTGTCCATTATTATACCATTCATGGGCTGTATTCTCAATATGGTCAATGTCTGGCAAGGAATGACAGCAGTACCTCAAATATGTGTTGCCGGTTACCTCTACTGTATGATGTATAAAGTCAATGAGGTGTCTTACTTTTCCATGCTTTATACCATTCTGGAAACTTCTCTGCAAGCATTGGTTTGCCGATAGCAAAACCCTGGCCTAAATCACAACCAAGATCGATCAGATAATTTATGTGTTCTTCAGTCGCTACACCTTCTGCAATAACCAAGATATTTATTGCCTTGGCAATATCCAGAATAGCTCTAAATATTTTACTATCTCTCTCCTTTATTGTAATATTTTTAATAAAATCCGCATCAATTTTCATATAGGTAAATGGCAGCTTGACTAAGTAATTAATCGATGAAGATTTTGTACCGAAATCATCCAGTGAAAAATTAATACCAATCTCATTACATTTTTTAATAATTTCTGCTGTTGATTTAAATTTTGTGATAATGCTGGATTCAAGTATTTCTAATTCCAGTCGGCTGTATATCTTTTTAGGATAGGGTTTCACAATATTCATTAATTTATCAAAAAAATGCTCTTGCTCAAGTTGCAATGCACTTATGTTGACGCTTATTGTTAACGCATCATCCAAGCTATTCCATAATTGTATTTGTTCAAGCGCTGTCCTTAGTGTGAACGCTAATAATTCAGGAAACGATGCATCATTTTGCATTTGAGGTAAAAATTGATTTGGCAGTAAGAGACCTCGTTGAGGATGCTCCCAACGAATCAAACCTTCTACGCCTAATATTTTCCCAGTTTTCATATTTACTTTAGGCTGATAGTACAGTTTTAATTGATTATTTTTAAATGAAGATTTAATGTCGTTTATTAAACTTTCTTGCCTTCTAATTTGTAAATCCAATTCCTCATCAAATAAAAAATATCTATTTTTTCCAGTCGTTTTCGATTTGTACATGGCTTGATCCGCTTGAGAAAGTAAGGCGGCTGAACTGATGGAAGTTTTTTGCGGAAAAATACTAACCCCAGCGCTAATATTAATAGTAATTTTATGTGAATCCACAAGTAATGGCTGAGTTAGTTTTTTGTAAATAGCATCAATCACAACTTTATAATCAGAGGGATGTAGCAATCCTTCCAACAATATCACAAACTCATCACCTCCAAGTCTTGCCAAGGTGTCAATTCCACGTATTGAATTACACAATAGATGCGCCGTTTTTTTTAGTACCTTATCACCTGTTTTATGACGATATAAGTCATTAATCGATTTAAAATTATCAATATTTATGAAAAAAAGCGCTATGAAATTATCAAAATGCTGTGCCTTCTTCATAGAGACTTCTATACGATCCATTAATAATCTTCTATTCGGAAGATTGGTTAAGCTATCGTAGTAAGCCAGATGAGCTATTTGTTTTCTTTGTATTTCTTGTTGTGTAACATCATAAAATACACCTAAATAATTTACTACGTGACCATCAGGATCTTTTATTTGAGTTATCGCCAACAATTGTGGATATATTTCATTATTTTTTTTCTTATTCCATATTTCACCATACCAATACCCTTCATTATTTAATTGAAGCCACATTTTTTTATAAAACTCAGCGCCTTGAATCTTCGACTTCAAAATATTAGGAGTTTTACCAATAACCTCTTCTTTTGTATATTGCGTAATATTAGTAAACTCTAAATTAACATCAATAATATTCAGGTGGGAATCCGTAACAAGAACTCCTTCTTTTGCAAAATTGAAAACATTAGCTAATATATTCAATTTATGTTCTCTTTCTAGTCTTTCAGTACTATTATTCAGGGTAGCAACACACACCGGATAATTCTTCCATGTGGCTTCTCGCATATACACTTCAACGTTTAGTACTTTGTTATTAGCACCTAAAATTTCGATATTAGTTGGTTTTTCGATTTCAATTGGATAACTAAAATCGCTACCGATAATGTCATTGAATTTTTTATTGAATAAAGAACAGGATGCTTTATTGGCATACAAAATTTTACTGGATGAATCCAAAATAATAATTGGCTCTGACAGAGCGTCAATAATGTTTTTCCAGTAATTCTCGTTTAACAGGTCGTTAGATTTCAATTGTATCTAGCCTCACTAATACTTTCGCATGATAAGACGAGCCACCAATTATTCTTCTTGGAGCTTCAGGCGATTGTTCAAAATACTATCATGAGCAAAAAAAAGCAAAGCACGCTCTTGCCACAACCAGGAGGACCTTGTAATAGATTAGTTTTTTTCTGTGGATACCCATCTTTTAGAATTATATCGAGGCCCACGATGTCAGTGGAAACTTTCAGCATTGTATCAAATCCATTTGAATAGTCCTGCTATAAGTCTGGCATTACATTGATGATAAATCAAATTAGGGGTAAATATCATACAGTTAGATGAGATTAGTCATAAGGCGGAACAATTGCAACTATCTGTATAAATTTGAGTTTTTTTGCTAATACTAAGGAGTGTGGACAATTGCCCCCAGACCTACGTTCCGTGGTTTCATAATAAGCCGCTCATCAGTGACAACGGAATAAAATCAAATAGACCCGCACCAATCGTTAGGTCAATGATATCTGCTCGGGATTTACAATTAAGTCTATTTTTAATTGAATGAATATGATCTTCTACCGTTCTAAAAGAAAGTGATAAGGTATTGGCTATTTGTTTTGAAGTTCTTCCTCTTAAATAATAATAGAACACACGACTTTCTTTTATAGTGAGCTTGGTTTTATTCTCATTATTTATGGCGAAAACATAATGAGTCGACGATAGAACTAGTGAAGACTGTGCGCTGGATAAGGTCTGTGACGTAGATTGTTGACTACTAAGATTATTGATAGGTACAGCAAAGAAAAACACGCCCACAACTTTATCGAGCGCATTGTTGTATATAGGATGTTTCGTAACACTTACTTCAATAATTCCATTGTTAGCAGTGGTATTTTTTTCAATGGTTTGAATCGGATTCACATTCATAGCTATTTGATCACAGTACATATAATGCTCAGAAAAAGCTTCGAATGGAGCTATTAAGGAATCATTTTTCCCTAGGAGTTTATCCCGTGGCTCCATTCCTATGAATTCAATCATATAATCGGTAATACCAAGATAACGTGAGTTGCGATCCTTCCATCCCATCAAACAAGGCAATGAAGGTGGGATTTTTTCGACATCAGCCAATTTTAACCGACTACGGGGATTAATGGCAATATTGAGGATGTCCTTGTTATTACTAATCATAAGACCCAATCAAAATTAAAGCATAAGCAAACATTATAACATGCAGCATTGTAGAGCACAATGTGCATTAAGTGCCTATGTCGCAGACTAATAAGTTGTCCGGTTCTGTAGCTAATGAATTGTCCGGTTTTATGATACCTCTATGTAGTCAAGGAGGAATTCATGAAACGGACAAAATTGCTACAGGAGCTTTTGATGGTACGTTTTGAAGAAGCCTATAATGGCTGGCAAGAAAATCGGTTTACTCAGGAAGAGGCGGCGCGCTTATTGGGTGTGTCTGAGAGGACATTTCGGCGCTATTTGGTTGAATATAAAGAACAAGGTCTTCAAGGACTGGTTGATTTACGATGGGGGCAAATATCTCATCGTAAAGCAGCTGTAGATGAAATAATGGCTTTAACAGATCTTTATAAAACAAAATATTTAGGCTGGAATGTAAAACATTTCTTTAGTTTTTATTGCAGGAAACATGAAGGAACGCGCGGGTATACCTGGGTTAAGACGACCCTTCAGGATGCCGGATTAGTCCCAAAGTTAACAAAGAAAGGTCCACATCGTAAGCGACGGGAAAGAGCACCTGCGAAAGGCATGATGATTCACCAAGATGGCAGTACCCATCAATGGATTGAGGGAGAGATGTGGGATTTAATTATTACCTTTGATGATGCTGATAGTGAACATTATTCAATGTTTTTTGTTGATGAAGAAGGGACACACAGTAGTTTTCGTGGAGTAAAAGAAACTATAGAAAAACAGGGGCTATTTTGCTCGTTTTATACTGATAGAGGAAGCCACTATTGGAACACTCCAGAGGCAGGTGGGCCTGTAGATAAAGCACAATATACTCAATTCAGACGGGGATTGAACCAATTAGGTATCACCATGATTCCAGCCTACTCGCCTGAAGCACGAGGCCGTTGTGAGCGTCAGTTTCGGACGCATCAGGGACGGCTTCCTAATGAGCTGGCAGCTCTTGGAATTACAAAGATGAGTGAGGCTAATCAGTACCTTAAAGAAGTTTATATGCCTGAATTTAATAATGAATTTATGGTGTCTCCCTTTTCTGATAAATCAGCTTTTGTTCCATGGAACAATATAATGCCAATAGATGACATACTGTGTGAGCAATTTGAACGAGTCGCAGGAAAAGATAATTGTATTTCGTTTGAAAACTTAAAACTTCAGATTCCTAAAGATAATCATCGATGCCATTACATGAAGGCGAAAGTTCGTGTTCATCGTTACATTAATGATGAGCTTGCTATTTTTCACGGGCCACGAAAACTTGCAGATTATGATAGTAAAGGAAAGATAAAAGAACTTGGTAATGAAGAAAAGCTGTTTATTGCAGCTTAAACCGTCTATGGACTATGTGGGTAGTGTGGATAACGAAAAAACCGTTACCCACACTACCCACATGGGTCCACAGACCCAATAACAAGGTTTATTTATAAAAGATTAAAAAACAAAAGGTGTAAATCCGCTTCGCCATTTGTCAGACTGGTTGATTTTTGCATTGCCAATCTGTTATAAGAAAGCGGACAGTTCATTAGCTACAGAACCGGACAAGTCTATTAGTCTGCAACATGTGCATTAAGTGCCTAAATATTCAAAAGTAATACATATATTATATTAATTCATTGTGCTAGCAATAAAAATATGCATTACAATCAAAAACCTTTCAATTTGGGTAATTTTAGAAAGCCTGGGTCATTAGCCTGAGGGATCCCCACCTACCCTACTTTATTTGTTAAATCAGATGCAGTACAAGTGTACCTTTGTGCTCTCATCAAGATGATCAACCTTGTGTTTTTACTATTTAATGAATCAAAATCTACTAAACGATTTGCAAGTTTCTCACCTATCAATCCCCTATTCGTAAACAAAATATCTGTAATCTCCTGGGTATGTGCGGTGTTAGAACGTAAATCTTCTAACACCGTTTCTTCGAATTGCACGGATTGCTCTGGACTCATCTTAGGAACTAACTTCAATAAGGCAATGTAGGTTCTTTCTGCAACGTCTACGTTGTACAAATCATAACATGGAATAGATAATTTTTTGGTTCGAATGTATATTAAAAGCTGAAGTAGTATATCTATGCAGCGCTTTTCTTGTAATGGTGTCATTAAAGCAGTATACGGTGCAACTGATAGCACTTGAGAATACACCTCATTATCATTCTTATCGTTACTTTCAGGAGGAAATATATCTGGAGTGTATATGAGATTCTCTTCGTCATCGAACCAACCAACAGGGAATTTAACTAATAAATCTTTAACCCAGTTTTCATCAACAGGTAGTCCGAATAAGAAACGCGTAAAGAACAGTGATTGTACTTCCTCATCTGGAAAATAACTAGGATAATCGATTTTTCCACAGAGAGATCTGTCTTCAAAACAAAGCATTCCCTTAATTTTTGTCATAAACTCGGTTCTGCCTTTTGATTGCTTCTCGTCAACCAATTTATGTAAATCAGCTATACCAGTTGCAGTGGAGTTTACTATTATTTGTTCTAGTATGCGTAGGTCGGTTGATGGTTTTTCAATTAAGCTAACGAACATATCATATAGCGCTTTATCTATTAGAGAAACATCCATACGTCGATGGAACTGCTTCCGGACCCAAGTAATATAATCGCTAAAAATAATATCTTGATACACGATACGGGTTAATTGTATGAGGCGACCAAAGTCAGTAGTAGGAACCTGTTCTAATAACCATTCGCTGAAGGGATGATACCGATTATCATAATAGTGGATGTAAAAATCGTACGACTCAATAAATTTATTAAGGCTTGTTGTATCATTCGTCGATAGAATCTTTATTACAATCTCTAGATAGTCAGCATCATATCGTTGTTGAGATGGTTTATTTATATCATAAGCTTTTTGGATAATGGTTTTAATACGGTTGCGGTCATTCGTATCAAGTTGGAATGCCATCTTAATGATAGCGACAAGGTTTTTTGCAGTAGCAGTGCTATTTGTTTCGAAATGC
>JBAZRP010000033.1:22766-27560 GCA_041662885.1 Legionella sp.
AGGTAGAACTTCCAGAATATAATCCAATATTTCTTTTTGAATTAGTGGAGGAAATACCTTATATAGACTAGCTAATCGTCCTATACGCATTAATTCTGGATCCGTCTGCGAATTCTTTTTGCCTGTATCTGCTTTCTTGATAATAGTATAAACTTCTTCAGGATATAGCTTGGCAATATAAAAGAGATAAGTATCGTATGTATTAGTAGTATCGTTCAGTTTATCAGAACTTACTATTTCTTGAATCGAACTATGGTTAAGCTCGGCGATGGCTGGTCCGTCCAATAATGAGTTAATAAAAAACAGCCTGCAAAACTGTGATGCCCAATCAGCATCCTCGTTTTCCAACCCTTCACTAAGCATTTGTATCCATTTAGATTTCATTGCACTGTCTTGGCAATATTTAATCAATTTTTTAGGATTATTCGCAATCCACAGAAATAATAAGGTTGTTTGCGTATCGAAAAACTTTCTATCTCTGCGTTCGAACAATTTTTCAAATGCAATCATATTAGAGAGCTTATCGATGGAACTAATTAGGAGGAAATCTTTTGGGTTGTTCAGTTTGGCAAAAATCAGATCGATGATTTCTATCGGGAGGTTTTTAAAAAATGTAGTATTTTGTTTCAACATAAATACTTTCTTAATCACGGCAGGTGTACATTTTTAGGATAAAACCAAATATACCTCTTTTAATAGTCAAGTCAATGATATTCACCAAATGGTTGCCCCTTGATACCAACTCTATATATAAGTGCTTCTTCCTTTACAACCAGCGTTGAATATTTCCTTCCTATAAAACTAAAAGAAACTATAGGTTCTAACGACCCGGTGGTTTCAAAATTATACAACCCGATGCTTTTAGTTTTAAACGGTACAGAAAACATATCAGATACGCTTCTCGAAACCGGTTGACCAATATTCTCAACAACAGAACTTCCCCCCTAAAAACCCCAACCCTAGCTCCAACTTCCGCAACCCCATAGCGTACCGCACCAACAGCAAAACCTTCAAGCGGAACAAAAGGCAATAAATCTAATACCGTTTTTCCTGTTGACGCTATTCCTTGCAGTATGTTTCCTGATTGAAATGCGTGTATGGATTCGTCGGCGTCTGCCATTGCTGTTTTGAATTGTTTTACTGGATTTACCATATCCATAACGGTATGGGCTACAGTATCTCCTATTTCATTAATAGCCGCTACTACCGGTGAATTACCAGCGCGTTCTACTAAACTCCAGAATCCTCCTTGAGATGCTTTTGCGGTTTTGTTTTGTTCTTTGTTCCAACGGGCTGCGCGGTTCATTACTTCTTCTTCGCGTGCGCGCTCAACTGGCGAGCGTAGGTTGGGTCATTGATCTAACATTAGATCCTCAAACCACCCACAAAATTGAATCCCAAGCTGTGAGTTCAATGCCAACCTATTGTTGGGTCAAATGAACCAACATACTTGCTATTTACAGTACAAAATTTGTAATGTACTTAGTCTTTGAAAAAGGTTACGACCTTAATCACCACTACAATAACATTTTTAGATTGCATCTCATCAATGATATTTTGCTGGATCTGGTGTTGCTTTTCTGCTGATATTTTCTGACCATCATTCCAGTTATTAAACTCGGTTTCAAAGATATAAAGCACAGATTTTCCTGCTCTATCGCCATGATCAACTTTCATATCAATCGTGTGTTGTTCTTCCGAGTATCTTATAAGGGATTCACCAATAAATTGAACGGTAAATCCTTTATTCTTCTTTACATTTAGTTTTTTAAGCCACGCTAACATTAATTGCCCCAAATGTTTCATTCTAAATAACTCAATTCATAATAAATCAGTTGTTCAATGCTTAACAATTTGTTGGGTAAAATGACCCAAATTACTTGCTTGCCAAAGATCTTTTATAAATTCGTTAATTAAATGCTTACTGAACTTCTACATCAATATTTTGAAAATTCATCGCTTCTATAAAGTTTTTCAAAATCTGCTGTTTCTTTTCTTCAGGTATCGATCTACCATCGCTCCACTTATAAAATTCATCATCATACACATAAATCATTGCTTTACCGCCATACTTTCCATCTTCAACTGATAAATCAATTTCTCCTTGAGTTTCAGAATATCTAATTACAAATCTACTTACCGATTGAACAGTAAATCCCATATCACTTTTTACACCCTGTTTATTTAGCCATGTAAACATTTTTACCTCATTAATTTAAAATTGTATCAAATTTTGGTTTCAAATATATTTCATCTATACCGAGAACTCTCTTATTCATATATAATTCTTGCATCTCTTGAGACAGATAAATGCTCTTAGGCCTAACTTGACCTAATAACGACCTTACTTGACCGCTTGCTTGTTCTGTTAATGATTTTGATACTGAAGACCATATATCCACTACTTGTTCACGAGTAAACGGAGAATTAGTAGCGTATAAATCCATTTTATGAAGCCATGATCCTCCAGGTGTCATTTCCAGAGTTATACCACCATATTTTGCCGCATATGCTCGTGATAGCCTTATGCCCTCTTCCCCACGACCTAATCCTGACCATAGAATCAACTGATCACGAGGTGTTGCTACTCCTAACTCATCTACTAATCGTATAACATTATCTGAAGACAAACCTGCGAGAGGATGTTTGATTGGTACCGTTTGACCAATCTTCTCAACAACAGCACTTCCCCCCCTAAAAATCCCAACCCTAGCTCCAACTTCCGCAACCCCATACCGTACCGCACCAACAGCAAAACCTTCAAGCGGAACAAAAGGCAATAAATCTAATGTTGTTTTTCCGGTTGACGCTATTCCTTGCAGTATATTTCCTGATTGAAATGCGTGTATGGATTCGTCGGCGTCTGCCATTGCTGTTTTGAATTTCTTGACTGGATTTACCATATCCATAACGGTATGGGCTACATTATCTCCTATTTCATTAATAGCCGCTACTACCGGTGAATTACCAGCACGTTCTACTAAACTCCAGAATCCTCCTTGAGATGCTTTTGCGGTTTTGTTTTGTTCTTTGTTCCAACGAGCGGCGCGGTTCATTACTTCTTCTTCGCGTGCGCGCTCAACAATTAAATGCTCTTGCGGTGGAACTTTGTCTACAGAATTATTTGTATTTTTATTGTGACTTACTGGCGTTGTATGCGCTGCCGCTGACCTTGGGACACTTCTTTGGGATGAAGACGATGTTGGTGGTAGGCCGTGTTCGTGTGGGTGGGCTACTACCGATTTTATAAATCTTCTTTCTGAGGCTTCCAGTTCCTGTCCAATTTCAGGAATTTGGGAGCGGTGGTACTCTGCTTCAAGATACTTCTTCGCCTGATATTCTGCATAGTGTTGTTTGGCTTGCGCTGCTAGTTGGTTGCCCATAAAGGTGCCTAGCGTGTTAGCAGAAATTGTAAGTTTGGTCATTGACCAAACTTAAACTCTTTAACCCACACGCCAAATTGCATCTTAGATTGAAAGTTCAATGCCAACCTAATGTTGAGTCAAAGGACCTAACCTGCTGAGCGATTCCACAAGGATAAAATTTATAATTTAAGAAATATTTTTCTAATATTCTTTAATCCATAAGCTTGAATTTCCAATCCAATTGTGTACCCGGGATTTATGACAAGACCGTACTCATCAGACCCTTTTGCTAAAATCTCTTTAAACGGTATTAAATAAGCCTCTTCAATGTAATTGCTGTAATAGTTCATTTTATTTTGACTGGTAAAAACAGATGCCATTGATACACCATTACGATCAAAAATTAGAGGTATTAAATCTATACCATCTTCACTACATTTTTTTACACTAGGAAAATATAACTTATTTATCATCAATAAATTGATTATTTCATCTACTGATATATAACCATCACGGCACTTTACAAACGCTTCCTCTATAGCATTTTCAGCAGGAGTATCTATTAAGTTCATAATTTCCATCTCTTAGTTAAAAACTCCTTTCCATAATATTTTATCACCTCCTCATTTGAAATAATCATCGCAAACCTTTCAGACTCTTCCCAAAATGCTTCACAGTTACGACATTGATATAAACTTGCGTGTCTATCATAATTTACCTTTAAATAATCAGGTCTTTTTTTAGGATATTTTTGCCAAAATATATGACATTCTTCACATCCATTTTTCTTACTTTTTTCATTCATTATTTAATACCTAATTAGAGGTTTCCAGGCACCGCTATCTTCTAATCTAAATAATACACTTCCTTTAGGCATTAAATCACCACCGGGCAAAACAAATTCACGAGTTTTATTTACCAGGAAATAGGAAGTTCCCTCCGCATTTATAGCAGTGTGACCACCTTCAAAAAAATGTGGCCACCCCATAGCATCTGCCTTTACAGGTGTTCTGATATTAAAACTTTTTGTGGGAAATGCTAGTCCATAAATATCTCCTCCTCTTTCCCAAGCATTTTTAACTGAAGGTGCAAATCCTGTTTCGATTGCTGTTTTTACAGGTGAATCGATCAAAGCTGCATCTTCTATTTTCATATGAAAAAATGGACGATTTTTGGCACCTAGTGTTGGTACCCATCCCCCAAAACCAGGTAAATAATATTTAAGGACATTATCCTTACCAAAAAATGCAACACCATAATCGATTTTACTGGTACTGTGCGGTACCATTTCACCAATTTCCTCAACAACAGCACCTTTCCCCCCAAAAACCCCAACCCTAGCTCCAACTTCCGCAACCCCATACCGTACCGCACCAACAGCAAAACCTTCAAGCGGAACAAAAGGCAATAAATCTAATGTTGTTTTTCC
>JBAZRP010000034.1:0-26909 GCA_041662885.1 Legionella sp.
ATTAAACAGAGAACCAGGAAACTCGATTTTCCCTTCTCCCTCAGGGAGAAGGGAGAAAACGTACTGATTCAGATCTTAATCTTTCTTACCAGCCAATTTTTCTTTAATACGTGCAGCACGACCAGCCAAATTACGTAGGTAATAAAGTTTAGCGCGACGTACATCACCGCGTCTTTTAACGGTAATGCTATCAACGATAGGGCTGTATGTTTGGAAAACACGCTCAACACCCACGTTGTGAGAAATTTTACGAACAGTAAAAGCTGAATTTAAGCCGCGGTTGCGTTTTGCAATCACAATACCTTCAAAAGCCTGCAAACGTTCGCGAGTACCTTCAATTACTTTAACTTGAACAAGTACTGTATCACCTGGGTTGAACTCAGGAATTTCTTTGCCTTGCATTTGCTCAGCGTTTAATTGGTCAATAATATTAGTCATGAACTACTCCTCATATTGGCTTACCTGCAACAGGAATCACCGTGTTCGTACCTAAGTGACGGTTGGATTATTTTCCGTCCTTAAATTCAGCAAGCAACTGCTTGTCTGTTTCGCTTAAATTTATTTTCTCTAGTAAATCTGGCCTTTTGAGCCAAGTTTTACCTAGGGATTGTTTCTTACGCCATTGTTCTATATCCCTATGGTTGCCTCCTAATAAAACCGCAGGCACATCCATGCCATCAATTGTGGCCGGTCTAGTATAATGAGGGCAGTCAAGCAAGCCATTCATAAATGAATCTTGCTCTGCTGATCCCAGGTGGCCTAAACTACCAGGTATTAATCGAATAAGAGCATCGATAAATACCATGGCGGCTAATTCACCACCGCTTAGTACAAAATCCCCTAATGACCATTCTTCGTCAACATGGTGACTAATGATACGCTCATCAATTCCTTCATATCGCCCTGCTATAAATAACAGTGGCTGTGTTTCGGAGGCTAGCTGATTTAAATCACTTTGCCTTATCACTTTACCCTGCGGGCTTAAGTAGATAGTTTTGCAATGCTTTGGCATCTGCTGCTTTGCATGATTTATGGCCCCTATTAAGGGTTCATACATCATGACCATTCCAGGACCACCGCCATAAGGCTTATCATCAACCTGCCTGTAGGGCCTGGAACTCCAGTCCCGCGGATTCCAATGATCTATCTTGGCTAAACCTTGCTCTAAGGCTCTGCCAGTAATTCCGTAGTTCAAGCCTTCTAATATTTCCGGTATTAAGCTGATTAGCCCAAAATGCATCATCAACTAAAATTCCATATCCCAGTCAACAGTAATAGTTTGTTGGCTGTCATCAATATTAAGTACGTATTGTCCAGGAAGATAAGGTATTAAATGTTTTTTTTCACCTTGTACTACCAGTACATCATTGGAGCCAGTAGCTATCATTTCCACTACAGTTCCAAAGAGCTCGCCACTTTGGTTGACTACTTTCATGCCGATTAGCTGATGCCAGTAGTATTCACCTGGTTCCAGTCTGGCAAGTTGGTCTTTGTGTACTGCTATTTCTGCATTCGTGAGTTTTGCTACTAATTCACGTTCAGGATAGTGCTCCACTTGAACTGTTAAAACCTTATTGTGGGATTCTACAGCTACTAACTTTATTGCTTGCCATTTTTTATCTAAAAACACGTGCCAGTCTGTATAGGACAAAATAGAGTCACGTTCATCATTAAACGGATGAACCGTAATAAACCCTTTTATTCCGTGTGGTCGCCCAAAGCGTCCAACAACTACCCAATCAGACTGATTTTCCACGATATTATGCAGCTTCGCCTTTTTCATAGCTTTTGATCAATGACTTAACACGATCAGATAACTGTGCACCAACACCTTGCCAGTAGGTCAATTTATCCATAGCAACATGCAAACGAACTTCTTGTCCGCGTGCTATCGGATTAAAATAACCAATACTTTCAATATAGTTACCATCGCGACGTCTGCGACTATCAGTAACTACGATGTGGTAAAAAGGAAGCTTGTTGGCGCCGCCTCTTGATAAACGTATAACGACCATTGTTTTCCTCTACTTTAGAGTGGTTACTAAAAATGTGGTGTATTGTACGAAAATTAACTCGACATGTGAAGTAATTCTTGATAATTATTTTAAATCGTCCGGAAACATACCTTTTAAGCCTGTTAAACCACCCATCCCACGCATCATTTTTTGCATTCCACCAGGTTTTGTAAATTTTTTCATCATTTTTTGCATTTGTTCAAATTGCTTTAATAACTTATTAACATCTTGAATTTGAGTTCCAGAGCCCAAAGCAATCCGTTTTTTGCGTGAACCGATAATGATTTTCGGAACTCGTCTTTCTTTAGGGGTCATTGAATTGATTATGGCTATGGTTTGGTTCATGGCTTTATCATTAACCTGATTCATTGCTCCTTGGGGGATTTGGCTCATTCCTGGTAATTTACTCATCATTCCAGCAACACCGCCCATATTATTCATCTGTAATAATTGGTTTTTAAAGTCGTCCAAGTCAAAGGATTTACCCTTTTTAAGCTTGCTTTCCAGTTTTTTAGTAGCTTGTTTATCGGTTTTACGCTCTACTTCTTCAATTAAAGAGAGTATATCTCCCATGCCTAATATGCGGGAGGCGATACGTTCTGGATGGAAAGGCTCAAGTGCCTCAATCTTCTCACCACTACCGATAAACTTAATTGCTTGCCCAGTAATGTGTTTTACTGAAAGTGCAGCACCACCGCGGGCATCGCCATCGGTTTTAGTAAGAATAACCCCAGTTAGGGGTAGGGCTTCATGGAAGGCTTTGGCTGTATTGGCAGCGTCTTGGCCTGTCATGCTGTCAACAACAAATAAGGTTTCTATCGGGTTGACGCTTTGATGTAGGGCTTTAATTTCTGCCATCATGTCGGCATCAATGTGCATGCGACCAGCGGTATCGATGATCAGCACGTCCATATAGGTTTTTTTGGCTTGGTCCAGCGCTTTTTTAGCAATAGATACCGGATCTTCATTGGCATGTGAGGGGAAATAGTCAACACCTACTTGTTCGGCCAATACTTGTAATTGTTGAATAGCAGCAGGACGGTATACGTCAACGCTCACTAACATTACTTTTTTGTTTTCTGTTTCTTTTAAATAGCGGGCTAATTTGGCAGAGCTGGTTGTTTTACCCGACCCTTGCAGACCAGCCATCAAAAATACGGCAGGGGGCTGTGTTTTAAAATTCAGTTCCGCTCGTTCATCACCCATTACATGAATCAATTCATCATGAACGATTTTTATAAAGGCCTGATCGGGGTTTAAACTGGTTAAAACTTCTTGACCCAGGGATTTAGTTTTTACGTCTTCTATGAATGCTTTTATAACAGGAAGAGCCACATCAGCTTCAATTAGTGAAAGCCTGACTTCACGCAGAGCTTGCTGCATATTGTCTTCGGTTAAACGACCTAGCCCGCGTATGTTTTTGAAACTACGGGTTAAACGTTCGGTTAAATTGTCAAACATAATGAGGTACCGGGAAAAAAGAAGTACTATAACACAAATCTTTATTTTGAAAAGTAGGTGGGGCTTTGGCCTGAGGGCCTACGCATGAAAAAAACTTGGTTAATACGCTAATACCTAGGCCCAACCTACAGTACAACAATTCAATTTTGCATAA
This sequence comes from Legionella sp., assembly GCA_041662885.1. Lineage (GTDB taxonomy): Bacteria > Pseudomonadota > Gammaproteobacteria > Legionellales > Legionellaceae > Legionella. The sequence goes on from JBAZRP010000034.1 coordinate 3,631, forward strand.
CCCCCAAATTATGCTATTTTACTCACTTTAAAACAGTATTCTGTGTATATTTTACCCTATTATTAAGCCTTCCTTAAGGTTTACTCTGTATAATAGACGTTTATGACGTTGAAGGAAAACTATGAGCAATAACAAGTACTCCCTAAGCATTTTTAGTCTCACTATGATAACGGTAGGCTCAGTTGATAGTATTCGTAACCTGCCTGCAACCGCCTTATTTGGTAGCCAGCTGATTTTTTATTTTATCTTGGGCGCCGTATTTTTTCTTATTCCTACCGCCTTGGTTTCAGCGGAATTAGCTTCCGGCTGGCCTAAACAGGGTGGTATTTATATTTGGGTAAAAGAAGCTTTTGGTAAAAAAGTAGGGTTTTTAGCAATTTGGTTGCAGTGGATAGAAAATGTGATTTGGTATCCAACTATTTTATCTTTTGTTGCCGGTACTATTGGTTATTTGATTAATCCAGCTTTAAGTTCCAATCCCTATTTCCTGTTAGGGGTTATTGTGACCGCTTTTTGGGGCGCAACCATACTGAATTTGCGCGGTATGGATTCTTCAGCCATGTTTAGCAATTTTTGTTCTTTGGCGGGATTGATTTTGCCTATGTCTTTAATTATAGGTTTGGGTGCCGCCTGGATTGCTCAAGGCAACCCAGTACAGGTTAACTTCGATATTCCTAGCATTATGCCTCATTTGAATGATACATCAATGTGGGTTTCTTTAACGGCAATTATGATGTCTTTTTGTGGTATTGAGATTGCCACTGTGCATGCAAATGATGTGAACAATCCGCAACATGCATTCCCTAAAGCTTTAATCTATTCGGTACTTATTATTCTTAGTACGTTGATTTTGGGTTCTTTAGCAATTGCTATAGTGCTACCTGGAAAGGACATTAATTTAGTGGCTGGAATTATGCAGGCTTTTGATGCCTTTTTTGGTTCATATCATATGCAATGGATGATGCCTGTGGTTGCAGTAATGTTGGTTTTAGGCGGGCTTGGAGGGGTAAGTAATTGGATTATAGCACCTACGAAAGGTCTGTTAGTTGCAGCAGAAGATGGTAATTTGCCGGATGCATTTCAAAAAGTAAATTCTAAAGGCGCTCCGGTGGTGATGTTAATTACTCAAGCAGTTATTGTCACGGTACTATCGACTTTGTTTTTATTTATGCCCAGCGTTAATGGGTCGTACTGGTTATTAACGGCCTTGGCTGCTCAGCTGTATATGTTAATGTACTTTATTATGTTCGTAGCAGCCATAAAATTGAGAATTAGTGCACCAAACCATCATCGAGCGTTTCGAATCAGCGGTGGCTTATTTGGTTTAATTACTGTATGTACCATTGGCATAATAGGTGTATTGACGACTTTAGCTGTGAGCTTTATACCGCCAAACAATATCAATGTTGGTGGTTTGCTACGGTATGAGACCACCTTGATTGTCGGTTTAATTATCATGTGCGCACCACCTGTCATGAGCAGTTGGTTGCAAGGTAAAGATTCAGTACTTGAACCAGCATAAGCACAATTGTTGAACCAAGGCCCAAGCTAGTTTGCAGGTTGGGTCAATGACCTACAACATGCCGAGTTCTTGCCCTTAAAGCAGCAACATGTGCCATTTCACTGTTAAACACATCACCAAGAGCGGTATTTTTATCACAAGGATATTTTTTGGTAACTCCCAACCAAGCAATTTGTGACACAGTCATTTTATCTTTGTCACTTTGTTGGCTAGAGAGCTCTTTATAGGTTTGTTGAATTATCCCATCTAAGACCATGGTATTTAGTTGCACACCCATTGGTAGACAAAAATTAGGTCTGCCATTGTTTTTAGCAGTTTCATTGGATTGCAACATGGTTTCTGCAATGGTTTCACAGGTTATTGCTAGAACATTACGTGCAGAACGTGCCCAAGCTTGTGCTTGTGGATCGGCTTTCATTTCCATTTGGGGAATATTATTAGCAATATTCATATAGTTATTGATAGTGTCCGCATGCAAACTACTGCAGATAAAACTTAAACTAAGCAACAAATATCGCATTTTTTTCACCTTAAATTGCATTAAATTAGGTTATAATTAAGCGCTAATCAAGTCAAGTTTGTATTCCATGAGGATGAATCCAGCCAAATTTGAAGGCTATAAACAAAAAGATAAATAAACCTAAGGAGATTGCAATCCTTAAGGTGAGTGCTTTTATGGTGCGTTTGGTGTTGCCAGAATCGCGGATTAGAAAAATTAAACCGCTAAATAAGGAACTGGCTATAAATAACATGACAATTATGATGAAGATTTTAGTGATCATTTGTTATACTTCCGCACTTGAATTATTTGTTGAGTAAATAGAAACAATGCCTAGTGTACTCTTTTTTAATATTCGATTCACCCCTAGCTGGTTGATGACTACCATTGCGGCACTCTTGATAGCCTTATTTGTTCGTATGGGCTTTTGGCAAATGCAACGCGCTGAAGAAAAAAAATCCATGATGCAGGCACAGGCAACTCAAGCAATGCAGGCGCCTATCAATTGGGCACCTGGTTCCAAGTTACCCAATCAGTATCAAAAAATATGGTTACAGGGACATTTTCTTCCCACCGTATTTTTGCTGGATAATCAGCATCAACGGCATCAATTTGGTTATGATGTTGTCAGTCCTTTGGAACTTACTGATAAATCAATTGTTTTGGTTGATAGAGGATGGGTTGCTGGTGATGTCACGCGCCAAACATTGCCTGAAGTCAGTGTACCGACTGGTTTGATCAAGATAGAGGGCAGCACCTATTTTCCGTCTCTTAATTCCTGGGTTTTGGGGCAAGAAAGCGAGCAAAAAACAAGCGAAATTTTTATTGTTGAACGTTTGGATACAAAAATGTTGGGGCAAATTTTGCAAAAAAGTATCTATCCGTTTATTATTCGCCTCGAAAAGCATCAAGAGCATGGATTTGTGCGAAAATGGGCGGTAGTTTCTATGCCAGCACAAAGACATTTAGCTTATGCAGTACAATGGTTTGCTATGGCCTTGGCCATTTTTATTATTTTTATTGTTGTTAATGTGAAGAAAAATGAAAAAAAAGATAAGTTCTAAGTTTTATATTTTACTGCTGTTGGCATTCTTGTTTGCAGCTCCTGGGATTAGTGCTCTTTGGTTGTTTAAACATCCAGACTGGTTAGCTTCCTCCAAACTGAATAAGGGTAAATTACTTAATCCTCCTTTAGCATTGGAGACTTTGGATATACAAAATAAGTGGCGCATTGTTTATTGGAGTCCGAAAACCTGTGATAATGCCTGCTTTAAGCAATTGGATACTTTGGCACGAGTGCGTTTGGCCTTAGGCCGCCGATTGTATGAGGTCGATCAATGGCTGATTTTGGGCGAAAAGGCTGAGCCTCTTAATGAGGAAATGCAAAACCTAATTAAGGAACGCGATTTTCATGTGGCACAGCTAGCTGCCAATGAGGAAAATAATTTACCTATTAAGGCAAAAGTATTTCTTGCCAATTCAGATAAATATTTGATTCTGAGTTATACCACAGCATTTAATCCCGATGATGTATTTAAGGATTTAAAGCTGTTACTTAATACAACACAAAATAAGAGTGGTACCTAGTGATACATAATAAAACGCTACGTTCGGCCGCATTACTAGCACTATTATTAGCATTTATAGTGGTAATGCTGGGAGCTTATACGCGCTTAAGTGATGCTGGCTTGGGCTGTCCTGATTGGCCTGGTTGTTATGGTCGTTTGGTCTTACCTAGCGGCGGCCAAGAATTGCAACAGGCGCAAACGCAATTCCCACAAATTCCAATTGAAGCAAGAAAAGCTTGGACCGAAATGGTCCACCGTTATGCCGCAGGAACATTAGCTGTGCTTATTTTCTTTATTGGATTTACGGTTTGGTACAAACGCTATCAAGGGCAAAAAGAGCCTTGGATTATACCTTCTCTATTAATGCTTTTAGTCGTATTTCAAGCGGCCTTGGGAATGTGGACTGTTACTTTAAAATTACTTCCCGTAGTAGTAATGGGACATCTTTTAGGTGGAATGCTAATTTTTGCGGGTCTGGCACGATTTAGTATGCAAATGAGTTCGGCTCCTGCAGCAGATTTACCCCAATGGCGACCATGGCTGCGTTTGGGAGTACTGATAGTATTTTTGCAGATAGCCCTCGGTGGTTGGGTTAGTTCTAATTATGCGGGTATAGCTTGTATTGGTTTTCCAACATGTAATGGCATGTGGTTGCCGACTTTGCATTTTGCCAAAGGATTTAATTTGTTTTCAGCCGTAGGAGCGAATTATCAAGGCGGTTTATTGGATAATGAGGCGCGGGTAACTATTCAGTTTATCCATAGAGTAGGCGCGGTTATGACTGCGGTTTACGTATCAGTCTTGGCTTTATTAATACTAAGAAGTAGGTCGCGCCTTGGTCCAACAGTTAAAGATGCGTTTAGTAGAGCGGCTAAATTATTAATAATTTTAGTGTTAATTCAGTTTGCTTTGGGTGTAATTAATGTAGAGTTCATGCTGCCAATACAAGTGGCAGTGGCTCATAATGGTGTGGCAGCATTATTGTTAGCAACTATGTTTAGTATGTTGCACTGTGTAAGTGGGAGAAAGTCTCATGCAAATTGAAACGGCCGGGACCACAGCTCTTGATTGGCGTGATTATCTGGAGTTATGTAAGCCCCGAGTAGTGCTATTAATGCTATTAACCGTTTTGGTTGGTATGTATCTGGCAACTCCAACTTGGGTTGAACTGCCTTTGCTGATTGCAACTTTAGTTGGCATTGGTTTTTGTGCAGGTAGTGCTGCGGCAATTAATCATTTAGTGGATAGGCATATTGATTCCATTATGACGCGCACTAAAAAACGTCCCGTAGCTCATGGGCGTATTTCAGTAGTTCACGCACTGTGGTTTGCCTTAGTTTTAGGAAGTATGGGACTCTTAATTTTAGTCTTTTTTGTTAATCAATTAACGGCGTTTTTAACCTTTATTTCCTTAATCGGTTATGCCGGTATCTACACCGGTTATTTAAAGCGGGCCACCTCGCAAAATATAGTTATAGGTGGGTTAGCTGGTGCGGCACCTCCCTTATTAGGTTGGACGGCAGTTACCAATCACCTAGATCCACAAGCATTATTATTAGTTTTGATTATCTACACTTGGACGCCGCCACATTTTTGGGCTTTAGCTATTTATCGAATTGAAGAATATCAAAATGCACAGATTCCTATGTTGCCTGTAACTCATGGGATTCGTTACACCAAACTTTATGTCTATTTATATACGATTTTATTGCTAGTAGTCAGTGTTTTGCCGGTTATCGTGGGTATGAGCGGTGCTATTTATTTGATTGCTGCTTTGGTTTTGGGTGGACGCTTTTTATATTGGGCGCATAAGCTGTATCGTACTGAAAAACCGCTAGTGGCCATGCAAACTTTTAGATTTTCCATAGTCTATTTAATGATGCTATTTGTATTTTTATTAATAGATCATTATTTGTAGGAGCGTATTATGTACAGCAAAAATAAAGGTGTTAGTTTGACTGTGGCTTTACTTTTAGCGTTTGTAGGACTGTTTTTTGGAATTTTTATAATGCAGCACGTCCCATTTAAAAAAGAAATTGATGCAAGTCAATTTCATGGGGCATATCTTGCTGAGCCTAAAGCCATCCGTGAATTTAATTTGCTAGGTATTGATAATAAACCATTTAGTAATGCTCAATTACAAGGTCATTGGACGATAGTGTTTTTTGGTTTTACCCAATGCGCCTCTGTTTGTCCTATTACCATGGCAGAATTAAGCAAAATGTACCGTATGTTGGAAAACAAAGATGTTAAAAATTTGCCGCAAGTGGTACTGATTTCAATTGATCCCGATAGAGACAGTTTGGAAAAGTTGGAACAATATGTGCATGCTTTCCATCCAAGTTTCTATGCAGCTAAAGGTGATGAACTCGATGTTCAGTTGCTAGCGCGTGAAATGGGCATTACTTTTGAAAAAGTGCCTAATAAAAATTCAGTTGATCCTCGGGCTTACGATGTGCAGCATAGTGGTGCTGTATTGGTCTTTAATCCTGAGGGCGAGTTAAACGCATTATTTACACCACCGCATTCTGCGGATTTATTGGTTAAAGATTATGTGGTGTTAAGTTCATAAAACATTTAAGGAACAGATAATTCATGAAAATTGCGATATTGGCTACTAATCCCCTTTTGTATTCTCATCAGCGCTTAAAAAGCGAAGGGGAGGCAGCTGGACATCATGTGAAGATAATTAATCCTTTGTATTGTTATATGAACGTTGCTGCATCCAATCCTAAGGTTCATTATCGAGGCGGTGAAGAATTGCCGCATTTTGATGCGGTGATTCCGCGTATTGGTGCCTCAACTACCTTTTATGGTACTGCTGTTTTGCGTCATATGGAAACTATGGGGATGTATACTCTGAATGAGTCCATTGCGATTTCGCGATCACGCGATAAATTTCGCTCTCTGCAATTATTAGCGCGTAAGGGTATACCAATGCCCTTAACAAGTTTTGCTCAATCTCCTGATGATACAGAAGATTTGATTCATATGGTGGGTGGAGCGCCTTTGGTAATCAAATTACTAGAAGGAACGCAGGGCAAAGGCGTGATTTTAGCAGACAGTCATCAGTCTGCTGTCAGCATCATTAATGCCTTTAAAGAAATGCGGGCAAATATTTTGGTTCAAGAGTTTATTGAAGAATCCCGAGGAACTGATATTCGTTGTTTTGTGATTGGTGATAAAGTAGTTGCGGCTGTCAAACGGCAGGCAAAAGAAGGTGAGTTTAGAGCCAATGTGCATCAAGGTGGGAAAGCCCTTAAAGTTAAATTATCACCACAAGAACGGGCAATCGCTATTAGTGCAGCTAAGACTATGGGTTTACGGGTTGCAGGTGTTGATTTAATCCGTTCGAATCATGGTCCTTTAGTTTTAGAAATAAATTCATCTCCTGGTCTTGAGGGAATTGAAAAGGCAACTGGTGCTAATATTGCTCGTAAGATCATTGAGTTTATTGAAAAAAGAGCTAAACCGATTAGTGTTAATGATAGGTTTCATGGGTAAGGTTTTTCCTGGGTGTAGGTTGGGCCAAGGCCCAGCCTAGGATCATGACGATGTTTTCCTAATGCGAATCACCCTTAGCTTCCCCCTTACCAAGTAACCATTCAGTATCAACCTCCAGCTCTTGAGCAAGAATTTGTAGCAAATTTTCATCAGGGCTTGTTATGCCATTCAATAAAGCCTCGGCTTTAAACTTCGGCACTTTAAGTAGTTTTGCCAATACTGCAATCCTTTCGCCAGTAGCTTCAGGAACGCCAATACTGTCCAGTTCTTTGTTAAGTCGTTCTGAAAACCTTTTATTGAGCATTGTCGTCTCCGAAATGTGTTCAAACAGCAAATTAATGCTATTTATTTGATATAGCACATAATTACAACTTTGCAATGTCATAAACTTTTAAAATGTGTAATTTCCAGAATAGTTTTGACCCAGGCCTCATCATCATTGAGGCCCGGTATAAGATTTAATTGATTTCCACCTAATTGTTGCCATTGTTGTTTGGCACGTATTCCTATTTCTTCCAGTGTTTCCAGGCAATCAGTGACAAAAGAGGGGCAGGCAACAACCAAATTTTTTATGCCTTTACTTGTTACTTCTACTAATATTTCTTCAGTGTACGGTTGAATCCAAGGGATTTTCCCTAGTCTTGATTGAAAGGAAGTAGTGTATTGAAGTGGTGTTAGTTCTAATTCTTTAGCTAATAAGCGACTCGTTTCTTCGCATTGTGCTTTATAACAGCCAGGGTTTTTTTCTGAAGGCTTCGGACATAATTTATCACACACTGAGTCACAGCCAGCTTTTATGATTTGGCGTTCAGGAATGCCATGGTAACTAAAGAGTAGATGATCTTGTTGGCCTAAATAGTGTTTTATTTTATTAGCCTGAGTTTTGATGAAATTTGGGTGATTATAAAAATCCCGAATAATTTTTAGATTGGGTATAACTTCAAGGCCAGCAAGGTTTTGCAGGACTTTTTCTATGGCTGCTCCCGTGGCTGAGGAGGAGTATTGAGGGTATAAAGGTAGAATCGTCACCGTTTCGCAGTTCTTTAAATGATTTAAAGCATCGGCAATCGATGGTTTGCTGTAATGCATTCCTAGGGCAACAGAAATACTATCCCCAACAGTAGCTTGGAGTTTATTAACTAATAGGTTACTAAACCTTAATAAAGGAGAGCCTTCTTCAGTCCAAATTGCTTGATAAGCCTTAGCCGATTTTTTAGCACGAAAAGGTGCTATAAGACCGTACACTAAAGCGTAACGCATCCAAGCGGGTATATCGATAACCCGTTTGTCGGAAAGAAATTTGCATAAATAGGATCGAACACCTGCAACAGATGCACTGTTGGGCGTACCAATATTAATAAGTAGTAAACCATGCCTCATCAGTTATGACCTAGATATAAAATTGCTCGCAATCATACCTGAAAATTTTCAAACTGGCAGCACAATTAATGGTATTGCGCGGTCCTATATAGGGCATGCACTCTTTTAAGCGGTTTCTATTTCGGCATTTTCGGCTAATGGAATCACGTTAGTGGCATGTAAGCCTCTTTCGCCTTTATCCACTTCGTAGCTCACTATTTGTCCTGGAACCAGAGTTTTGTACCCTGTACCGTGAATAGATGAGAAATGCACGAAAATATCATCGCCACCACCTTCAGGAATGATAAAACCCCAACCTTTGGCATTATTAAACCATTTGACTTCGCCTGTAGCCATAACTCCTCCTTTTGCTAAAGCAGATAAGCCAGAAACGGACGATCCCCGTCCGTTACCAATTACATTCGTCCATAAATGACATGGTACGTTTCCTAATAAATCATTAGGAACTTCCAACATAACGCATAATGGGGTAATAACTCAATAGTTTTTTGAAAATTTTGTTATGTATCAATACAATATCGACTTTTTGAGCTCTTATTGTTAAACATTTTTAAATTTTGTATAGCGGAGATTACAGAATTGGTTTTAAAATCTTGCTAAAATTAATAATTTCTTAAGGTTTTTGTGGTATTATTAAATCAATTCTTTTTTGATTAGGAATCCATAATGAGCAGTACCAGCAAAATCTTGGCAGCCATGCTTTATGGAAAAAAATCAAAAAATCAAAACGTTGATGAATCATCTGATCATCAAGCTTATCCCCAATTACAACAAGCGCCATCCACCCCGGATTTAGAGCAATTATTACAAAACATGCTAAATCCTGACTTTTCAAAACAATCCAATCCTATGGAATAAGTACTTTTGATAAGTACCGTCTGGATTAGTACCTAAGGCCCTTTGTCCGTCGCATTTTAAGATGGCTGCATATTAAATATTTCAAAAAACCCCAGTGCTAAAGCCATAATTTAGGTATATACTTTTATAAATAGCTTATGCTACTTGAGGTTAAGATATGGAAGGTACATTTTCAACTGGAACCCATTGGCGCGATTCTGCTCGCAGTCCTCGCTTTTTTTTGGTGGATGCTCGGGCTGCTTTCCCTATCTTTATCTTTTTATTGCATATCCGAATATGGACGGGCATGGTTGTTTTAGTCTCTGCTGTGTTTTTTGCAATTATTGAGCATTACGGGTTTACTGTACCGGTTTTTTTGCGTTGGATAAGACTTTTTTTAGCGGGAAATACCAAATCTTCACAACCTTGGTGGAAATAAATGGAGCGCGATATTAGTAAATGTTTGGTGATTATAGCTGCAAGCATGAATGCTAAATTTTATTTAAATGATCGATTTGTTAGTTTTGAGGAAGTATTTTCGGATGTGGGTTTACTACCGGCAATCGCCAAACGAGCAGATCAACTGTGTTCTTTATGTTTGGGTTACGGTTTGGGAGCCACGTTTGATGAGGCTGAAGGAGCCTTGTTAGGCTTACGAGTGCTGTTTGATGAAGTAACACCCAATGTCTTGCGTTTATTGTGTATGACGGATGTATTAAATGAATTAATTCAAGGGGGTCCAAGTCGTGACTATACCCCCTTAGATGAATTAATGTACGATTAAAGCCCCTTTTTTGCTTATAATGTAAAGAAATCGAAAGGAATGCGGGTTTTGTGTTTTCAAGTGTGTTTTATTTGTTAAAGTGCACTATTCTTAAGATATATTGTTAGGAGTTGTATTATGGTTCCAAATCCAGAGTCTGTTGTTGAGCCTGCAGATTTCATTCCTGAAGCTAATAAAATATTAGAGAGTTTACGGAAATTGCTTGCTATAACGGAACAAAAAGAGCGCATGTATCAGCAAGCTTTACCTACTCAAGATTCGGGCTCTAAGGTATCAGTGGCTTTAGTACAAGAAGTTATTGGTAAAATGGAAAAAATTGTAGCTATATTGAATAAAACTAAGGTACTTGAAACTACTGAAGATAAAAATGTTGTAGAAAAAGCGAAAGATATTCTTAGAGATAATCCTATAATCGAACCGAAAGCAGCCACAGAAATAGAACGTAATGAGGGTCCTTCGTTGGGTCAGTGACCTAACAATCGTGGTACTGTGTCTAAATGTTGGGTCAAGGTGTTCCACTGGATCATTGACCCAATGCAGAATTACAAGTATAAATTCAAACTATAATTAATATATAATACTCACCTAGGTTAAAGTAAAAGTATGAGCGATCAATTATCTGAAGAAGAAGCACAGGCTCTTCTAAAGGAATTAAATGACTTGGTTGAAACTGGTCCATGGGAAAAGTCCAATTTTCTCAAGGTGATCGGTAAAAACATAACTGATATGAGAGATAAGGTAGCAAGTAAAGTAGGTGGCTTATCTAAATCTCAGATTAAAGCTGAGGCAACTACAGCCAAACAAACGGCTTTAAGAAGTAGTCAGCAAGAAATCTACGTTTCGCTCTACTCTGCTAAAGGCTCAGACCTGACTACGTGGGAACGAATTGTCACAAGTTTGCCAAGACAAATGATATCACGTCCAATTTATGCTCTTGAAGAAGACGTAAAAACTCTTATAAAACATAAAGAAAATATGATTAATGAGGCATATGTCGCCATCTATGTTAATCCTTCGGATATTCTTGTTCTTTCAGCAGATAAGACCCTAAAAGATAAGTTTGGCAAAGAGCTATTAAATTTGAAGGACAGGTCTTTGCTGTTGGATAATATTAGTCGTTTTGTACATACAACTGGCGTATATCAATTAGATCGTGGGCGCTTGATTAAGCAGTAATTTTTTTTAAAATTAAAGCGCAAAAACTTCAATACAGGTATATACTTTACCTAGGTATCTTCAACTAAATCAAAACAATGGCCGCTCAACAACAACAAGGTGGTAATCCTGATAACTCCTTTGCTCCGGTGTGGATTATTGTTTTGTTATTCATTTCTGTTTTTTTTATTTGGAAAGCGGGTCATAGCTATATCGTATCATTTGTGTTCTTTGTAAGTATTTGGCAGGGTAAGTTAATAAATTTATTTCTTAACAATCAAGTTTTAGCGCAACAGATTTATATTATGCAAACCATTGATCCCTCCACTATAGATTGGAATGAAATGTTATTCCTGACCCGCGGGGTCGGTGATTTTATGCGTTATCCCATAGTTCTTGGTTTGGTAATTCTCGCGATTGTGCTCTATAATTCTAATATAGTATTGAAATTTAAAAAAGCCCATGACATGAAGACGTTGAGGGCTCAGGAGCAATTTAATTGGCCTGCCATAATGCCTGTAGTGAAAGAGGATTTGGTGAATCAGGATGTAAATGTTGGCCCTTGGGCCATGGCTATGACTCCTATGGAGTTCGCCAGAAAGTATAAATTATTAAAAAAGGATGACGTACTGCTGGATAATCCAGTTCCTGGACAGGAAATGACAGCAGGTATAAGAAAGGGAGATGCAAAGCGCGTTTTCACCATGCAGCTGGGGCCTTATTGGGATGGGTTTGAACATTTGTCTCCCCAAGCTAATGCAATGGCTGCGGTGTTTTTAGCCAGGATAAACAGGGACAGAGACACTGCAAATGCTATTTTAAAAGAATTGGATCAATCTTTTGTAGCTGGTAAACCAAATTTTGCTGTAGCGAAACCAATAATAAAAAAATACCAGAATACAGAAATAGTACAGGAAATTGTACAAAAGCATGCTTATGTACTAACTGTAATGGCGTCTTTGCTTGCAGCTGCGCGTGATGATGGTGTAGTTCCCAGCTCAGAGTTTTTATGGTTGAAGCCTGTTGATAGACGTTTGTGGTACATGCTTAATTGTACTGGTAGACAAACGCCGTATTCAGAAGTGGCAGGACCATTTGCTCATTGGCGTGCAGAAAAGGTAATGGGACGACCTTCATTGGTCCCTATGATAGATGAGGCGATACGGGCATTGGAAATTGCCATTAAGGAAGTCAAGCTAACACCTCGTCAGATGGCGGAGTTAGAACCATGATGCGTGGTATTGATTCACGACAAGAATTAGACCCAACCCTCCTTTTGCGGGACACGAGAACTTTGTCCCAAAGGCTTGGGGACTTTTTTTCTGATCCGACTAATATTTCAATTGTGCTGATTGCCTTAGCAGCAGTATCTTATTATTTTTCTGAAGCTGCATCCTTACTCTTGTTAATGGGCTTTGGATTTTTCTTTTACAGTTTCTCTAAAAAACAGAAACTTCCTTTCCGTTTGCCTATGATTGCCAAAGTAAAAGATTTTAATGATTTAAAACCGGGTATTAATAAACCCAATATTGCACGGGGTATAGCATTTTTTGGTAATGATAGGAAAACAGGGGAAGAACTGTGGTTTGCTAATGATGATATGAGAACGCATGCCCTAATATTTGGCTCAACTGGTAGTGGTAAAACAGAATGTTTGGTTTCCTTAGCCTATAATGCATTGGTCCAAGGTAGTGGATTTATTTATGTGGATGGTAAAGGTGATAACTCGCTTTATGCAAAAGTGTTTTCTATGGTCAGAAGTATGGGACGAGAAGACGATTTACTGTTAATTAACTTTATGACTGGTGCTCGAGATATTGTCGGTCCTCAAGAAAAAAGATTATCAAATACGCTAAATCCATTTTGCCAAGGTTCTTCCAGTATGTTAACTCAGCTGGTAGTAAGCTTGATGGGTAGTTCAGGGCAGTCCTCAGATGGCGATATGTGGAAAGGTCGTGCAATTGCCTTCGTTGAAGCATTAATGCGTTTGCTAGTTTATATGCGTGATGATGGTGCAATTTTACTGGATGCAAACTCTATTCGAAACTATTTCGATTTAGGTCGTCTGGAATCTATTATTATCGATAAGGTATTTCCTAGGGACGATCAAGAAAGTATTAATATAGAACAAGTACCTAAACTAGTAACGGACCCTTTAAGAAACTATTTGAATACCTTGCCTGGTTATAACAAAGAGAAAAAGGGCAAACAAGTATCACAAGTATTAGAGCAACACGGTTTTATTACCATGCAGCTCGTGCGAAGTTTTTCTTCATTAGCGGATACTTATGGACATATTATTCGTACTAATTTGGCCGAAGTAGATTTCAAAGACGTGGTCTTGAATCGTCGCATTTTAGTAGTATTGTTACCTGCCTTGGAAAAATCACCTGATGAATTGTCAAACTTGGGTAAAGTTATTGTTTCTTCATTAAAAGCAATGATGGCACAAGGTTTGGGAGAGGATGTGGAAGGGGATTATCGAGATGTTATCTTGAGAAAGCCAACTAATGCCCCTACACCTTATATGTGTATTCTTGACGAGTATGGATATTATGCTGTGCAAGGATTTGCTGTGGTGCCAGCGCAAGCACGTTCTTTAGGATTCTCAGCTATTTTTGCGGGACAAGATTTACCGGCTTTCCAAAAAGCATCCAAAGAAGAAGCTGCTTCAATCGGTGCGAACACGAACATTAAAATTTGTATGAAGCTTGAGGATCCCATCGAAACTTGGGATTTTTTCACTAAAACTGCTGGTGAAGCCTATGTGACTAAGGTGGATTCATTCCAAACCAAAGAAGGCGGTATTACCAATAGTTACATGGATACCAAGAGTTCTTCATTTGAAAAACGTGCTCGGGTAGATTTGTTAGACTTAAAAGAACAAACAGAAGGTGAGGCACATATATTTTTCAAATCAAAGATAGTGCGTGCACGCATGTTTTATGCAAACCCCAAACCGGTGAAACAACTTAAGATTAATCAGTTTTTGAAAGTAGAGCCTCCTCCTGATGATTATTTGGTGAAATTACAAAAGCAATTAGCTTCGTTCCAGGAAGTTTTGAAAAGTGGCGATTTAACCATTAATAAAACGGTGGAAAATGAAGAAATAGCACTGATTACTAAAGCCCTACGTGAATCAACAATTGAGGAACCAATAGAGCGTGGAGTTGCAGCCTTAATTGCATTTCATGGTTATAATGCTCCAGAACCAGTTGAGGATATTATTGAAGAAGAAGTAGAGGGTGCCTTAACCATCTTTAGTAAATTACGGTTTAATGAAAATGCGCCTGCTCTTTTGGTTAATGATAAGGAAGCATTTTCTGAATCTTTATTACCTATTAACGAAACTAGAAATCAATTGATGTCTATAGAACGTTTGTCTGGCGCTAAAGACAAATATGCCGGCACTGTTGCCAATGAATTAATTAAAGATTTTCAATTAGCAACCAGTTATCCTCCAACAGAGCGTGATAGTATTGAGCCTCATGAATTAACTGATTTGGTTATTACTTTGGCAGAGAGAGTTGCTTCTGAACGCGAAAAAGCGGAACAGAGGGCTGAAGAAGAAGTTACTTAATCCCCCTTTTATAAAAATTCTCAAAAATAAATGGCAATTTTATCAAAATCATTGTAACGTAATGATTTGTATGCTTTTAATAATAGGGCATGGATTAAAGACTTTGTGTATTTTCAAACATCATGAGGATAACGAGTGAGATCAATGCTTGCTAATTCCATAGTTCCACTGATTCGAATTCTTGGATTGTGCTTTTTATTTGAATTAAGCGCTTGCCATCGTTCTGATGATTATATTCCTGAGCAAGAACTTCCTAAGTTACCTTGTAAAGTAACGGGTGCTTGCGATGCAACTATTAATAAATACCTTAATAAATTTCAAAAACGAACAAACATAAAAGTAATTACTATGGGCCAAGACTATTTAATCAGTCTTCCTGCAAGTGCTGTCTTTGCAGATCAATCGCCACGAGTACTTTGGCCTTCTTATAAATTATTAAATGAGGTTGCCTGCTTTTTGAAGCAATTTAGAAAAATAGCAATTACAGTTACAAGTTATAGTAGTACTTATGTATCTACTCAAAGAGAACATGCTTTGACTCTTGCGCGATCACGCGTTGTTGCAGAATATCTTTGGACTCAAGGAGTAGATAGTCGGTTTATCTTTACACAAGGCCTTGGTAGTGATAAACCTATAGCTGTAACCACTCAAGGTGGTGATAGATCACCCAATGCTCGCATTGAAATTACTTTTAGACGAGCAGTTGCATAATATTTTTGTACTTTGAGGGCATTATGAGTCGGGAAAAATGGGATCTAATTAAGAGGCAAAAAAACTTCAATGTTCGTGTATTTAGAAAAGGAGTTAAGCTCATAATTTTTTCTTTAGTATTGAATTTAATTTTGGGGGTATTAATATTCTATAAATACCTTAATTTGCCACCCCGGGATTATTATGCAACAAATGGAATTACACCTCCAGAACAGCTTGCGCCCTTGATGGCGCCAAATTATACGTCCTCAGCACTGTTGGATCCTGATCCTCCAACAGTGACAGAGGAAAAAGTGATACCGCAATAAGTAGAGGATATTATGGCTGAAGATGCCTTAATGGTAGTAAATTTAAGAAATAAATTTTATAAAGACAGCCAACGCAGAGTAATTTTAGCGTTGATAATTTCTATTGTAATTAATTTCTTGTTGGGTTCTATGCTTGGTTATATTATTACTCATCCTCCTGAACCCAGGTACTTTGCAACCAGCATTAACGGTCGCATTACGCCACTTTTTCCTTTAAGTGAGCCGAATCAATCAGATTCTGCCGTATTGCAATGGGCTAATCAGGCTGCAATCGCAGCGTTCACTTATAACTTTGTGAATTACCGTGATGAGCTGCAAGCCTCATCAGGATTCTTTACTGCAGAAGGTTGGGATCAGTTCCTTACAGCTTTACAACAGTCGAACAACCTTGATGCTGTTAAGGCTAAAAAATTAATTGTTTCGGCAGTAGCAACTCGTGCGCCAATTATTTTACAAAAAGGTATTTTAAATGGTAGCTACTCTTGGAGGGTGCAAATGCCAATATTGGTAACCTACCAAAGTGCTAGTGAATTTACACAGCAAAATAACGTTGTTACTTTATTAATAACACGTGTTTCGACCTTAAACTCACCTCGAGGTATAGGTATATCACAATTCGTAGTCGGTCCTGCCAGTGGTGGAAGTTAATGAATAAATTAGGTGGGTTATTTAAAAGGTTAGTTCTAGTTGGTTTGTCCGGCCTGACTGTATTTGCTATTCAAGATGCATTGAGCGCACAAGATGAATCACAGCAGGCTTTGCAACAATTACGCTTATTACAACAAAGATTGTCGCAAACTTCTGGCGCCAAAGCTCCTGATGCTAAAGCTGCACCAATTCCCGTGGTACCACCTGCTCCTGGTGCGCAGGCAGCGGCACTACCTAATGATGCAGCTGTGGTTGCTAGCACACAAGCACCGGTTGTTACTCAAAGTGATAATGAAATTATTGATAATAAGGCCTTTAAGGATATGGCTCGGGGTTTATACCCACTCGATCCAGAGCGAATTGTTAAATTAAGACACATCTATCAAAATCAAGAATATGCTCAGGCAACTACTGCAGGTACTCCTCCCAAGCCCACGGCAACTTCACAGATAGTTAATTTGTCTCCTGGATCTACTCCGCCAGTTATTCGATTGTCGCAAGGATTTGTTTCATCCTTGGTATTTCTTGACTCTACAGGAGCTCCCTGGCCTATTTCAGCTTATGATTTGGGCGATCCTTCGGCATTTAATATTCAATGGGATAAAACCAGTAATACGCTGATGATACAAGCCATGAGATTATATAATTACGGTAATTTAGCTGTGCGATTAAAAGGTTTAAATACTCCTGTAATGCTAACCCTAATTCCAGGTCAAAAGGCGGTAGATTACCGCGTTGATTTACGCATCCAAGCCTATGGTCCAAATGCAATTAAAATGCCTATGGAAGAAGGAATTCCACCTTCTGCTAGTGATGTGTTATTGCATGTTTTAGACGGTGTACCTCCAGCAGGGAGTAGACGTTTGGTTGTAAGTGGTGGTGATGCGCGAGCATGGATTGCTCAAGAAAAAATGTACGTACGAACTAATCTCACTATTTTATCTCCGGGTTGGTTGGCAAGTATGACCAGTGCAGATGGCATGCACGCATATGAAATGCAAAAATCACCGGTATTATTAGTGTCCTGGCATGGTAAAGTCATGCAGTTAAAGGTGGAAGGATTATAATCAAATGGCAAGCAGAAAAGATAATTTGAAATCTCTTTTTACCAATACACGCAGCCGCGTGATTATTATTTTTACCGCTCTATTAATGATAGTTGCGGTTATGGTTGGATACTTTAAATTAAAAGGTCCAAGCCTAGATTCCAGTGCAACTGCTAACGTCTCTAGCGCCCCTGGAGGTATTCAGTCGATTCCTGGAGCTTTAGAACAAACCGCTCAATATGCCAATCTTCAGCAGCAGCAAAACGTAAGCCAGGCACAAAAAGCAGCTACAACTGGCGGAAGTGCCATTCCAACTATCATACAATCTCGAGCTTTAGGTGAGGGTGTTGGTGTCGTTGGTGCCAAAGGTGGCCAAACTGGAGTTGGTTTTGCAGCCTTGTCTCGTGAGGAACAAGGCGGAACGCAACAAAGTTTGTGGATACAGGATTTAAAAGATGGTAGTTGCAGTAAATCAGTGGTGCAAAAAATAGTAAACCAAGGTGGGCAATTAAGTGATCTTAAGGGTGGCTGTAGTTGTGCTCAATTAAAAGATAATGGTTATTCACTAAAAGACTTGCAAACGGTTTGTGATTGTAAAGACTTAAGAGCTGCTGGTTTTAATGCGCGTCAATTAAGAGATGTGGGTTATACAGCAAGTAGACTTGCAAGTTGCGGTTTCAGTGCTTGTGAAACACATGCAGCTGGTTTTACGGCACAAGAAATGAAAGATGGTGGTTATTCTGATGGTGAATTGAAAGGTGCGGGTTTCTCAGCAGAAGACATTCGTAAAGCAGGAGGTTTACCTCCAGGTATAAACGCTGCTGATGTGCGTAAAGCAGGATGCAGTGCTGAAGAATTAACAAAACTTCGAAAATCCGGCGTAAGTGCAGCTGCAGTTAGAAGAATTAACGGCTGCAGTGCCGCTCAATTAAAAGCTGCCGGTTTTAGTGCTAAAGATTTGAAGGATGCAGGATACAGTGCTGCGGAATTAAAAAATGCAGGTTTCTCGCCAGAAGAATTAAAAAATGCAGGATTCACAGCCAGAGATTTACTCAATGCAGGCTATAGTTCTGGAGATTTGGCTAAAGCTGGGTTTTCTCCTGCAGAAATAAAAGCCGCTCAAGCAGAGCTGCCACCAGGAATCACAGCGCTTGATGTCAAAAATGCTGGTTGTGACGTAGATGCACTCAAAAAAGAAAAAGAAGCGGGTGTGAGCGCGACATCGATTAAAGAACATGCTGGATGCAGTGCTGCCGCCTTAAAGGCAGCTGGATTTAGCGATGAGGATCTGGCCAATGCTGGATTTACTCCCGATCAAATTAAAGCTGCAGCTGCCTTATCCGATCAGGAAATTAAAACGGCAGGTTGTGATCCTGATAAATTAAAAAAATTATTCCAAGCAGGTGTCTCAGCCAAGAAAATTAAAGAACTAAATGCTTGTAGTGCACAGGCTTTGAAAAATGCCGGTTTTGATGCAAAGTCTTTACTTGATGCAGGCTATACTCCAGCAGAATTGATGGCAGCTGGATTTACCGCGAAACAAGTACAAGATGCAGGAAATTATCCTGCAGCCATGCTTGCCTTGGGTCGAACTGCTGATTGTAGTGTTGAATATCTTAAGAAAGCGAGAGCTGCCGGAATTTCTGCAGCCACCATTAAAAAGACTTTGGGTTGTTCTGCCAAATCGTTACTAGCCGCAGGGTACACACCCAAAGAATTAAGAGATGCGGGCTATACTGCTGCAGAATTAAAAAATGCAGGTCTTAGCCTTAAAGACTTAAAAGATGCTGGTTTTTCTCCTAAGGACTTGCATGATGCAGGCTTTACTGAGCAGCAATTAAAAAATATAGGCTTTAGTGCTACAGACTTAGCGGATGCAGGTTTTGCTCCTCCAGAAACTAAGGTAGCAGGTTTGCCAGTTGCTATTAAAGCCGAACAAGCACCTATTAAAATGGCTACATTAACTGGAATAGCTCCTCCTCCAGGTTCAGCTGCTGCTAATGCCAATAGTGCTAATCAGTTGCAAGAGATATTAAACAAACAAAACCAACAAATGGCTGAGCAAAAATACCAACAAAAAATTCAACAAAGAGCTTCTGAAATGCTCTCAGCTGCTAATCAAGCTATTGGCGAGTGGAAGAAAGCGCCTACGCAAGTTTTTGTTAGTAGTGGGGAAGAGAAAAAAGCTGGAGAAGAAGGTGCTGTTTCAGCATCAGTGACACAAGTAAACAAAGAAGAAGTGAATAGTATTGAATCTACAGCCAGAAAATCGGTTATTAAAACGGGTGATATTCTATTTGCCGTGATGGATACTTCAGTAAATAGTGATGAACCAGGGCCTATTTTAGCAACTATAGTTTCAGGTAAGTTAAAAGGTTCCAAATTAATTGGTAGCTTTAACCTCCCTGCTAATGCGAATAAGATGATCATTACTTTCAATACGATGTCTATTCCCGGGGCTGATAAGACCGTTTCAATTCAAGCTGTTGCTATTGATCCAAATACTGCTAGAACAGCACTTTCAAGTAAAACCAACCATCATTATTTGATGCGTTATGGTTCATTATTCGCCTCTTCCTTCTTACAAGGTTTCGGAGCAGCTATTCAAACAGCTAATACCACTGTACAAATTGGTGGTACGGGTGGTGGTAATGACGTCACTATATCAAGCGGTATCGGTCAATCTACACTGGAAAATGCGGTAATAGGTTTATCAGCAGTGGGTAAAGCTTGGGGACAACAAGCACAACAAAATATGAGTACTCCAACAACGGTACAGGTATACTCAGGAACAGGTGTGGGTATCTTATTTACTCAGGATATAGTAATTAGTTAAATAATGGTGACTAATAATGGCAGAACATGATCAAGATAATGATGAATATAAATTTGATGAATTTGATACTATGGATACAGAGTCCATGGGAGAGGGTGAGCCAACTTTAAATGAATCAAGTTCCGGTGGCGGTGCACTGCCTCCTCCGCCTAAAAAGGATGTAAAGCGTAATGCATTGATTGTAGTGGGTGCTATTGGCGTATTATATATAATTTATAAAGTCTTTGGTGCCATTTACTCAGGTCCAAAAACTCCCGTTAAACCACAGATCCCAGCAATAACACAGGCGCCTGCACAGCCTGTGGTGGTAGCTACACCAACGGTCCAGCCGGTGGTAGCTCCAGTTGATTCTGAATTGAAGCAAAAAGTAGCTGATATAGAATTGAACGAGCAAGGGATAAAATCAGAAGTAGGGACTATTAAAGACCAAGTAAATACCGTTGATACCAATATCAATAATCTTAACAATCAAATAAGCAAGTTAAATCAAGCCGTTACCGATCTTTCTGCCCAGGTAGCAAAACAATCTGCAGTAATTTCGGTATTGATGGAGCGCGCTAAACCAAAGCCCGTTAGACGAGTCCGCACATCTGTCGAATACACACCAATTCAGTACAATATTCAAGCAGTAATTCCTGGTCGGGCTTGGCTAATTGGCTCAAATGGGTCTACACTAACAGTAAGGGCAGGGACGAAGATTCGTGGTTATGGAGTAGTTAAATTAATTGATTCAATCCAAGGAAGAGTGATAACTAGTTCAGGCAGAATAATTATGTTTGGACAAGACGACAGTTGAGGTATTTATGACTGATACATCCTGTGTTGGCGGATCGGTCCAGTGTTGGATTATAAGCCAAGTTAGTATTTTAACGAACATTGGTCATTCACTCATACCCATCCAAAAGATGCTTACCGGTGGGGCGTATCTAATAGGCATAATGTTTGTGTTTAAAGGTATTTATAGTTTGAAGCAGTATGGCGAATCTAAAAGTATGATGTCTAATGCTGGCAGCGTTAAAGAGCCGATATTGTATACTATGGTGGGAGCGATGCTTATTTATTTTCCTACTACGTTCCAACTTATTATGAATTCAACTTTTGGTTATGAAAACGTGTTGCAATATGCTCCGATCAACAGTAAAAATCAAGCACTTGATGCTCTTTTTGGTGCCGGAAGTGTAGTAGGTGAGCCCTTGTGTATGGTGATTCAGGTGGTCGGTTTAGTTGCTTTTATACGGGGATGGGTATTAATTGCGCGTTCTGCTTCGCAAGGACAGCCGCCGGGAGGTACGGGTAAAGGTTTAATCCATGTTTTTGGTGGAGTTTTAGGGGTTAATATTGTAGGAACCATTAATATGGTTAATAATACTTTGTATGGTGGATAAAATAATACTTATAATTGGGAGAAATAAAGTGAAGATAAATGCTAAATCAAAATTGAAATTACTAAGTTCAAACTTTGCTAACATAATGAGCATAGTTGCAATTTGGTTACTAAGCCAAGAAGCAATGGCTAAGTCTGATCTAACAGTAGGTGGCATGGCCTCTTTGATTACGGGTTCATTTGGCAGCTTAACTAAATTAATTACAGCAGGTTCTTATTTAGCTGGTTTGGGATTTGCCATCGGTGCCATTATGAAATTTAAACAACATAAAGATAACCCACAACAAATTACTATTGGTCAACCTATTGGTCTTCTCTTTGTTGCGGCATCATTATTATTCCTGCCATCTATTTTAGACGTAGCCGGATCAACTATGTTCGGTTCTGCTGGTTCAGTTGCAGGTCCATCTGGTACTATTTACGGCCAGTAAGATTATTCAGTTGTAAAACAAAGAAGGGAACAGTGCTAAACACTGTTCCATCTTTATTTTTGTGAGTCGATACTATGACGGAAAATCAAGAACGATGTGCATTGAAACTAATGGCTACACCGGGCTCTTGGCGCTTGTATTCGGCTAGAAAAGTTGATGAGCGGTTTAAAGAATTTGAGAAAAAAGTATTTCTTAGAGATAGGTACACGTGCCAATTTTGTGGATTTCAAGCACGTCTGTTTCAAGAAATTGTAAATTTAGATGGAAATTATACCAATAATAAATTATCTAATTTAGTAACAGCCTGCTGTTTTTGTTCGCAATGTTTTTTTATCGAATCAGTTGGTGTCGGCGGCTATGGTGGCGGAACTTTAATTTATCTACCTGAATTAACACAAGCCGAGTTAAATAGTTTGTGTCACGTACTTTTTTGTGCGATCACCAATGATACCGGTTATAAAAGTAGTGCACAGAATATTTATCGAAGTTTTAAGTTTCGATCACAATTGGTAGAAGAAAAATTTGGCGAAGGTACTAGTGACCCGGCTATTTTTGGCCAATTAATGATAGACTCAGGTGTCAAAACTGAAGAAGTGCGCAGTCAAATATTAAAAAATATTTTATTATTACCTTCACGAGCGAAATTTCGAAAACAAATCGAAAAATGGGCTGCAAGCGCATTAGAAGAAATCGCAGATTAAAACTAGAATTAACACTGGGGATTAGGGATGGCTAATTGGACTGAATCGTTTTTTGAAGGTGTAGATACATTCTTCGCCTGGTTGAGTACTTCTCTAAAACAAACCACTGAATCTTATATTGACTTGGAAACTGCAGACAGTCCTACAGTATTAGTAAATCATGATGGCTCTTTAGTTACTGTAATTAAAGTAGAAGGCATAACCGCACTTGCCGGTCCCGAAGAATTTGAATATTTAGTAAATGGTTTAACTAACGGATTCCAAACCGCAATGGGTAGACCCGGCCATGCCTTACAAGTTTATTTTAGTCACGATAAACAAAACATCAAAAAATTAATTAAGGATATATTTGAACCAGCCGAAGCTACAGCTGAACGAATAGATT
>JBAZRP010000035.1:0-26852 GCA_041662885.1 Legionella sp.
AAATATATCTTGTTTGATGAAGATACTTGGCCACGTCCTTAGATTGTGCATCAAAAGATTCAGTGGCATCAGGTGTTTTAAGATGGTCAGTCTCAGGAATCATGCGATCGTAAGGCCGTCAACAGAAATTCTGTCGCATATTACTGATTTCAGCCCCAAATGTCAAATAAAATTTCATCATGAAACTAAAAAATACAGATATTATGGGCAGTCTAATATGATATCATGATACAATTAGCTGACAAAAGCGCTTTTTTAGCATAATTATTGAACAGATAATTTATCTTTTTTTTAAATTGTGTACTGTGACTTAGACTTTAAATTTGTTACGATATCGAACCTGAATAGACGTAGCACCAATATAAGGAGATTTGATGAGATCATTACTCTCTTTTTTACTATTTATAGCACTGTTAACTGGATCTACTATGGCTAAAAGTGAAACCCAAGTGTACGGTTATGTTGAAAAAGCAACATTAGTTGATAAAAGCTTCACTCTTTCGGCCAAACTTGATACAGGGGCCAAGTCAGCCTCATTAAATGCTAGCAATATTCAAGAAATTGAAGTCAAAGGCGTACCTTATTTACGTTTTACAGTTTCCACGAAAACTGGCGAAGAAACTTTTGAATGTGAGTACATAGGCAAAGTTAAAATAAAAGTGCGCGCAGGTGAAACCAATGGCAGTCATGCACCATCAACGCCTATAAAACGCCCCGTAGTACTTATTAACGTCAAACTTGGCGACAAAGTTCGGGCTATTCATGTCAATTTAACCAATCGAAAACGATTCCTTTATCCTTTGCTTTTAGGAAGGGATGCAATTATTGATTTTAATGGGGCAGTTAATCCTGCTCTTACTTTTACTCTCAATTCCAAGAGTCTTGCATAATAATGAAAAAAAATACGCGTCATGTATATGGTCTAATTTTTACCCTGTTAATACTGGGTTCTGGCATGTTTTTGTACAGGCATTTAGTTCTGGATGTCCCCTTAACGGATACTGAAACTATAAATAGTTGGGTGGTTGAGTCCAATTTACGTTTTGTTGCTGATGCTAATACTCCAATTAAAGCACGCTTTAATATCCCAAATTTGCCACCACACTATGCCATACTCGATGAGTATTTCGTTTCCAGAAACTATGGCGTTACCACCAATATAAAAGGCTATAATAAAGAAACCGTTTGGTCGATTAGACGCGCCAACGGGGCGCAGTCCTTGTATTATCGGGCTATATTAAGACAAACGGACAGCTATGAATCTTCTTTGGCCAAACCTCCGGCGATAAAAACCCCAATATTAGATGAAAGTCAAAAATCTGCCATTGAGAATATTACCAGCCAAGTGCGACAAGCTTCAGCGGATATTCAAACTTTTGCCCAAAGCGCCATTAAAGAACTGAATAAAAAAGACGGTAATGCCAAATTATTAGTAGGCAATGACTTTGATGATGAAGATATTGTCAATGCTACCATCTTGATTCTCAACCAATCCAAAATTTTTGCATTACCTGTAAAGGGCGTTTATTTATCACAACAACACAAAGCTGAATTTAAAACTCTGCTGGCAGTTTATAATGGTAAGGACTGGATATATCTAAATCCACAAACAGCGGCATCAGGAATCCCTAAAGATTTTTTGATTTGGCAATACGGCAATGATCCCGTATTTGAACTTGCGGGTGGCAAAAAACCAATATTTTCTTTCACTGTTTCACCTACACCAATTAATGCCTTGAGTATCGCCAAATCACGCGGATTACAAGCGGATTCCCAAATCTTACGTTTTTCGCTGCTGCAATTGCCCGTCAAAGTTCAAGAAACCTATAAAGTATTATTAACTGTGCCCATTGGTGCCTTTATTATCTTAATCTTACGTAACTTCATAGGATTAAAAACCTTCGGTACCTTCATGCCAGTTTTGATTGCACTCGCGTTTCGCGAAACCAATGTTATTTGGGGTATATGTCTTTTTATCATTATTGTTTCTTTTGGCTTATTAGCGCGGTTTTATTTGGATCAATTACGATTACTGCTAGTACCAAGGCTGGCCGCAATTCTTACTGTAGTTATTTTATTAATGATCTTTATTAGCGTATTTAGCTTAAATCTAAATTTGGATGAGGGAATGTCTGTTGCCTTATTCCCCATGGTAATACTCACCATGACCATCGAGCGCATGTGTCTTACCTGGGATGAACGCGGTGCTTCGGAAGCAATAAAATCAGGGGCAGGAAGTTTAGTTGCCGCTGTCATTTCCTATTGGGCGATGAGCTTTGAGCCTCTGCAATATTTAATTTTTGCTTTCCCTGAATTACTATTGGTTTTATTGGCTCTGATTCTCTGGTTTGGTCAATACCGTGGCTATAGATTATCTGAACTAAAAAGATTCCAAGTGTTGGCGCGAGAAGTATAATGATTAATTTGTTTCGACGTCTTAAGAACCATGGGGTTTTGAGTATTAACCAACGAAATAGCGATTTTGTTCTGCGTTATAATCCCAGAAAATTATTTCCCCTGGTTGATGATAAATTAAAAACAAAACAATTGGCTTTAAAAGCTGGAATTGCCGTTCCACCTTTATACGGCATTATTGAAACAGAACAACAAATTAAAAATATCGATCAAATCTTAGCCGATCATAAAGACTTTGTGGTAAAACCAGCCAGAGGTTCCGGCGGTGATGGCATTTTAGTTATTACTGATAAGGTCTATGGTCGCTATCGCCAAATCAATGGCAAATTAACTACCAGCCAAGAGCTGAGCTATCATTTATCTTGCTTGTTATCTGGTGCATACAGTTTAGGTGGCTCTGCAGATTATGCGATAATTGAAAAACGCGTTATCGTTGACCCTGTTTTTGCAGAAGTAAGTTACGAAGGGATACCCGATATTCGCATCATAACCTTACTAGGTTATCCCGCCATGGCCATGGTCAGACTACCCACTCGAATTTCGGGAGGAAAAGCCAACTTGCATCAAGGTGCTATAGGTGTTGGCGTCAACTTAGCTACTGGTAAAACTTTAGGTGGCGTCTTCCACAACGACGCAATTGAATACCACCCAGACACCTTAAATCCAATAGTAGACATTCAAGTTCCTTATTGGAATGAAATTTTAGAAATTGCTTCGAGTTGTTATGAGTTAACCGGCTTAGGTTATTTAGGAGTTGATATAGTTCTCGACAAAGATTTAGGTCCTGTAATGCTTGAATTAAATGCTCGCCCTGGGCTTAACATCCAAATTGCTAACCGCGAAGGCGGTGTAAAACGTTATCGTACAATAGAAGAACGCTTCAAAGATCATGGTAATGAACAAGCTGCCGATAAAGTTTCTTTCAGCCGTAAAAATTTTGCGCGCTGATATAGAACACGAATTGTTCAATGCCATTTTTTATCCCTTACAAAGATTTATTTTAATTCAATAGTGCAAAAATTATTTTTTTTTAAGTACAATCCCCGATCTAATGGGAGAATTAATAATGTCGTACACTTTGGATCCGCATTCACATGTAAAAATCTGGCTTAGTAATAATCCAGATCTTTTCATGAATTTTGAAAATCAAACAAGACTTATCACAATGCGTGAGAAAAATCCTAAGGATACATTTCATCTGATTTTTGATTCAACCTTATTAACCGACATATCAGTAAATGAATTATTAAAATTTTGTAAAGAGAATTCCATTATCGCGGTAGATGCAGATCAGTTTCAAAGCAAATTACATTCTGAAGAACAACGCGAATTGTATAAATTTTATAAAGATGAAATTACTCATTTAAAGAACGGTGGTAATTTAGCTGTTGCCAGCGACATATTAAGGCTATTACCACCTAGCTACAAATTAGGTATCTACACCGATTTAGACGTACCGATTGATACCAGTAATCTTCCCAAAACCATGCAAGTAGAGTCTCCTTTGCTATTACACATTGGAAGTTTACAATTACTTGGCAATAAAGAAATGATGTTGGCCCAAAATGATTATATTGCCGTAGCAAATGCAGAAGCTGCCAAAGAACAAATGAAACAGCTGCATGAGGGCGTTTTGAACAAATTACGCGAATATTCCACGGATTATATTTCTGAAACGGAAAACATCTTAGGTAAAGACAATTGGTTTAATAGTTATCTAATGAGTTCTATGCAAAACCGGGCTGAATATTTTTATATTCAAAAATCCAATGAACTTAAACCAGGAGCAGGGAAAGTTTCTTCGAGAGAATTTCGTGCTTATGTAAATGAGGTCATGTCGAATAAAACCAGCTACCTTAATTTCCACAGACAAATTAATAACAAAACCCAAAAGAAAGAAACTGATACGCAAGTAATACTTCGCTTACGTGCAGAAATTAAAAGTCAATTAAGCTTTATCAAATGGATCTTTTTTCATAAAGAATATAGAGAATTGCGCCAATTACTAAGCAAAAACCATGAGCATTTCCTCAAAGCAATGATGAAAAAAGAGCGCTCACTTTATTATAAATCCATAGTAGTATGCACGACGGGACCAGTAGAAGTAACTCGAAGTTTTTTTGGTAAGTACATTCTTACAACCAAAGAAATAGATGAGATAGCTGAACCCATAGCTTATAACACTTATAAGTTACACAAATCGTTCATATCCAGAAATGGCATACCGCTGCATCAAAATATTTTAGCCATGTTGAACTACTTAGGGGCCGATGTTGGAGAGTTAAACGACTCTTCCTGGCTTGATGAAGGTCAAGCATTGCAAAAAACGCGCAGTGAAAAGCTCATCGAAAGAAAGCTGGAATTAGCTCATGACATGCCTATTTTATTACAAGAAATCGAAGACAAGCTATTAGACCACCTAATTACTCTTAAAAGGGAATCAACTCAATTTTTTGGCTTATTCGCGTCGAAAAGAAAAGCGGAAAAGATAAAAGCCATTGAGTTAGTCCTGAATTGTTTTTCTGAAGGGACCCAAACTTTTGATATTCTCGCTTTTAAAAAGATTTTGTCGAGTAAAACGCTAAATATGAAACAAGTATTTGCTGGCGGGTTTTCATATCGTACCAAGCGTTTACTCAAAGGCTTGGAGCAATTATGTGATGATGCGGTAATGCTACGAATAAGTAAGGATAAAAAATTAAGTTTTGCCCAAAAAAATGATGATTTTGATTTAGGAGAATATAATATTTCAATTCCATCAACACTTCAAAACCCGACACCAGGCAGAACATTCAGTCCAAAACCCAGCAAACTTGCAACTCATGATAACTATATTAATAATGGTACTGCAGTAAATCCAGCCAAAGTTATGACTACTTTATTTGCACACAAATCGAAACAGCCCGACATCGAACTTACAGAACTAAATCAAGTTACCACTGTTAGCTCACCTAGTACTGTTGGATAATAAAATTGGTAGAGCCTTCGCTTTGCACGTCATCCTGAGCAAAGCGAAGGATCTTCTCTCAAGCCACATCACTGCTAACTTAAGAGAAGATCCTTCGCTTTGCTCAGGATGACGTGCAGAAAAAAACCTCAGGATGACATGCAGAGCGAAAGCTCCGGATAACGTACCAACTGGAAACTGGATCCTTTACAGTCGCCGCTTTGTTTTGCTAGACTTTACCTTTAGAAATCAAGGTTGACCACAGTGCTACAAAGTCCTGCTTTTCGCATTTTTGCAATTCTTGCACTTAGTTTACTTTACTGTGTTTTATTTTACCTCCAATACCAACATGCCATTAAAATTGATTTTTCCTCTTTTTATTTTGCTGCGGACTCGCTGAGTAACGGAATTAATCCCTACCGCGTGATAACTACAAATTATATTCTAGGCCTGAAAAAACTACCTATCAATCTTAATCCACCCTCTTTATTATGGGTATTCCAGGCATTTCTACCTTTGGGATACAACAAGGCACTTATTCTATGGACCATACTCATTACCAGCGCCGGGATAAAGGCTGCTGCTATTGCCTATGATATTCTTCGGGAAAAATTTGGAAAAAGCTGGAATATTGGCCGCTTTGATTATTGGTTATTGTATTTTTCCATGTATCCTTTAGTTGTTAACTCAGTGCTTAGTCAAGTTGGGGTAATTATATCCTTTTTTATTCTATTAGGTTATAAATGCTCCACACAAAAAATGCCCTATAGAGCAGGAATTTTATGGGGAATTATTGCTGCTTTAAAATTATTCCCATTATTATTATTTGTCTATGCCTTGCTCAATAAGCAAAAACGAATAGCGGGCATCATGCTGCTCACCTTTGTACTAATATCTCTTCTGCCTTTATACAATTACGGCATTGAACTATTTATTAACTACTATAAAACCTTACATCTAGTTCTGTGGTATGGCGATAACTGGAACGCTTCCATTTATGGCATCTTATTTCGCATTACGATAGACCCATGGCAGGTAAATCAGACGCTCTTAATTTGTATTAAATATTTTTATGGGATAATTTTTACACTCGGAATAATTTTTTATTGTTTTAAATCCAAACAATTTATCAACAACAAAAATGAATTAGGGGCATTTAATCTCACTCTAGCAATGATGTTACTGTTAAGCCCCATAGGATGGCTATATTACAGCTCACTGCTCATACTTCCAGCATACACCCAATGGAACATACTACAGCAAGCGTATAACAAACTTAACCTTAGCAATTTTCTCACCACTTACTTTGCCCTGATCCTTTTTTTCGTGCCCATAAGTTACCTGTCATCATCATTTATGCCCGGTGGAGTAACATCTTTTACCGTATATTCCTCATATTTCTATGCTTTATTATTATTGAATATAAGCTTATGTTTTCCAGCCAATGCGGCAGAATTAAGTTATAGCGTGCAAGATGTATTCATGTTTAATCGTATATTACTAATAATTATTATCTGGGGTCTCCTGGTTTTAGGATTTTATACGGGCAGGGCGCTAATTAATTATACAGATATATGGCATATTACTAGTACATATCGTACACTATAATCGTTTTAATATAACACCTTAGGAGAATTAATCATGGCAGTACGCTTTAAACACTTTGTTACAGAAAAAGAATTGATTGATTTTGTTGCCGCTCTTAAGGAATTAAACATTGCCAGCCCAAAAGAGATTGCTGATTTTAAAAATTGGATTAATGAAGTAGATTCAAATAATCCAAAAAACGAAGCCATACTCAATAATGCGCTCAAACTTTTAAATACTATTCGCATAAAAGCAGAAGAAGAGCGCATCACAGTAAATGATACCCCCGATCAAATTTTAGACTCCATCGAAGAGAAAAAAAATCAAATCGATGCTCTAAGCAAAAAAAATCGAAAAATAAACATGCTTAAATTCATAGCAGAGGTAGCAGCGTTTATAGTTATCGCTCTCATTGATGTAGCACTTATTGCCCTAGCAACCTTTGGATGTACAATAACTTTACCTGTAGTTATCGGTATACCTTGCTTTTTAGCTTTTTCAGCCGCTTTTTCTACGTTAATGCTACTGAGCCTAAAAGAAATTCAAGATACCATCAACACCAAGTTTTACGTATTGATGCATGATAATAATGTAAAAATTAAAGAACTTAATCAGGAAGTAAAACAACAAAATGTTTTATTGCATAGTCTACAAAAAAATACTGAACTGAACCAAAAATACGATTCCATAATTGACAAAATTGACTTACAAATTGTTGAGTTTATTGATGATTTACAGGCCTTTGAAAACCCTAAAGCTGAAGAAGCGGGCACCCCTAAAGTTGTCCCAGGACTTTTGAAAGCCGGTTTATTTAAAACAGATGAGTCTAGTCCAACTGCTGAAGTTACAGAGAAATTGGAACAATCACCAATTATATAAGTGTCGTTCCCGCGCAGGCGGGAATCCATACATAAATTGACACAATACCCTAATAGAATAAAGACAAATTGATATCCTCCATTGGTAATGATAAAGTCGTGTATTAAAAACATGTCATTATTGATAGGGATGTCCGTTTCACATGTTGAGAATTCTCGCCCTTTTAGCCTGTTTATTCCTGAACTCTTGTTTTATGGTCGGTCCTAATTTTAAAGAACCGAAAAAGCAGGTCGAAGAACATTGGTTGAAACAAAATCGCAGTGTCACAGAAAAACCTTTTGAAAATGTACTCTGGTGGGAGGTATTTCGTGACCGAACACTGACTTCATTAATCGATCAAAGTTACCAAAACAATCTAACAATTCAAATCGCAGGAGTTCATGTACTGCAAGCTAGGGCCCAATTAGCGCAAGCTGTTGGTGAATTATACCCACAACAACAAGCCGCATTCGGTAATTTTACATACAATAAAATCGGTGGGGGCTCTCTCCAATACGTTCTCCCTTCAACTTTTGATACCGCGCTTATGGGTTTTAATGCCAACTGGGAAATTGATTTTTGGGGGAAATACCGGCGTGCAATTGAGGCCAATGACGCAACTTTTATGGCATCACTTGCAGCTTATGATAATGCATTAGTTACACTAACCGCTGATGTTGCTGGAACATACATTAAAATTCGCACCACCCAAGACCAAATAAAAGTAACTAAGGCCAACATAGTTGTACAAACGATAGGGCTTAGGATAGCCACCTCACGTTTCAAAAATGGCCAAACCAGTCTCGTTGATGTAGAGCAAGCGCAAACTGAACTCTCACAAACCCAAGCCAGTCTACCCTCTTTGATCAACACTTTAGAAAATCAAAAAACCACGCTGGCGGTATTACTTGGCACGGTACCCAATCAGGTGGATAATTTATTAAAAAGAAGCCGCGGTATTCCTAGAGCGCCAACATCAGTAGCAGTGGGTATCCCCAGAGAAGCTTTAGCCAGAAGACCAGATATTTATCAAGCTCGCATGGAAGCACTCGCTCAATCTGCCACTATTGGCGCAGTAAAAGCTAATCTATTTCCTTCTTTTACCCTAACAGGCCCCTTTGCTTTTGCTTCTAATAATATAGGCACCAACTCCGTAGGGGATATTTTCCAATGGAATAATCGCACCGCAACTGCAGGCCCAGGATTCACATGGCCCTTACTCAATTACGGGCAAATTACCAATGCCGTTCGCGCACAAGATGCCGTTTTCCAACAATCAGTATTAAATTACATGAATTTAGTTTTAAAAGCGCAAAAAGAAGTGCAGGATAATATTACGGCTTATATCGAGGCCAAAGTTGCTGAATATTATTTATCAAAAGCGAATAGTTCGGCTACTAAATCATTCAAATTAGCATTAATTCGATATAAAGAAGGCGAAACAGACTTTACTCCAGTACTAAATGCCGAACAACAATTATTAAGCGTGCAAATGTCCTTAGCAACGGCGCAAGGCAATATTCCGCAGGCATTAGTAGCTCTTTATCGTGCACTTGGTGGTGGCTGGCAAATTCGCGATCACAATGATGTCGTTCCTGAGGCTCTAAAAAGAGAAATGGCTGCTCGTACCAACTGGGGAACTTTATTAAGACAAAAGAATCATGAGCCACCAGCAACAAAACAACAATTATTTAATCAACTTTATCTACCAAAATGGTAATTAGCATGAACTATTATAATAAATTTCAAAATTTAAAACCCAGCCACAAAGTTGGAGTAGTTTTAGCTACCCTACTCGTTTTGTATTTTATCGTGCATCACTTTAATAAATCCGGACCACCACCTATTCCTGTTCCTATGGTTGGCGTGCAAAACCCTGTATTGACTGAAGTAGTTGAATACGTAACTCAAACTGGAACGACTGTTGCCTTAAATTCTGTAGATTTAGTTGCTCGTATCGAAGGGTATTTAGATAAAATTAATTTTGTTGATGGAACTAATGTAAAAAAAGGCCAGCTCTTATTTGTTATTCAACCAGAACCATACTGGGAACAATTAAAAGCAGCGCAAGCCACAGTTGCTGCGCAAACCGCGGTACAAGTTTATAATAATTCTGAATACGCTCGGCAAAAGCGCATGTATAAAGACAATGCCACTTCATTAAATGATGTGGAAAAATGGCTGGCAAAAACACAAGAAATTGCCGCAGAAATTGACAAAGCAAAAGCCAATGAAGTAAACGCTCAAATTAATTATAGTTATACTCATGTTTTAGCACCCTTCGATGGGCGCATGGGCAGACACTTGGTTGATGTGGGTAATTTAGTGGGTAATGGCAAGGCAACTGATTTAGCCACAATTCAACAAATAAACACGCTCTATGTCTACT
The DNA here is from genome assembly GCA_041662885.1 of Legionella sp. Lineage (GTDB taxonomy): Bacteria > Pseudomonadota > Gammaproteobacteria > Legionellales > Legionellaceae > Legionella. Next base: position 10,197 of record JBAZRP010000035.1, read on the forward strand.
TCAATCTCAATGAAATCGATTTACTCAGACTGCGCGAAGCGGCGCGGGCTCAAGGGTTGGGACCTAAAGATATTAATCAAGTTCAAGTCGATATTAAATTACAAACTGAAAACGACTACAAACACAAAGCCACCTTAGATTTCGTCAATACTGGATTAAATGCATCAACAGGAACTATGGAACTACGCGCTGTTCTGGATAACAAAGACAATATATTTGTACCAGGCCTATTTGTGCAAGTGCGCATTGCTATTACTAAACCATCAAAACAATTAACTATCCCGGATACGGCGATACTCTACGATCAAATTGGTCCGTATTTATTGCTAGTAGATCAAGATAATAAAGTAGCGCTAACTCGAGTAGAACTAGGCAGTATCAACCAAGGCATGCGCACCATTTTAAAAGGTTTAAATGCCAAAGATAGAGTAATTGTTAATGGTCTGCAAAATGCAAGTCCTGGCAATAAAGTTGATGTGCAAAATCAAAATAAACAGTGAGTATAAAACAGAATGATTTCTAAATTTTTTATTGAACGACCCGTTTTAGCCAACGTCATTGCACTCTTACTTGTTTTACTTGGACTAGTAGCTATTATGGTACTGCCAATAACCCAATACCCATCGATAGTTCCACCAACTATTCAAGTAACTACAACTTATCCTGGTGCTGACGCGAAAACCTTAATCAATACAGTAGCACTACCGATAGAGCAGCAAGTGAATGGCGTGGAAAAGATGTTATACATGCAATCCACCAGCACCAATAGCGGTACCTATAACTTGGTAGTCACTTTTGCAATCGGCACTGATCTCAACTTCGCTCAAATACTGGTGCAAAATCGCGTGCAGGCAGCTATGGCGCAATTGCCCGAATCAGTACAAAAACAAGGAGTAGTAGTCCAGCAAAAATCCACGGCGATTTTGCAATTTATCACCCTAACTTCTGAAAATGGCGAATATGATGGCTTGTTCTTAAACAATTACGCTGCTATCAATATGCAAGATGAACTAGCGCGCTTAGATGGCGTAGGCAACGTAGTCATTTTTGGTACTGGTACTTATGCCATGCGTATTTGGTTAGATCCCAAAAAAATGTACAAATATTCCTTAAATCCTAGTGATGTACTCAGCGCCATCAGCAAACAAAATAAAGCAGTTTCTGCGGGCCAGATAGGCTCTCCACCGGTTAGTAACAATCAAGCCTATCAATTTACCGTCAACGTACCGGGATTACTTGCAGATGCCAGTCAATTTTCTAATATTATTATTAAAGCAGACGCAACCCAACCCAATCAACAAGCCAATAACAGTAGTACTGCCAGAATTGTTCGCATCAAAGACGTTGGTCGCGTTGAACTAGGCACAGCAAGTTACGCACAATTAGCCACTTTAAATAATAAACCAACAGCAGCCATTGGTATTTTTCAGCTACCAGGTGCTAATGCACTTACTGTTGCAGATGAAGTACGCAAAACCGTTGCTAAAATGGCTAAAAAATTTCCTCCCGGACTTACTTATTCCATTCCTTTTGACACCACTATTTTCGTAAAAGCATCCGTTCACGAAGTATATAAAACTTTGTACGAAGCAGGCATTTTAGTTCTCTTAGTTATTTTGCTTTTCTTACAAAACTTTCGCGCAACCTTAGTACCAACAACTACGGTACCGGTAACCATCATCGGCGCTTTTTTTGCCATGCTGTTGTTGGGTTACTCGATTAACTTATTAACCTTATTCGCTTTAGTATTGGCCATTGGTATTGTGGTAGATGACGCGATAGTTATCGTCGAAGGAGTAACCCAACATATAGAGCGCGGCACCAGCCCTAAACAGTCTGCTATTACTGCTATGAATGAATTGCTCGGCCCAATTATAGGAATTACGCTCGTATTAATGGCTGTCTTCGTCCCCGCAGGATTTATGCCTGGATTGACTGGAGCTATGTACGCACAATTTGCCCTGGTCATTGCCGCAACTGCCTTTATCAGTGCGATTAATGCCATGACCTTAAAGCCCACTCAGTGCGCTTTGTGGCTCAAGCCAGTAGTGGTACGCGAACGCAAAAATATAGTTTATAGAACCTTTGATAAACTCTATTATCCAATAGAAACCCGTTACTTGAAATTTATCGATACGCTTGTGCATAGAAACCAAAGCGTCTGTTTGCTCGGTGGCTTTTTAGTAGTATTAGCCATCTTTGGTATTAGTACCATTCCTACTGGCTTCATACCTATCGAAGACCAGGGTTATATGATGATGAACGTCCAATTACCAGATGGAGGATCTTTAGGTCGCACTGAAACTTTACTCAAAGATCTCAGCGATAAGGTCTCTAAAATTGGTGGTATACAAGACGTAATTGCCATTGATGGTATTTCACTTTTAGATAATAGTGCCAACCTGGCTAATGCCGGGGTCTTGTATATCATGTTTAAGGATTGGGATGTACGTGGCAAAGGTGAAGATTTATTGTCTTTGTATACAAAACTCAATGACATTGCCAACAAAACTTTAGGCGCAAAAATTTTAGTTATGGTACCGCCCCCCATTCAAGGTCTAGGTCAATCGGGTGGTTTTCAAATGCAGTTGGAATTACAAGACGGCTCTTTTGATTATCGTAAATTACAAACGGCTACTGATTTAGTAATTAAATACGCAAGCCAAAGACCCGAATTACAGCGCTTAATGACTTCATTTCGAGCAGCAGCTCCGCAAGTTGCAGCACCAATTAATAGAACAAAAGCGGAATCATTAGGAGTTACTGTAGGAGATGCCACAGACGCATTACAAACGTATCTTGGTTCTTCGTATGTAAATCTATTTACAAAATTCGGCCAGGTATTCCAGGTATATGTGCAAGCAGAAGCGGATTCTCGCATGACTATAGAAGACGTGCGTAATTTTTATGTCCGTAATCAGTCTGGCGGCATGGTTCCCATTGGTACTCTAACAGATATTAATCCCGATGTTGGACCTGCAATTGTGTCTCTTTATAATTTATATCCCTCTAGTAATATTTATGGTATGGCAGCACAAGGATATAGTTCGGGACAGGCTATGAAAGCATTAGAAGAAGTGGCCAATCAAGTTTTACCTACAGGTATGTCTTTTGAATGGACCAGTACCGCTTATCAGGAACAAATAGCAGGCAATCTTAGTTACTATATATTCGCTTTATCTCTAATATTAATTTACATGATTTTAGCCGGACAATATGAAAACTGGGTCACACCAGCCTCCGTTTTATGCAGCGTACCTCTAGCTTTATTAGGAACCGTAGCTGCGTTAAAAATATTGGGTCTGGCAAATAATATGTACACCCAAATCGGGATTTTATTATTAATAGCCTTGGCAGCTAAAAATGCTATTTTGATTGTTGAAGTAGCTCGTGAAGAACGGGAGTTTCACAATAAATCCATTATGGAAGCAGCGGTACTTGGAGCCAGAACGCGTTTTCGACCCATCCTAATGACTTCTTTTGCTTTTATTCTAGGAGTGATGCCCTTGGTTTTTGCAACGGGTGCCGGAGCTAATGCCAGAAAATCGATAGGTATCGCAGTTGCCAGTGGAATGTTAGCCTCAACCTGTCTTGCCGTAGTTTTTGTACCGGCATTTTATGTGCTATTCCAAACCTGGCAGGAGCGTAAAAAGCCACGTCCCCTTGTTACGACATAAATTTTTTAATTTCATCAACGAGGACTTGAATCGCATGTACCGATCGGTTTTCATTTCGGTATACTAAACACACCTCATCGGAAAAAACTGGGGTATGGGGCAAGCGTTTTAACTGATTTGGATATAAAGCCTTTGCAACACGAGCAGGCATTATTCCCAGCCCGCAGCCTTTTGCTGTAAGACTTGCCACCACTTCCAAACTACTAGTAGTAATAATGCGTTCTGAATTAATACCTGCTTGCTTGCTTTGTTTCAAAAGCGATTGCGTTTGCGTCAGTTCCGGATTGCAGATAATCATTGCTTGTTTGGAATTACTATCTTGCATTGGCCTTTGACCTTCTCCAGTCCAGAAACAAAACTCATCGTCACATAATTTTCGAATAATTAAATCAGGATGTCGCAAAGGATTTACCACAATACCAATATCAATGGACAAATTAATTACTTCTTCAGTTATCTTGCGCGATACGTCATGTTTTAACTGAATTTCTAGTTTTGGGTACTGTTCTAATAAATTAGGAAGAAATTCTGATAGAAGATAAATAGCAATAGTTGAGGCACAACCCAAAGAAAAGCACCCTTGCACGGTGTGATGCGAAGCTAAGGCCTCGGATTTGGTTTTTTCCCAATAATTCATCAATTGACGCGTGTGTACAACCAATTGTTTGCCTGCTTGAGTTAAATGCACCCCATTTTTTCGTCGAATAAATAAGAGTGTGCCTACCGATTCTTCCAAACGTTTTATAGCCAAACTCAAAGACGGCTGGCTTATACCAAGGCGCTCTGAAGCGCGGGACATATTCAGAGAATTGGATAGTTCAAGAAAATATTCTAGTTCTGCGGCCGAAGGCAACATAAATAAAACCTATAATAGGTATAGCCGTTATATATTTTACATATACCTGGCATTTAAGTATAGTACTTTCTGTGTACTTAGGCCCAACTTACATAGATTTTTTTACTTTTTACATATTAAGGTGGTAGATCATGAAATTACAGCATATTTTACTAGCAGTCTCTCTAATAACAACCAGTAACTTCGCACTAGCCCAAGACGCTTCTGAACTTCAAGCTCAACGCGAGCAAGTAATGCATCAATATATTCTTGATTTGGGACGAGCTGATTATGCGGATATTACGAAATTATTTAACGAAGGTGGCACGGTTATTTCTACTTCACGTGGAACAGTAAATGCCCAGGAATTTTTCTACGGCTTTTTATCAGAAGTCGAAACAGCGAAAACAGATGTTCATCAGACGTTTGTCAGTTTGGAAGATAAAGACCATTACGGTGCACGTTTTCGTTTCACCTTTACTTTAAAAGACGGTGAGGTGGGTGATGGCGAATATGTGGATGAATTTATTTTTGCTAAGGATTCTGCAAAATTGAATCAAGTTTATATGTTTGAGAATTTAAAGTTTAATTAGTAGGTTGGGCCCATAGCCGTCAGGCTAAGGCAGCTTTCTCTCTGCACGTCATCCAGAGCGAAGCGAAGGATCTTCTCTCAAGCCACATCGGTGCTAACTGAAGAGAAGATCCTTCGCTTCGCTCTGGATGACGTACCGGATGCAAACCGGGCAATCAGCCATTATTTTATTCTGTAATTCTCTTAACCTGACTGCTATGAGCCCAAGGCTCAACCTGCGTTCAAAATATCTACTTCTCCGCATGTTCAATAAACAATCTTTTCAACGGCTTCAGCTGATTACATACAGACAAACCCAAGCCCCGCAGCAAACTGATAGGCTTGGATGTATGACCAAACAAACGCTTAAATCCCTCCAATAACAAAATAGTTTGCCACACTGCATGTTTACGTTGTCTTTGATAAGCTTTTAATTGTCTTGGGGTACTCTGTTTGCTGGAGATGCAGTCAATCCAGGCACTGACATCGGCCAATCCAAGATTTAAACCAAGTCCCGCCAATGGATGAACGGTGTGTGCCGCATCACCTAATAATAACCAATGTTCACCACTGTATTGATTCACATGGCGCATACGTAAAGGAAACTGATAGCGTTTACTGCTTACTTCTACCTGACCTAATTTTGTATGAAAAGCCTTGGTCAATTCTTCATTGAATGCTTTATCATCCAGCGCCATCAAATGCGTAGCGCGTTCAGTAGTGGTAGACCAAACAATAGAACAGTGATGCTCATCCACTAAAGGTAAAAACGCTAAAGGTCCTTCAGAGTTAAATACTTGATAAGCAGTTTGGTGGTGTTTATTTTCTATTTTTACATTCGCGACCAATGCTGTTTGATTATAAGACCATGAATTAAGTTTCACGTGCAACTTTTCACGCGTGGGTGAATGTGCGCCATCTGCTATTAGTAACAAATTGCCCTGCCAAACTTTATCTTTGGCACTGATGCTAATCCCATCACTTGACTCTTCCACCTCATCTACAGAAGAATTAGCAAACAAACTAATATTTTTTTGACTCACAACTTTTTCCAAGAGCGCTTTTTTTAATACGGATTCTTCAATAATAAATCCCAAGCTGTTTTCAGCAATATAACGTGAATCAAAATCAATATGAGCACCATTAGCAGCGTCCCAAACATACATTTTATTATACGATGAGACCCGCCCTGTTTCTAAAAACTGCCAGGCACCTAAGTCTTGCAATAAAATGTGCGAGGCCTGATTAATAGCATAAACACGCGGACTTAAATCTGTAGTATCAGCACTTAAAGCACCAGCGTCCAAAATTGCCACTGAATAATCGCGTTGCGCCATTGCTAAAGCCGCACTTAAACCCACAATGCCACCACCTATAACCAAGACATCAAACTTGTGCATTACATCTCCTTCGATGTCAGCGCAATATCACAAACCAAATCCGGAATCACACCACCAAAACCACGCGCATAGCGAGCTAAGATATTTTTCAAAGCCGGAACAGTATCAAATGCTATTAAACCCAAACTCCGTGCAACACCCATTCCTGGTAAACGACTGCTAAAAACATGAATCAAACCATCCGTCAAACGCGTTATCATTTGTTGATCGTGACGTCTTAATTCAATATATTCGTGCAACATTGATTTATTCAATCCGTGCTTGGCGATGCATTGCGCCAAAGTAGCTACATCTCTAAGCCCTAAATTAAATCCTTGCCCAGCTACTGGGTGTAAGGTATGCGCTGCATTACCTACAAAAACTACTGGCCAATGAACTTGTTGCGACATTAATACTTGCTTTAAAGGAAAAGAATAGCGCCTACCAGTTTTTACTAATTTACCCAAACGGTAGCCAAAAGTAGCCTGTAATTGTTTTAAGAATTCCGCATCAGACAAAAGCAACATTTTCTCTGCTTCATCGGGTTGCATGGCCCAAACCATGGACATTCTATTATCGGTCATTGGCAATAAAGCTAAAGGACCTTGACTTGTGAAACGCTCGTAAGCACGATAATTATGCGTTTTATTCAAACCAATATTAGCAACCAACGCTTGTTGTTGGTATTGTTTAACCGTTGCAGACAAACCACACAAGGTTCTAACTGAAGATTCTGCGCCATCGGCAGCAACTAATAATTGAAAATCAATTGTCACTTCACCCGTGTCGGTAGTTATCACTGCTCTTTGTTTTTGTATATCTAAAGTACTCAAACGTGCAGGAGCCAGTAATTCCTCTGTAAGTAATAATTCTTGTAAGGCTTTATTGATATGTTGCATTTCAACAACATAACCCAAACTTTGATTTGCTTTTGCCTGTAGACGTGAAACACCGAAATGATTCTTATCCGATACATGAATCGTTTCAATCGGCGTGGCCCATTCTTCTAATAAACTCCAAACACCTAAATTATTTAAAATCTTTTTACTCGCGGGGGATAAAGCCAAAGAACGCGCATCAAAATCAGCCTGGGTTTTATCAGCAAAGGTAGCAGCTTCAACCAATAAGGTGCGCAAACCAAAACCGCGCAGAGCGAGCATCAAACTTGCTCCGGTTAAACCACCACCAATTATTAAAATATCTACTTGCTGATTAGTCACGCATTAATGCCTCTATCTCATCCACTTCCACCGCCAATGCAGCCGTTAAAACTTCATGTCCGGCTTTAGTAACCAAAACATCGTCTTCTATGCGCACACCAATTCCCCACCATTGCGTAGCTACGTCTTTCATACCAGGACTAATATAAATTCCAGGCTCAACTGTTAATACCATTCCAGGTGCCAAGGGTCGCCATTCATTATTAATTTTATAAGAACCGCAATCATGAACATCCAATCCCAACCAATGACCTGAATTATGCATATAAAAAGGTTTGTACGCTTCGCAACTGATTAAATCATCAACCCTACCCTTAAGAATTCCTAGCTCACATAAACCGCTGGTAATTATTTCTATAATGGTTTTTTGTACCTCATTCCATAACAAACCCGGTTTGATTAAAGCAATTCCTGCTTTTTGGGCTTTTAATACTAATTCGTAAATACTTTTTTGATGCGGACTAAAGGTACCATTGACTGGAAAAGTCCTGGTTATATCAGCGGCATACCCTTCATATTCACCCCCGGCATCTATAAGGACTAAATCACCATGGCGCAAGTTCTGATTGTTTTCCGTATAGTGCAAAATACAGGCATTGGCACCGCTACCAACAATGGGATCATAAGCAACACTGCGGCAACCCTGACGGGTGAATTCATAAATCAATTCTGCTTCTAACTCGTATTCGAAATCTGCATTTTTGAAGGCTTTAAATGCACGTTTATGTGCCGCAACAGAAATAGCAGCGGCTTTACGCATGAGATTAATTTCTGCTTCACTTTTATGTAAGCGTTGCTCACTTAAAATAGGCTCTAAATCACATAAAGCTTCTGGAGCTTTGACTCCTCTGCGCACTTGATTTTTTGCAGCCAAAACGGCTTCAACTATAGTATGTTCTACTTCTTTATTCTGCCCCAACGCATAATAAACAGCAGTTGTACCATTTAATAATTTTGGTAACTCTTCCTGAAAAGTATTAATGGAATAAGCCTTATCCATACCCAGTTCACTGACCGCCCCTTCTTGTCCTAAACGAATACCAGTCCATTGTTCTTGTTCAAGATTGCGTGGGCGATTAAAAAGAATACTGGAGTCAGCAGTTAAAACTAAAACCGCTTCAGGCTCAACAAATCCAGTTAAATAATAAAAAGAACTGTCCTGCCGAAAACGATAATGCGCATCGCCATTGCGAATCACTTCATGTGCTGCAGGAATAATGGCAATACTGTTTTTAGGTAAGGTTTGAATTAGTTTCTTTCTTCTGGCTTGATATTCCTGTTGCGTAATCATGTCCTATCCTCATCAATGGGTAGTTTCAAAACTACCGCGATCTCGTTCCTGAGCTACTAAATCACCGTGCAAACGCAAAACTGCCATGCGGGTGTATTCGCAAATTTCCATAAATGCTTTTTCATCCTCTTCACCAATATCCAGTGACTCACAATCCAATTGCGAAAATTCAGAGATATGCAGTAGTGCTTCTTGTGCATCTTCTTCATAAAATTGATCTGCATCCACACCTGAAAGATTCAATCCTTGAACAAAGCCCTCGCACCATCCGGTAAATGCCTCTGCGCGGTCAAAAAGGGAACTATTTTCATCCGGCAGCATCATTTCAAAGGCAAAATCAAAATTAGTAATTTGTTGTTGGCTAACTGAATAAACTGAGAACAAACTAACCAAAGCATTGCGACTCGCTTTATCTTTTTTATTATTTAACAAAGCACGTAAATAAGCTTCCCCTTGATCATAAGCAACGGCGCACAAATAACCACACATAGTTCCATGCAGCTCGCTAGCCGATATGTGTAATGTTAATACAGCAATGCTCTCAACAAATTCATCATGTGAAGGCAAATGTAAGGGAGGGTGTTCTTCGGACATAATCTACTCTTAAAAAACGATATGATCGGTATAAAATCCCAATTATAACTGAAATCACGATTATTTGCTGCATTCCCACAAACTTGTTACTATTGAGCAAAGATATAGCGAATTCACAAGGCATAATAAATGACTACTATTAAAACCTGTAAAATAAAAGTATTAAATAAAGCTTATGAAATCAAATGTCCAGAAGCTGAAGAAGCCAATTTACTACTTGCTGTTAAAAAACTCAATGCGCAATTGCTTATAAATAAAGGTAAATTTAAAAAAAATGATAATTACCAAACTTTATTACTTTCTGCGCTGGATATAGCTCATGAATTAATCATTAGTAACAGCAAACAAGAAAAGCAACGCAATCAAGTTTCCCAATTTATCAGTTCTTTGGAAAATAAAATTAATCATATGGTGTCAGGTGAGATAGAAAGTATTCAAAAGGATTAGAGTATGCGCCGTCAGTGGTACATAGCATTTGGAGTTGTACTAATCTTTATATTTTTGATGTTTGTTATGTTCGAAAGTATAAACTGGTTTTTTATATTTCTTTCTCCTATTTTACTACTGTGGATTTATGATTTATTACAAAGACAACATACCATTTTACGAAATTTTCCTGTCTTAGGTCATGTACGATATCTTTTAGAATTTATTCGTCCTGAAATTCAACAATATTTTATTGCTTCTGATCAAAGCGAATTACCTTTTAACCGCGAAATTCGTTCTCTTATTTATCAAAGAGCTAAAAATGTTCGCGATACTATCCCCTTTGGCACCGAACAAGATATTTTAAAAATCGGTTATACCTGGGCTTTGCATTCCATGGATGCCAAACATTCATCAGAAGTAGATGAGCGGATTTTGGTCGGCGGTCCGGACTGTAAACAGCCTTATAGCGCGTCTCGCTTAAATATTTCAGCGATGAGTTTTGGTTCTTTATCGGCGAAAGCAATTATGGCGCTGAATAAAGGCGCACAAATAGGTAGATTTGCTCACAATACCGGTGAAGGTGGTTTAAGTGTTTACCATCTGCAAGGTGGCGATATTATTTTTCAAATTGGTACGGGTTATTTTGGATGTCGGCATGAGGATGGCAGCTTTAATCCCGATGAATTTGCCACCGAAGCTGCTCGTAAAGAAGTAAAAATGATAGAGCTTAAATTATCTCAAGGCGCTAAGCCCTCGCACGGTGGTATTTTACCCGCAGCTAAATTAACTAAAGAAATTGCACTGGCACGTAAAGTTCCTATGGGGGAAGATGTCCGCTCTCCTATCAACCATTCTGCGTTTAGTAATCCAATTGGTTTACTTGAATTCATAAAAAAACTGCGCGATCTCAGTGGTGGAAAACCAGTGGGCTTTAAATTATGTCTGGGTATTCAAACAGAATTTTTGGCTATTTGCAAAGCCATGCTAAAAACCAATATTTATCCAGACTTTATTACCGTAGATGGAGCCGAAGGCGGTACTGGGGCCGCACCTATTGAATTTACTAATTATGTTGGCACCCCGATAGAACCCGGCTTAATTTTTATTCATAATGCCTTGGTAGGTATTAATGCACGCGATAAAATTCGCCTTATTTGCAGTGGCAAAATCACCAACGGCTTTGATTTAGTAACCTACATTGCCCTAGGAGCTGATATGTGTAATTCCGCTCGCGCGATGATGATGGCAACGGGCTGCCTGCAAACCAAACAATGCAACGCAAATACTTGCCCCACTGGGGTTGCAACTCAAAGCAAGCGCCTGCAGTACGGATTAGTAGTCAATGAAAAGAAAGTCCAAATAGCCAATTTTCACCGAAACACCATCAAAAGTTTTTTAGAAATAGTCGGTTCCTTAGGACTGTCTAATCCAGACGAACTAAAACCCTACCATTTAATGCGTCGAGTAGGCATCAATCAGGTAAAAACCCTGGCGGAAATTTATGATCATTTGGAGCCGGGACAATTGTTGGGGCCTGATATTCCCGAAACATTCAAAAAATATTGGGAATTAGCAGATCCTGAGAAGTTTTAAACTACATTTTCTTTAACTGCTCTTTCAATAATAAAAACTCATCTCTCACTTTGGCTGCCTGTTCAAATTCCATGTTTTTTGCATGCACATACATTTGTTTTTCAAGCGTATTCATGTGCTTAACCAATTCTTGGGTGGACCAATGTTCGTAAACGGGTCTGGGCTCTGCTACGGTGGTCTTGCGCTTACCGATATAAGCACCTTCCATAATGTCTTCTACTGACTTACTGATACCTATTGGTGTAATATTATGCGCCTTATTGAATGCTTGTTGTTTTTCACGTCTGCGATTTGTTTCTTCTAAGGCTCTTTGCATGGAACCGGTTATTTTGTCCGCATAAAGAATAGCGCGTCCTTTTACGTTGCGCGCTGCGCGGCCTATGGTTTGAATCAAGGATCTATCCGAACGTAAAAAACCTTCCTTATCTGCGTCAAGAATTGCTACCAAAGCTACCTCAGGCATATCCAAACCTTCGCGAAGCAGATTAATACCTACTAAGACATCAAATTCTCCCAAACGTAAATCACGGATAATTTCTACTCGCTCGACAGTATCTACATCTGAGTGTAGGTAGCGTACCTTTACCCCGTGCTCATTCAAATAATCAGTTAAATCTTCTGCCATACGTTTGGTTAAAGTAGTCACTAAGGTACGGCATCCTTGCTGGGTTACCAGATGAATTTCAGACATTAAATCATCAACCTGAGTTCTTACAGGCCTGATTTCTACTTCGGGATCGACCAAACCTGTAGGACGCACTACCTGTTCTGCTACATTATCAGAATGCTCTTTTTCATATGTTCCGGGTGTGGCTGAAATGTAAATTGTTTGTGGTGATCTGCGCTCAAATTCTTCAAAACGCAAAGGCCGATTATCTAAAGCTGAAGGCAATCTAAAGCCATAATTTACTAAGGTTTCTTTACGGGACCGATCACCTTTATACATCCCACCAATTTGTGGCACGGTAACATGAGATTCATCAACAATAAGTAAGGCTTCGGGTGGTAAATAATCAAACAAAGTGGGAGGGGGCTCACCTTCAGAACGGCCGGATAAATAACGTGAGTAGTTTTCAATGCCGGAACAATAGCCTAACTCCAACATCATTTCTATGTCAAAACAGGTTCTTTGCTCCAAACGTTGTGCTTCCACCAACTTATTTTGGCTGTTAAATTCCTGCAATCGTTCTTGCAGTTCAACCTTTACCAATTCCACAGTTTCTAAAATCCGTTCTCTTGGAGTTACGTAATGTGTTTTGGGGAAAATAGTAATTCTGGGTAAGCGTTGTTGAATTTCCCCAGTTAAAGGGTCGAATTGGGCAATATTTTCTACCTCGTCATCGAATAATTCAATACGAAAGGCATCTTTCTCAGAATCTGCTGGAAAAATGTCCACTACATCGCCATGAACCCTAAATTGTCCTCGTTCTAGTGACAAAGTGGTCCGAGTGTACTGCATTTCTGCTAAACGTTTTAAAATTTTTCTCTGTCCGGTGTGTTCTCCGCGCGAAAGATGTAATACCATACGCAAATAGGAATCGGGATCGCCCAATCCGTAAATAGCCGAAACAGTGGCGATTATTATTGCATCTTTGCGTTCAATTAATGCTTTGGTTGCAGATAAGCGCATCTGTTCAATGTGCTCATTTATAGAGGAGTCTTTTTCTATAAAAGTATCCGAGGCTGGGACATAAGCTTCGGGCTGATAATAATCGTAGTAGGAAACAAAATATTCCACTGCATTATCAGGAAAAAAGGCTTTAAATTCACCATAAAGTTGGGCTGCGAGTGTTTTATTAGGTGCCATGATTAAAGCAGGTCTTTTCATGGCTTGAATAACATGAGCAATAGAAAAGGTCTTCCCCGAGCCAGTAACGCCTAACAGTGTTTGCTTGGCCAGGCCTGATTCCAAGCCTTTAATAAGTGAGGCAATGGCAGTAGGCTGGTCACCAGCAGGCTGATAGTTTGAGTAAATTTTAAATAAATCTTTCATAGCTATAGTATAAGCTACGAGACATAGAAATCACAGGAGAAATAATGGATATCGCGTTATCAAAGCGTATAAAAAAAGTGAAGCCATCACCAACATTGGCGGTAGCAGCAAAAGCAGCACAAATGAGCGCTCAAGGCTTGGATATAATCGGTTTAGCCACTGGTGAACCTGATTTTGACACCCCAATCCATATAAAAAAGGCTGCAATTGCCGCTATTGAAGCGGGTTTCACCAAATACACTCCAGTTGATGGAATTACTGAGTTAAAACAGGCTATTAAAGATAAATTCAAAAAAGACAATAACTTAGATTATCAATTAAACCAAATTTTAGTCTCAGTTGGCGGCAAACAAAGTTGCTACAATTTATGCCAAGCATTTTTAGATGCCGGCGATGAAGTGATTATTCCAGCGCCTTATTGGGTTTCTTACCCAGATATGGTTTTACTTGCTGATGGTGTCCCAGTAATTATTGAAACAACACCAGCGCAACGTTTTAAAATCACTGCCGAACAATTAGAAAAAGCTATTACTCCTAAGACTAAGATGTTGTTTTTAAACAGCCCATCTAACCCCTCAGGTATCGCTTATACTATGGATGAATTAAAGGCCCTAGGTAAGGTTTTACTAAAACATCCAAATGTTCTAATTGCTACTGATGATATGTACGAACACATAATCTGGAGCCAACCATTCGCTAATATTTTGAATGCGACCCCTGAGCTTTATGATAGAACTATAGTATTAAATGGCGTTTCTAAAGCCTATTCAATGACAGGCTGGCGCATAGGCTATGCTGCAGGCCCCGCTCCATTGATTAATGCTATGAAAACCGTACAATCCCAATCAACCTCAAATCCTTGTTCTATAGCCCAAAAAGCAGCAGTAGCAGCTTTAACTGGCGGCAATGAAACAGTACAAGAAATGGTCAATGCCTTCAAACAAAGACACGACTATCTGGTTGACAGATTATTAGGCATGGATGGCATAGATGTAATACCTGCCGACGGAACGTTTTATCTATTCCCAAGCGTACAAGCCATCATTGAGAAACGCGGCTACGCCAACGACATAGAATTTGCAGAAAAACTCTTAAACGAAGTAGGAGTAGCCTTAGTCCCAGGCTCAGCATTCGGCACCGAAGGCTGCATCCGCCTCTCCTTCGCCACCGGAATAGACACCCTAAAAGACGCCCTAAACCGTCTCCAAAGGTTCTGCAATTAAAAAAAATACCTAAATACTCTTGACCCACAAGCGGAATCGTTTTAAGATTCCGCTCCTATTCCCCGGTAGCTCAGTCGGTAGAGCGGATGACTGTTAATCATTAGGTCACAAGTTCGAGTCTTGTCCGGGGAGCCATATAAAGAAAAGGTTATGGCAATAAAGCTCGATTAAGACCGATTCACCATGGGACACTGGTGGGACAATCAAAAGTAACAAACAACAACAAATCACATAGTAAACCTAAACTAACAGTTGGATAAATGCCGTAAATTAAAAACCTGTAGTGATGTAAAATGACCATTTAAGAAGGAGCTTAAAAATGGAAAATAAAAACCTAGTGATATTAAGTTTAACTATCACTATTACAGCACTTACCTTTTCATCAGCCTATGCAAAAAAAATCTATCCTGCAGAAATTATGGCAAGAGATTTGTACTACTATGGACTTGGGTGGTTAGGCCATGTTGGTATTGCAACTGCTAATATGGCAGACCCAAGCGGAATGTACCAAGATGCTTACCAGGTAATTGAAATTCTTAAAGAACCGGTTGTGGGTCAAATAAACAGTATAAGCAATTTCAAGTCTCGTTCTCCTTATTGGGGAAGCAAGTATGGTGTTGCAGATAGAGGAGTAAGGGGGTACAACATCCTAGTGGAAGCAAACCATCAAAGATGGTGGTGTCCTAAATATACATCCGATACAAAATACCATATTGGCTCAGGAATTCCGACGACTGGTCAAATATTTGAATGTGGAACTTGGCGTTGCGATACTTATGCCTGGTGGGCATTTTACAGCCAGGGATTTGATACAATGCCAGGACATATATGGCTCCCAAGGAATATGTTTAATTTTTTCCCTTATTCTAATGATGAGAGACTATCTATAAAACAATATGAACCACCAGCTATCACAACGAATGAAACCTTAGAAAATGTGACCGCTGAAGAGCTTAATGATATGCCATATGAGGAATTCCAAATGCTAATGGACGCTCCACCAGCTCACTACGTAACATCCCCATCTACCATCCAAATGCAATTAGCTAACAATTCTAACTTAAATGATGTTAAACGCGGAATTATGGTAGATAGACTTATTTCCGATGATACTGAGCCTTATTTAGTCAAGAAATTGTTGCAATTATTTAACGAGACGAACAACACAGAACTAAAAAATACAATTGCTCAAGATTTAATGCTCTATGACCAACGACATAGAACAGTTAAGTCTTATATTAATAATGATCAACCACTCGTAAAAGTTTTTTTTGCAGAACTTCTAGATTCTAAATCCTTAACTTCTAAAATGGCTGATGATGCTATCAGAGGATTTATAGATACACATTCTCCAGAAGAAATCATGGCTAATCTAGATAAAATTAACAAATGGCTACCCACTACAAATCACTATTCATCTATTATGTTGAAATACACTTTAGTTTATAAATCAAAAGAGCTACAACATATCTATATAAAATCGATAGTAGATGAACTTCGTGAGGCTAATGATTCTGATTTAGATAGTTATTTATTTGGCCCTTTGTCTATCGGCTTTCAGGGATCAGGAAAAGACTTACTTGAGCCAGAATCCAAACAAGTGGTCGTAGATTATTTAAAAGAAGTTCGTTATAAATATACAGCAAAAGGGATTAAATCCAATCCGGATGATTTTCACCGCTCTACTACAGCACCTTATTATTTTGAATTAATCAAGAATATGGGCATGTAAATCCTCTCATGCGCCAGAACATTGATCTTCCCTCGAGTAGCCGTACACCTTGTTTAAGAGATATACTCTCATCAACAAGGAGTCGAAATGGTAAGAAATGTTTACACAAAAGAGTTCAA
>JBAZRP010000036.1:0-26819 GCA_041662885.1 Legionella sp.
ACAAAAACATTATATCAATCTTATGAAGGACAACGAACAGCTGATCTTAGAGACGCCTTCTGAAATTCATCCTTGTATTAAGACAATAAACTGTCCACGAGAGCCATTGACGGGTGTGCCAGTACATTTTGTGACCGATTTTGAAAACTATATTCTTAAAGATTCCTCGGAGAAAGCAAATACTCCGAATAGAAACGAAAATGAATTCTTTTCACAAACATCCACATCCAAAGCTGATGCTAGCTTAGTTGCAGATCTTAATGAACTAAAGTTAACAGATACCATTGATGAAACTATTATGACTTCTATTCATCAAGCAGATTATAATGCAGCTTTACGCAACGCCTGTTATTTAGCGAAGGATCCACGCATTATTACTACTATATTACAGCACAGGAATCGTTTGAAGATTGATGTTACTGAGAAATCAAAAAATTCAAACAGAAATGCAATCCATTGGCTGAAATTAAATGTGGCCCTAGCTGATAATGTCAAAGAAGATATTATGGATGAGTTACTTCAAGCTTCTGAACAAACCAAAAATTGTAGCATTATTTAGGTTGGTACAAGGCCAAACCTACAATAGTGCATCATCTTTGTGCTTAACCTACATTTTTCTTTCTTTGCATTATAGCCGAAAAAAATTCAGGTTTATTTAATCCTATCTCTGCAAAAATTTGTGGAACTTTATCCCAACTTCCTTCTTGCTCAATACTAGCTACTACTAATTCAAAACCTGCATCCTTATTTGATTCCACACCCCAACCATTAATAATACAAAGTCCTTTTAAGCGTTTAGCTAGAACATGACCTAATCGCTCACCCTCGCTTAAATGTTTATGGGCATCAGCAAAGAGCTGCTTGCAACGGTTGATATTGTCTTCGCTATTAAAGACACCTTGTGCAACTAGATTTTCTCTAAATTTACCCTCTTCCACAAACATGCTACCAAGTCTATAGTGAGCTTCAGCATCATCTAAAGAAGATGCATTACGGTAACATTCAACCAACATTATATGCGCATACGGAAATTTTTTATGGCGCAGTAATTTTGTATATCTTTCTGCCAAGTCATAATAATAAGCAATTTCTTTTTTCAAAGTAACATCATCAGGCTGATTGTGAACTCTATTGGCCTGCATTGCTTTAATTTTTTTTATAATTCCATTAATTTTCCATTGTTTAAAATTAAACATAATTTATCCTTTATTTACCAAAGAAAATTGATTGTAATAAAACAAATCCAGCAATTACCAGGATCATCAACACGAATATTCTTAAACCAAGATTAGCAGATTCTTTTAATTCCTTTTTTATCACTTTGCCACGATTTGGATCTACTTCTTCCTGTACTGGCTTTTCAATATACACTTGTTTATCGATGTAGTTTGAAACAAAATAAGCAATAATCCCTGTAACCAGTCCGGGAATCAAAAACCACATTTCTACTATAGTTTTGCTGCCAGCATAAGAGTATTCATAAGTGTCGTGGTAATAGGATATCAAGTCTGACACAAAATAAGGCACGCCATAATTAGTATCCCAAAATAAAAAAGGCAGGATGTATAAAGCAAAAATTATGAGCCCTAAACTGAGAACTAAATTAGCTATTCCAAAATAAAACAGACCTTCATACTCTTTAAATTTCTCATATTGCATTAGTACTATCCTTAGATACAGGTTGTGAGAATGTACGAATTAATTTAAGATAACAGATGAAATTGCAGATGTATACTTCTGAACAACCATTTGAGGAGAGTTTTTTATGAAACGTCATGTCTTCATGCTATCAGATGGTACGGGAATTACCGCAGAGGCTTTAGGTGATAGTTTAATTTCTCAGTTTGAACATACCCAGTTTGATAAAATTACTATTCCTTATATTGACTCACTTGATAAAGCAAAAGATGTAGTGCTCAAAATTAATAAATTTTATACTGATACTGGTGTGAAGCCTTTGGTTTTTATGACCTTAGTAAACCGCGAAATTCGAGCCTATATCAACCAATCCAGTGCCAACGTCTATGATATTTTTAGTACTTTTATTGGTCCTTTAGAAAACGAACTCAACGAGAAATCATCTTATACAGTCGGTAAAACGCATGGACTTACTAATAATAAATTATACAACCACCGTATTAACGCAGTAGATTTCGCTCTTAACCATGACGATGGAATCAAGACCCGTGGTTATGATGAAGCAGAAATTATTTTAGTAGGTGTTTCACGCTGCGGAAAAACACCTAGTTGTATTTATATGGCTTTGCAATATGGCATATTGGCTGCAAATTACCCATTTACCGAAGATGATTTATTGGGTTTTGAATTGCCTGCTATTCTCAAGCCTTACAAAAACAAATTGTTTGGCTTAACTATCGACCCGCATCGTCTGCATCAAATTCGTTCGGAACGAAGACCCAACAGCAAATATGCCTCTAATGAACAGTGTCGGCTCGAAGTTGCTGAGTCTAAAGAAATGTATAAACGTGAGAAAATTCCTTTTATTGATTCTACTAAATATTCTATAGAGGAAATAGCCAGTAGGATTTTATCCGTTACGGGATTACAGAGAAAGATTTAGGGTAGTGGGTCAATGACCCACCTATACCCCCTACTATACCCATAGCCCCATAAAGTCACTAACTTTCATTGCCGCCAAACTATTAGTATCACTCATAGCATGAACAATCTTTTGTACTTTCGCATCGGAAAATTGTGTTTTTAAGTTACGCTCGAATTTCGACAATAAAACCGGTATCCCCTGCTCTCTACGTCTTTTGTGGCCGATAGGATATTCAATAGTAATAAGATCGGTTTCGCTGCCGTCTTTAAAAACAATCTTCATGCTATTAGCAATCGATCTTTTTTCAGGATCATGATAATCGCGTGAAAATTGTTGATTCTCACTCACCTGCATTTTAGAGCGCAGTAAATCAATGGCTGGATTTGCTGCCACTTCGTTTTCATAATGCTCGGCCGTTAAATCACCAAATAATAAACCAATAGCAACCATATATTGCAAACAATGATCACGATCGGCAGGATTATGTAATTCGCCTTGTTTACTAATGATCCTAATTGCGGACTCATGAGTAATAAGCTCTATGCGGGCTATATCTTCCAGTCTGTCTTTAATTAATGGATGTAATTGCACGGCACATTCAACGGCAGTTTGTGCATGAAACTCTGCTGGATAGGAAAGTTTAAATAAAACGTGTTCCATTACATAAGAACCGTAAGGGCGCTGGAATTGAAATGGTTTTTTGCCAAATAAAACATCATAAAAACCCCAGGTTGGTGCTGTTAAAGCACTGGGATAACCCATTTCACCAGTCTTGGCAATTAAAGCAAGACGTACAGCACGGGAAGTTGCATCGCCTGCAGCCCATGATTTTCTCGAACCGGCATTAGGCGCATGTCGGTATGTTCTAAGACTTTGACCGTCTACAAATACTTGCGATAAAGTACGCAACATTTGATCTTTATCGGCACCAAATAATAAGGCGGCAACAGCAGCGCTAGCCACTTTAACCAAAATCACATGATCTAAACCTACGCGATTAAAGCTATTTTCTAAAGCAAGACAACCTTGAATTTCATGAGCTTTAATCATAGCAGTTAATATATCGTGCATGAGTATTGGTTTTGCTGGATTTTGGCGACACATATAATCAGCAACTGCCAGAATCGCGCCTAAATTATCTGAAGGATGTCCCCATTCGGCTGCCAACCAAGTATCATTAAAGTCCAACCAACGAATCATAGTGCCAATATTAAATGCAGCTTGCACTGGATCTAATTGATAGCTAGTACCCGGCACACGTGCTCCACCTTCAAGTGTTGCACCAGGAACTATGGGGCCCATTAGTTTGACGCACTCTGGGAAGTTCAAGGCTAAAATACCGCAACCCAAAGTATCCATTAAACATAAACGTGCCGTTTCATAAGCAAGTACACTGTCAATTTTGGTGTCTAAAACATAATCTGCAATATCAAGTAACACCTGGTCGTAATTCGGTTTAACATTATTCTCTACATAATTGTGCATATTAACCTCTTGTTGCAATCGCTGGTAATGGTCGAGTAGCAGGACCAACATATTCAGAAAGTGGTCTTATTAATTTATTATTGCTTCTTTGCTCTATTACATGTGCAGCCCATCCTGTAATACGTGATATTACAAATACCGGCGTAAATAAAGCAGTAGGAATTTTGCAATAATGATAGGCAGATGCACTATAAAAATCTAAATTGGGAAACAGTTTTTTCTCTTCCCACATTACTTTTTCTACACGTTCAGATATTTCATAAAGGAGCATGTCATTATTGGCTTTAGCAAGTTTGTACGAACAATGTTTGATAATATCCGAACGTGGATCGCAAGTAGTATAAACTCTATGACCAAAACCCATAATCAAGGCTTTCTCGGCTAAAAGTTGTTTTAATTTAACTTCTGCATCATCAGGACTGGTAAACCTTTCCAGCAACTCCATAGCTGCCTCATTAGCACCACCATGTAAGGGGCCACGTAAAGCACCAATCGCACTTGTAATAGCTGAGTAAAAATCAGATAAAGTTGCAGCAGTAACGCGGGCTGCAAAAGTTGAGGCGTTAAATTCATGCTCTGCATATAGAATAAGTGAGACATTCATCATGTCGCACTCTAAGGAGCTTGGTTTGCTACCATGCAGTAACTCTAGAAAATGGCCGCCAGTGGTTTTTTCATCACTTAAACCCGATATTTCTTTATTTTTAAAATGATAAACATACCAGTAGCAGATAATTCCTGGAAATAAAGCTAATAATCTATCAGCAATATCGTATTCTTCTGCAAAATTATTTTCAGGTTCAATGGTTCCTAAATAAGAACATGCGGTGCGCATAACATCCATAGGGTTGGCATTTTTAGGAATCATTTTTAATAAGGTTTTAAGCGCCTCAGGAATAGTTCTGAGTTTTATTAATTTAGTGCAGTACTCATCTAATTGCTTTTGTGTAGGAAGTAGGCCATAAATCAATAAGTAGGCAACTTCCTCAAAACTAGCATGCGCGGCTAAATCTTCAATAGTATAACCTCGATAATTTAAACCAACTCCGCTTTGACCTACTGTAGCAATCGCTGATTGACCAGCTACCACACCGGCTAAACCTCCACTTTTACTAGTCATTATCTTCTCCCATCAGTTGGTCTAGTTTTTGTTCGTATTGATGATACCCCAAAATATCATACAGCTCTTCGCGTGTCTGCATAGTATCAATAACAGACTGCTGTGTTCCTTGTTGTAAAATAGTCTTATAAGTATTTAAGGCTGCTTGCGACATTGCTCTGAAAGCAGAGAGAGGATATAAAATTAATGATACGCCCGCTTTGGTTAATTCTTCTTTATTAAATAAGGGTGTTTTACCAAATTCAGTAATATTTGCTAAAACAGGAACTTTAATTGCCGAGGTAAAACGTTGGTATTCACTTAATTGCGTCATGGCTTCAGGGAAAATCATATCAGCTCCCAATTCGACACAGTATTCAGCTCTTTCTATGGCCCTTTCCATTCCTTCAACTGCATAAGCATCCGTTCTTGCCATAATAACAAAATCTTTATCCCTACGCGCATCAACCGCAGCTTTAATCCTGTCACCCATTTCTTGTTTGGAAACTATGGCTTTATTAGGTCGATGTCCACAACGCTTTGCCAAAACCTGATCTTCAATATGAATGGCTGCGACACCTGCACTTTCCATGAGTTTAACGGTTCTTGCTATATTAAAAGCATGTCCCCAACCGGTATCGATGTCTACTAATAAAGGCAAATTGGAAGTCTGAGTAATACGGCGCGCATCTTCAAGTACTTCTGTAAGATTGGTCATACCCAAATCGGGTAGTCCATAAGAGGCGTTAGCCACTCCAGCACCAGAAAGATAAATTGCTTTTGCACCTGCGGTTTGGGCAAGCATGGCGCAATAAGCATTTATAGTTCCTAAAACTTGTAAGGGTTTGTTTTCAAGTACAGCTTGTTTTAATTTTTTGCCCATAGACTGGGTCATATTCTGTACTCCTGTTATTAAATTACTAAATTTCCTTTTAGGTACCAGCGACAATTGCCAGAAATAAATACTCTATCAGTTCCAAGCTCACAATATAAGTCACCTTTTCTTGTGGAACCTTGAATAGCGTGTAACCGTTTTTTATTTAATTTATCTGCCCAAAAAGGAATTAAAACACAATGCGCAGAACCGGTTACTGGATCTTCATTAACATCGTGTTTGGGATAAAAGCAGCGCGAATAAAAATCCGAATTAGTTCCTTTTGCAGTGAGAATCAATCCTCTTTTGGGAAGTTTTAGTAATTGTTTGATATCAACTTCTGCTTTTACAACATCAGCTTCTTTTGCCATTAGAACCAGATAATCCAGTTCGCTTTCATATACTTCTAATACAGGTTGATCCAGTACTTCAGAAACATGTTCTGGCGTGCGGCATAATTGGTAATTTAATTTTGGAAAATCCAAAGTGTACAGCTCATCTTTTTTTCGAACGGATAATTTGCCGCTAAGACTATTAAAATCCACATGATCTGCGTCGCATTTTTCAAGCTCAAAAAGTGCGAAGGCTGCCGCTAATGTTGCATGTCCGCAAAGACTTATTTCACCATTAGGTGAAAACCAACGAATATGAAATCCATTTTCATTTTCCAGAACAAAAGCAGTTTCAGATAAATGATTTTCTACCGCAATTGCTTGCATTAACTCATCATTCATCCATTCATTCAATAAAATTACAGCAGCTGGATTTCCATGAAACACCTTATCCGTAAACGCATCAATCTGAAAAATTTCAAGGTTATTCATGGGCTGCCTTATTTATTAAAACGATAAATTATAACTTAAATTCAAGTCGAAGATAATCCCCGAATAATTTCCTTTCGTAAAAATCGTGCTGGCGATAAGGCTTGAATTTGTGAGCGTGGTAAACAATTCAACTCATTATTAATAAACCCTGCCAACCATTGTGCACATAAAGGTATGGTACTCAAACCACGCGATCCAAAGCCAGCACATATATATAATCCAGGATGACAAGGACCAGCTGTGGGTAACCAACGTTTGGAATTGCTGTTTAGCTTGTGAAAAACCTTATTGAATTCCTCTGCATTAGGAGCAGGTCCAACTAAGGGCAAATAATCAGGAGCCGAAGCCCTGATTCCTGCCCAATGACCAAGAACTGTGTCTGACCAGTTTGTTTCTAAGGGAAGTTTATGCCGTTTAGCAAGATTAATTGCATCATCTTTAGCACAAACGTGTTCGTGTACATCGGTAATGGAATACGTTGCACCCAGTGCATGCACTCCAAACCGAACTGGAAGAACATGCCCTTCTCCACAAATTGGTACCTGTAAAAGTTCCGATTCATTTGTTGCTGCGGTATGGGTAATTTGCCCGCGAATGGCTTTAACGGGTAAGTGATTCGTTTGACTGAATTCTGTTAGCTTATTGCCAGTAGCAATAATTACCGTTTCAGATTCAAAAGAAGCTACTTGCCAATGTGAACCCGTATAAATAAGTTCTTTGATGCATTTCGAATTGAGTACCGTAATTCTTTCGTCTGCAATTAATATGCTACATAATTCCGGTGTATTTAAATAACCGGAGCGTGGGATAAATAGACCACTTTCCTTTATTGTTATTCCCGCTAAGCTTGAAGCTTCTTCTGCACTAACCAATCTACCTAATTCAGGATAATTTACTAACCAATCGCGTAAACTGTTCTGCGCTTGGATTTCCTTATTATTGTGCGGCAATATCAAACAGCCACTAAGTTCACCTAAGTTATGTTGTTTGAATAAATCTCTGTAAGTCTGACTTGCAAATAAAAAGGAACTGAGCATAAATTGCGTTAATGGTGAACGATAAGCTGATAATTTGGGAAATATAACTGCATGTTGATTGCCAGATGCAGCACTTGCAATTGTAGGTAACTCATCAATTATCTGTACTTGCCATCCCTTTTTTGCTAAAAAATGTGCGGTAAAGCAACCAGCTAAACCCGCGCCAATGACAATAGCTGATTTGTTACTATTGTTCACTTGCTTTGTTGTATGCCAGGGTGTGTGACGCTGTCTTATGCGCTCTAGCTTTTGATTTTCGGGTTGCGAAAGCATGGCAATAATTTTAAGAAGATTATCAGACTCATCACCCTTCAAATACCAGGCATCAATAGCGCGTGAACGTAAGCTTAATTCCAAGTGTGGCTCGGCGCAAATAAGCAGTTGTTCGTAACTGGTTTCAACGTCACCAAGCATTAGGGTTAATTGTACCTGACCCTTGTTAAAGTTTAGATGGTGATAGCCCGGGGTTAAAACTGGATAATGCTCGATTAGTTCTTCTGCTTGTTTTGCAACTTCGGGCCAGGCACTGAGCATTACTTTTAAATCGGGTAATTTTATAGGATGTACACTGCTAGCAATATAGCGCAATTGCGATCCTGGTTTAGCATGCTGTTGCCAAAGTTGCCAGCTTAATAAAAAATTTAGACCGGCTTCAAAATTAGTCTCGGCAATAGTGAATATTGGATCTTTTTGGTTTTGCCAGCACTTGATTAGATCATTGCTTTTTATTAATTCCTGAAAAGTATCTTTTGAATAATTTGGAAGTGTATCGTTTGGTATAATTGGGATAAAAGTATGGCTCACGAGAGGTACTCAGTAGTCTGGGTCATTTGACCCAGCATTGGGGTTACATTTAAGATCAAATGTTGGGTCATTTGACCTCAGGTATCCTCACTTTTTTGAACCCAATCGAAGCTCCCTTCTCCCCTCGGGGAGAAGGTGCCCGTAGGGCGGATGAGGGTTTAGAAAAGTGGCATTGACAAAAAAAATTCATTACCGTCACCACCCTCATCCGCCCCTTCGGGGCACCTTCTCCCGCCAAGCGGGAGAAGGGAGCTTCGATGGGGTTCAAAAAAGTGAAGATACATCAGTCTAAATGACCCAACCTTTTTTATATATTATCTTTGCACTTAAAATAATAAACAAGTAAAATTAGTCTTTTTAAATGAGTTTATAGCTATGAAAGAATATAAAAAGTATATGTGTGTTATTTGTGGTTTAATCTATGACGAAGCAGAAGGCTGGCCAGAAGATGGTATAGATCCAGGCACTACCTGGGAAAATGTGCCTGAAAATTGGTTTTGTCCTGATTGCGGTGCCGGTAAAGAAGATTTTGATATGGTCGAAGTGGATTAAAAAGGCTTCACAACCACTAATAGAATGATGCCCACTAGTAAAACAGTGGGCAACTCATTGAAAATTCTATAGAAAACAGAGTCATTATAATTTTGATCGCGTTTAAACAAGTTTAGATAATAGCCGCAAGCAAAATGATAACACCACAAGACTACTACTAACCCCAGTTTGGCATGAAACCATCCGGAATGAAGATAGTAAGCACTATTATAGGTAATCAAATACAGTCCTAAAATAGTAGTCAAAACTGCCGAGGGCCAAGTAATCCCATAATACAGCCGTCGCTCCATGATTTTAAAACGCTCTAGGCTAATTAAGTCCTTAGCTTCAGAATGGTACACAAATAATCTGGGTAAATAAAACAATCCTGCAAACCAGGCAACCATAGCTATAATATGCAGCGCTTTTATATAAAGCATTACCGTACCCTTTTTACACGTTTAGACAAGTTATGACGTAAAATATTTAAAGTCTCAACAGCCAAGGAAAAGCCCATGGCAAAGTAAAGATAACCCCTTGGAATATGGAAGGAAAATCCATCTGCGACCAAGACAGTACCAATAAGGATTAGATAACTCAAGGCCAGCATTTTCACTGTTGGATGATGTTTGATGAATTCACCTACTGGTCCACTAGCATAAATCATTATTAAAATTGCTATCGTTATCGCAACAGCCATAATCCAAAAAACAGTGGTAATTCCAACCGCAGTTAATACGCTATCGAGGGAAAAAATGATATCCATTAAAGCAACTTGCAATATGACCTTTCTAAATGTGCCTGGTGAATAATCCTTTTTTAAAGTTTGTTCGGTGATAGGTTCATTAGTAACGTCATCGTGAATTTCGTCAGTAGCTTTCCAAATTAGGAAAACACCGCCGAAAATCAAGAAAATATCGCGTGCAGAGAAGGAAAATTCATTAATAATAAGTATTGGGAACGTTAGTTTCACCAAATATACTGCGCTGGCAAGCAAAGCCAAACGAGTTACCCAGGAAAAGGTTAAGCCCCATTGACGGGCCTTGGTTCGTTTATGTGCAGGTAGCTTATCCGTTAGTATTGATAACATTATCAAATTGTCTATTCCCAAGACAATTTCCAAGATAATTAAGGCAATTAAACTTACTATTATCGTGATGAAATCCATATTCTTCCTAATTTATGATGTTTTTTAAAATTTGTTTGTAGGTTGGGCCAAGGCTCAACCTACATAGCCGCTCCAGTACAAATAAACAAAGTACAAAGCCACAAGCTGCAACTATTATAAATCTAATGATTCACTTTATCCATTTGCTTCGATATAATATATTTGTTTACATTAATAAGTGAGAAATAGCAATTATCAAATTCATCAAAAAGCTGCTGCGCATCAACAGAGCTCCTAAGCCTGTAGAGCAACTTGCTTTTATTATACCAAGAAATAAACATTGTATTTCGAAAACGGACATCAGCAATAATGCTTTAAAAGTAGTCAACCGACTGAATAGTGCGGGATTTCAAGCTTATATTGTTGGCGGTGGCGTTCGTGACTTATTGTTACATAAGGCGCCTAAAGATTTCGATGTTGCCACTAATGCTACTCCCAATGAAGTAAGAAACTTATTTAGAAATGGGCGTATAATTGGCCGAAGATTCAAGTTGGTCCATATTTTATTTCATAGAGAAATCATCGAAGTCGCTACCTTTCGTGGACACGATATGGTAGACGCCAGCCATCAAACCAATGAGCGAGGCATGTTAGTACGTGATAATGTTTTCGGTTCATTGGACGAAGATGCTTGGCGACGCGATTTTACTATTAACTCTTTATATTATTGCGCCAAAGAATCAAGCATCATTGATTTTACCGGCGGCGTCCAGGATGTGCAGGATAAAACCATTCGTATGATTGGTGACCCGGTTACGCGATATAAAGAAGATCCGGTACGAATGCTGCGTGCTGTGCGTTTTGCAGCTAAACTGCATTTTACTTTGTCATCTGAAACTAAAGCTCCCTTCCCTAAAATAAGTCACTTAATTACCCATGTTTCAAATTCACGTTTATTTGATGAAATGATTAAACTATATCAATGTGGTGAATCGCAAGCGGTACAAAAGTTACTTATTGAATATGGCTTATTCGAGCATTTATTCCCTCAAACCAACGCCCTATTTAATACTGACTATCCAGTGAACGCCCTATTAAATATAGCTCTGGAAAATACCGATACTAGAATTCATTCGGAAAAACCAGTAACGCCCGCCTTCATATTTGCCGTAATACTTTGGTTTCCTATGGTTGAGCTTTCCAAAAAATTACAGACTGAAGGAATTGATCCGCTGCCGTCTATTGAAAAAGCTATGTCTATTACCATAGCGGAACAAAATAAAATTGTGTCAATCCCTAAGCGGTACACTCAAGTAATGCGCGAAATCTGGTTGCTCCAGTATCGTTTTGATAAGCGATTAGGCGGCAGAGCCTTTAATTTACTGAGTCATCCACGATTTAGAGCTGCATATGATTTTATGGCTATTAGAGCATTGGCCGGCGATGAAGCTATGGAGCTGGCTGAATGGTGGACAAGTTTTCAAGAAGTTACTGAAGAAGAACGTTTAGAAATGGTGAAGCAAATTACCGCAACCTCACCGATAAAACCCAAAAGAAAACGACGCTCTAAACCTAAACCAAAACCTAAAGTTGAAGAGTAAATAGCTTCTGCTCTATACTCAAATCACTATTTGGACAACAAACCAGAGGGACCCAATGTATTCTAAAATTCTATTTGCCACTGACTTAAGCAATGAACACAATCATTTATCAGTAAAAGCTGCTGAATTTGCTAAAAAGATGAATGCGACTTTATATTTGCTGCATGTAATTGAATTACCAACGAGCATTCAAGTAGCTCAAGGTCTGGGTTTTACTGAATTGGTTAAGCCTGTTACCGACGATGCGGTGACTGTTTTGGGTTTAATTGGTGACTCTATTAATGTTCCTCGTGAACACCAATTCGTAGAAGTTGGTTCAGTTAAAGAACAAATTTTTAATAAGGTAGAGTTATTAAAATGCCAATTGATCATTATTGGTAGTCATACTCCCAAAGGAATGCCAGCGTTTTTAGGTAGTACTGCTCACGCTACGGTGAATCATGCGCCTTGTGATGTTTTGACTTTACGGGTTTGAATTGTTACATATGTCCTTGCCAACCATCTGAGCCGCGGCTCAGATGGTTCGTATCTTAAAGAGGTTTAAACGGTTGATTGGTAATTAATCCAAAATACTCAGCCTCATATAAATTAATATGTTCAGCCTTTTCAATTGCTACATCAATATTAAACTTTATACTGTCGAGTACTTTTTCTGCTGTGGATTTTATATGAAGAGATTGAAATACACTGGAAATAGCTGAAATAAGTGAAACTAAGTAATTAAAGATAGCTTGCCAATTACCCTGGTGTTCGAAACTTACGCTTACAACATCTATTACAGTTTTGCAATTGGTTTGGAAATCTTTAGTTTGAGTTTTAATCTTCTCACACTCTTTATCAAATTGCTCGGCTCTTTTAGTCCAGCGCTTTAAATCCTGTTCAACGCTTTCAAGCTGTTTGCTCACCTGATCTGCCTTCGCTTGCAGTTTTTTTTGATTTTGGCTTTCTGCCATGTGAAATTCTATGAAACCAGATGGATTAGGAATAAAAACCACTTCTCCTTGTTCTTTTGACTTAGCTTCCAGTAAAGCTTGTAAAGTATCTTTTAGACTTAGCTTTTCTTTATAACATTCATCTTTTTTCTGGATAACATTAGTATCTTTAAAATCATTTTGTAGTTTTATAAATTGAGTGACATCCTTGATATAAACTTCAAAGCGTTCTTTTAGTAAATCGTGTAACTCAGTTACTGTTTTTCTGTATTTTTCTGACAGTGCCAATTTATTAACCTGAATGACTTTTAGTTGATTTTCAAGAGTTTTACTTATGATCGAAATTCTATCTTCTTGGATCTTCAGTCTATTTTGTTGGTTTTGTGCTCGTATAACTTCAATGGTAGATTGCATCATTTTATTATAATCATCAAGAAAATTAAGAAAATTAAATTTTACAGAGAAGACAATAAAATGTCAACATGGTGGTTATTGAGTCATGTTGCTGCCATTGAGCTAATAAGAGGGGGATGCTAATACAACTAGTTGGACAAGGCCACTTTGCTAAACCCTCATCCGCCCTACGGGCACCTTCTCCCCGAGGGGAGAAGGGAGCTTCGATTGGGTTCAAAAAGTGAGGATACCTCAGGCTTGTCAGCTCAGCCTACGCTTGATACGTTTGCTTCACTTTTTCTTCTTACTCTTCTTAATATGCGCCATTAACCTTCTCTTTTTATTAACCTGACGCTCAGAAAGTTTATTTTTCTTATTCGCAAAAGGATTATCCCCACCTTTGTATTCTATTCTTAAAGGTGTACCCACAAGATTCAAATGTTTAATAAATTCATTATTTAAATATCTTTTATAACTTTCAGGTAAAGAACTCAATTGATTACCATGAATTACCAAGACCGGTGGATTATGACCGCCTATATGGGCATAGCGCAATTTAATACGGCGACCGCTTACACATGGAGGAGGATGCCTGGTGCTGATATCTTGTAATAATCGAGTGAGTCTTGGGGTAGCAAAGGATTGGGTTGCCGACTGATAGGCTTCATCTATATCTTTAAATAACAATCCGACACCAGTGCCATGCAGAGCGGAAATGAATCGAATTTTAGCAAACTTAGCAAAATGCAATCTTCGTTCTAATTCATCTTTAACTCTATCTTTATGTTCGCCGTCTAATCCATCCCATTTATTAACTGCAATAACTAGAGCCTTGCCTGACTCAATGATAAAACCTAAAAGATTCATATCCTGATCAGTGATTCCTTCGTTGGCATCTAAAAGCTGTAAACAAACGTTGGATTCTTTGATAGCCTGTAAGGTTTTTATTACGGAAAACTTCTCTATCTTTTCATCTACTCGCGCTTTTCTTCTAACACCTGCAGTATCAATTAATACATACTGTTTACCATCTCTTTCAAAAGGTATGGAAATACTATCACGTGTAGTACCGGGCATATCATAAACAACTACCCTTTCTTCACCTAAAATCCGATTAATAAGTGTGGATTTTCCTACATTGGGTCGTCCGGCAAAGGCAATTTTTACGGTGTCATTAGAAGTTTGTTCTTCTTTATTAACTGGGAAAGGTTCTAAAACAATTTCTAGTAATGATCTAATGCCATGACCATGAGAAGCTGAGATTGGAATAATATCAGTAATGCCTAATGTTTGAAATTCAGAGCAGGCAATATCCTCATCCAAACCATCAGTCTTATTTACAACCAAATACACTTTTTTATTGAGCTTTCGTAAACTTGTAACAATGTTTTCATCAATGCCTGTTCTACCAGAACGGCCATCAACAAGTAAGAGCACTACATCGGCTTCATTCAGAGCAATAGTTGATTGTTTGGACATCAAATTATCAACGGCTAAATCATCGACACCTATTCCTCCAGTATCTACAACGATGAAAGCTTTATCATCAAATTGCGCTTGGCCGTATTGTCTATCACGTGTTAAACCAGGAAAGTCTGCGACTAAAGCATCTTGAGTTTTGGTAAATCGATTAAACAAAGTCGATTTACCAACATTGGGGCGCCCTACAAGGGCTATAACAGGAATCATAATATTAACTCACAGATAAATTATTTAGCATTCCATTATCTGTTAACACATAAACGTTTTTTCCTGCAACGCTTGGAGATACAGTAACACCGCTTGCTAATTGTGAGCGGGCCAATACTTCCCCTGTTTGGGTTGAAATAATGTGTAAATAGCCGGTTTTATCACCTACAACAATATTATTTCCTAATAATACGGGTTCAGTAATACCGCGTGCTTTAAAGGCGGTTTGTTTCCAATTAATAGTACCTGTACGACGGTCCAAAGACCAAAGAACATCATTACTATCGGTTACATATAAACTTTTATTTGTCAGTAACATATTTTTATAGACAGAGCCTGCTTTACGCCAAATAAATTGACCATCGCTCAATGATAGAGCGCCTATATAGCCTTGATAACTAGCAATATAAGCAATATTATCTTTAACTATCGGATCTGAGTCGATATCGACCAGACGTTCAATATCACTAGCACCAGAAGCATAGGCAATGCTACGCTGCCAAACCACATGTCCGGTTTCAATTTCTAAAGCATCCATTTTGCCGTCTGAAAAACCAATTAATACTAAATTACCAAGAATAACTGGTGAAGAGCTGGCTTTTAATGACAAACTGGGTGCTCCGTGTTCAGCAGTCCACAATTGTTTGCCAGTCGCAGCATCAAAGGCAAAAACCTTACCATCAATAGTTTTTGCAATTACTCTTTTATGACCTATCGCTGGTGGAGATAATATCTCACTGGAAACTTTAGTTTCCCATAATTGCTTGCCATCTTTTTCATTGAGCAATACTAAAGTAGATGCATTAGTGCCTACTGCTATCAATCCATCCTTCACTGTGGGGCCACTTGTAATGGCTTTCGATAGCTGAGTAGTCCATTTAGCTTTGCCATTCACTTTGCTAACTGCTTCTATCAGGCCTGAGCTATCAGCAGTATAGATTGTATTAGAACGAACTACTGGTTTCAGCTTTAAATAATCCTTGGTTTTAATTGGTTTACCAACTGGAACCGACCAATTATTTGCAACCTTCATAGATGAAGTAACGGGTTTTAAGGGTTTTGGTTTAGGGGTGTTATCAGGTCCTAAAACATAATCGTCAACCTTGGAACAACCTTGTACTAATATGCATAAACATAAAAAAATATAATTAATTTTCATAATTGATGTAACCTTTATTGTAACGTTTAAGTTGGTTCAACCTGTTTATTTTCAGAAACCATGGATTGACTTTTATTAGCCAAGTCATTGGTTTTCATTTCTAAAAACAAATTACCCATACCATTGTTTTTAACTTCATCACTCGCTAATTTATAGGCATCTACCGCTTCTTTATATTGTCCAGTAGCGCCGTAAATGTCTCCTTTAAGTTCATTGATACTGGTAAATAAGTTGCATCCTCGATAGAACTTAATTCTTGTAATGCATTTGTATAGGACTTATCAGCCGCCAAAATTCGTGCAATTCTAATTTTCGCAATCTGTTTCAAAGGCGCCATTTTTGTTGAATTAACCACTTGCTGTAATTCATTTTTAGCTTTGTCCAGTTTATCTTTGGAAACATAGATTTTAGCTAAGGTCATATGCGCTACGTCAGCGTATACAGAATTGTCGTAGTTACTTATTAAATCATTCGCATAAGCACGTACGGCCTTGTTATTATGATTGGAAAATTCCATCATCATTTTTTCATAAGTAATAGAGGCTTGTTGTTTCATTTTATATTGATGCCAATCGTAATAACGATATCCAGCAATACAGACCAGCACTATGGATAAACCAACAGTTACTAAAGTTCCATGGCGGTTCCACCATTTTTTAATGGATTCTAGCTGTTCTTCCTCTGTCATATATACCGACATTATTTTCTCCAAAACTTAGATTTGTATTGCTGACAAAACGTGATTTAATTGAGTAACATCCACTGTAATCTGCTCTGATTGTTTTCGCAAATCTTTTATACTTACTTGATTATTTTGTATTTCATCATCACCTAAAATCAAGGCCAAACGAGCCCCACTTTTATCGGCTTTTTTGAATTGACTTTTTAAACTTCCGGCTACTGTATTCATGAGTATCTGCATTTCAGGAAAAGCGCTTCGAAGTGACTCACTGAGCTCTAAGCCTTTATTTAGATTCGCCTCATTACTTACCATTATAAAAACTGATAATTCAGGTTTAACTGCTGCTTCTAATTCAAGCGTTTCCATTAATAATAATAAACGCTCAATTCCCATAGCAAAACCAACTGCTGGTGTTGCCATGCCTCCTAGATGCTCAACTAAGATATCGTATCTTCCGCCAGCACAAATGGTTGCCTGACTTCCCAGTTTATCTGTAACCCATTCAAATACGGTATGGCCATAATAGTCCAAGCCGCGAACTAATACAGGATTAACCTGATAACTTATACCTAATGTATCAAGTCCTGAGCATAAAGATTGGAACAGTGCAGTGCTCTCTTCCCCTAAACTATCTAATAGCTTAGGTGCATTGGCAATCAATTCTTGCATTTGGGGATTTTTGCTGTCTAGTACTCTTAAAGGATTTCTATCCAATCGATTTTTGCTGTCTTGATCTAAGTCATCAAAATGATCACGCAAATATTCAACCAATTGTATTTTATGCTGTTGGCGTTCCGCCAAAGTTCCTAAGGTATTAATTTGCAATTGAACCTGATCTGTAAAACCTAATTCCTGCCACATTCTGCGGCATAAAAGAATTAACTCTAATTCAATACTAGCTCCTGCAATACCAAATACTTCTACACCCAATTGGTTGAATTGTCGGTATCGCCCCTTTTGTGGTCTTTCATGACGAAACATAGGGCCCATATACCAAAGCTTTTGGGTTTGATTGTACAATAATCCGTTTTCAATACAGGCTCGAACGCAACCAGCAGTACCTTCAGGCCTAAGAGTAAGACTGTCTCCATTTAAATCATCAAAAGTGTACATTTCCTTTTCGACTATATCAGTAACCTCACCGATGGTTCTTTTGAATAATTGGGTACTTTCAACAAGAGGAAAACGGACCTCATGATATCCATATCGTCTAAGACAAGTAGTTAGAATATTCTCTACATATCTCCAAACTGGTGTTTTAGCTGGAAGTATATCGTTCATACCCCTAATGGCTTGAATTTTATCAACCACCTTCTTTCTCCAATAGAGTCATCTCTGGATTTGGTGTCAATAATGATTGCATTTTTGATAAATCAGTTAGCTTAATTTCATTGCTCGGTTCATTTAATGATACATCAGATGTTGTCTCAGGAGGCATATAGGCTTGCTGGGTGTCACGGTTTTTTTGCCACCAAACGCCAACAGCAACCATTACTCCTAAAGCAAAAACAATCGTAATTAGACGCAACAAATGCTCACCTTTGTGTGGCTCTCGTTTGCTCTGCCATAAAGCTCGTTCTGTTTTAGTTTCGAAAGTATTTTGTTGGTTGAATACAGCTAAAAAGGGTTCAGGTGCAACTCCTAATAATTTGGCGTAAGCACGCAAATAGCCTTTAATAAATACCGGCTCTGGTAATAGATTAAAGTCACCATTTTCTAACAATTCAATAATTCGAACGCGTAAATGCAACTTACTTGCTACGTACTCAATAGTAAATCCTCTTTGTAGACGTATACTTGCTAGTTGTAATCCCGGATTATCAATTTCAATTTGATTCAACTCATCCAGTGTGGTTGTTGTATTCATTATTTGCTCCACTAGTTACAATATTGGACTCTAAACTCCTGAAGCTTGTTTCATATTTAGCAACAAGATTTTGTTCGCCGAGTTTAATCGCGAGTTCTTTGGCTTTATCCAATAAATCGCGATCATTTAATACTATTTCTGGATATTTATCCAGTATCTTAAGGGCTTGGGCGTCATTGCCTGCTTTACCTTCCAGTTTAACTAATTCGAGTAATGACTCCCTACGCGTTGGGTCCTGATCTAATGCTGATGAAAAGTAAGTTTTTGCTTTTTCAAAATCAGGTATTTCTAAGGAACATAAACCAGCATTTTCATAGGCTGCTGAAGTATTCAGATAATTAACATCTTTAACTGCTTTTAGAAAATAAACCTCAGCGGTTTTATAATCACCCCTTCTGCACAAGAAGGCACCATAGTTATTCAATTGCGAACCCGAATTTCCTGATAAAGAAATTGCCTTCAAATAGTACTTTTTAGCTTGATCAAACTCACCTGTTTTCTCAAAGAAATATGCAAAGGAAGCATTAATTTCAGGTGAATGGGGAGCCTGTTCCATAGCTAGTAGCAATTTCTTTTTTGCCCTGGGTCTGTCGTTTTGCTTTAAATAACCTAAACCGAGCTGTACATTGTAAGAGGCAGCTTTACTCAAATCAGTTTTTTTTGCCGTATTATCTTCTTTTATATTTTGCGTAGACTCAGTTTGCTTGCACGCTGGCAGCAGCAAACAGCATAATAAAACAGCAAAACCCAGAATTTTGTACACAATTACTACTTAAAATTAAAAAATATCACGCATTATAACCAGTAATAATCAACAAGCATATAGGTTTGCAACATATTTATGGAGCTTGCTTTAAAAAGGTGAAGTGCACCCTAAAGCCCCTTCTCCCCAGGGGAAAAGGGACACTGCCATTACGTTAAGACTTTACGTCATCCTGAACGCAGTGAAGGATCTCCTGAAATTAGCTCAGTTGCCACTTTCGGAGATCCCTCGTTGCACTCAGGATGACGGGCTCTAGTGTTTAACTTAATGGCAGTGGGGAGAAGAGACACTGTCATTACGTTAAGACTTTACGTCATCCTGAACGCAGTGAAGGATCTCCTGAAATTAGCTCAGTTGCCACTTTCGGAGATCCCTCGTTGCACTCGGGATGACGGGCTCTAGTGTTTAACTTAATGGCAGTGGGGAAAAGGGACACTGTCATTAAGTTAAGACTTTACGTCATCCTGAACGCAGTGAAGGATCTCCTGAAATTAGCTCAGTTGCCACTTTCGGAGATCCCTCGTTGCACTCGGGATGACGGGCTCTAGTGTTTAACTTAATGGCAGTGGGGAGAAGGAAGCTTTGATTTTGATTTGAAAAGTGGTGTTCCCTCAGGGTTTGGCCCAACTTTTTTAAGAGTTATTGGCTTTTAGCTACAAAATTTAATTTTTGCCATCTTTGAGAGCGGCTGGTTCTATCCTGTACTTCCCCTGCTAATTGACCACAGGCTGCATCAATATCATCACCGCGTGTCTTACGTGTTATGGTATTAATACCACTATTTATTAATTGATCGCGAAAAGCATCAATTGTTTTTTGGGAAGATCGTTTATATTGAGTCATTGGGAAAGGATTAAAGGGTATGAGATTAACTTTCGCAGGTACGTTTTTCAGTAGTTTTATAAGAGCGGCCGCATGTTCGGGTTGATCGTTCACCCCTTGTAACATCACGTATTCAAAAGTTACCTTCCTGCGTGGCTCATCTTTGAAATATGTTTTACATAAAGCCATCAGTTGTTCTAATGGGTATTTCTTATTAATTGGCACTAAAATATCGCGTAATTCATCAGTAGGTGCATGTAAAGACACTGCTAAAGCCACGGGACTTACTGTACGCAATCGTTCTAAATCAGGTAAAACTCCAGAAGTACTTAAGGTCACACGCCGTTTAGATAAACCATAAGCATAATCATCCATCATGATATTCATGGCAGCCACAACATTATCAAAATTAAGTAAGGGCTCGCCCATACCCATCATGACCACATTAGTAACTTTTTTATCATGAGCACCCTGCTCTTGGGATAACTCTCGTACAGCAAGCCAAACTTGACCTATAATTTCTGCAGTAGTTAAATTACGATTAAATCCTTGTTTGGCAGTAGAACAAAAACTGCAATTTAAAGCACAACCAACCTGGGAGGATACACATAAAGTACCGCGATTTTTTTCAGGGATGTATACTGTTTCAATACAATTGCCGCAACTTAATTTAAGCAGCCATTTGTGAGTGCCATCACTTGATTTCTGACAAGCAACAATTTCAGGAACTCTAATTTCGGACAATTGGGAAAGCTTGGTTTTTAACGCTTTCCCAATATTAGTCATTTTTTCAAAATCAACTAAGCCTGTTTGATGAATCCATTGAATTAATTGCTGCGCTCTGAAAGGTTGTTCCCCCCATTGCGACAGTAGATCACGCATTTGCTGATAGTTATAATCCAATAAATTTACTTTTTGAACGCTCATGTTGATTCCAAAAATTAATTATCTGTCGCAAATTTCATGAGGTTCAAAGAAAAAAGCAATTTCACGTACTGCATTTTCTTGGCTGTCAGAACCATGTACCGCATTAGCATCAATACTATCAGCAAAATCTGCACGAATAGTTCCTGGAGCCGCTTCTTTAGGATTAGTAGCACCCATAATGTCACGGTTTTTTAATACAGCATTGTCACCTTTTAACACTTGAATCATGACTGGACCAGAAATCATAAACTCAACTAAGTCTTTGAAAAAAGGACGTTCTTTATGAATATCATAAAATTCTTCTGCTTGAGCACGAGAAAGTTGAGCCATTCTTGCAGCTATGATATCCAAGCCAGCTTTTTCAAAACGAGTATATATTTCACCGATTACTGATTTTGCAACTGCATCAGGTTTAATAATCGATAGGGTTAGTTCTTTAGCCATTGTGCACTCCAAGTGAGTTTAGTTTTAAAGTGCGCCATTATACACGAAAATGGGGGTCTGTGACTAGGAGTTTGTTTCTCCAATGGTTTTGTCAAAATATAAAGTCTCTCGATTAATCGCATCTTGAACCGGGTCGATTTTATATTCAGGCAACAGCTTTATTAAATCAATAACTCGTAAAATGGTTTCATAAAACTGGGCTCTGTAGGAACGGGCTTGCTCATTCAACTGGGCAGTTTGATAAAAGAAATCAGTTAAACTTGCCTCAAATTCCACTGATATTGCCACTAAACTGACTAAAATCTCGTTAAATTTACTGTGCACTTCACTAGAGGCTTTCAATTTCTCATTCATTTTTACAATAAAAGTACTATCTAATTCCCGAGTATTAGCGTCTTGTAAGCGATTATTAGCAATACCATAATTGATAGCCAAACGAATTTCACTGGGTTTAAGCTCAGTTCCTGAAGCTCTAGCCACATTTTGAATTTGTTTAATAACCGCATCCATAGTTTTTTGCCATTGCTGGCTTATTTGAATTAATACGCGCTGACTAGAAGCAATTAAACTGCCGTGCTCTAACTCAAGATTATGGAAATTATCTCCCAATGCGACTAAACCTTTTCTTTCTTCTTCCAAAGCAATTCGAGTATTTTCTCCTGGAGCACCTTCTGGACTAGTGGTTTCACCAGATAACAAATAATCGATAAATAATTTTTGTGCATATACATGATAATCGGAAGCTTGTTCAAGGACTATTCCGTTAAGTACGTTTTTTAAAGGAACCTGTAAAATGCGGTGGTAAAAACTAAACTGATTTTTAACAGCCGCTAATAATAAATCTTGAGGTAAATCAATCTGATACCGCCCAAGAATTCTTTCGGCGGTAATCAAACCATAGGTGGAAAACCATTGACTTACATCATCCTCTTTTTGTTCTTGTTCTAGGTCCATTTATCTTTCCGTTTATGATTTATCGACTAAGACCAATTTGTCTCGCTTCAACACTAACATCCAAATCTTTCGACAATCCATCCTTACTGGTCATAATTGCTGTGATATCATCGAAATCTTTTTTATTCAATTCAGTCATCACACCTAGCTTAGAATCTATTTCTTTAACATATACATTTTGCTTTTCTGGAGGAATTTGACCTTTACTATTAGTCTTATTATAAGGTATATAACCGTGTTTTTTGAATTGCTCTCTCACTGCAGTTTCAAAGCCTGGTTCTATATCTGCAACCGATCCGTTATCACTCCGCACTAACTTAGTTACTACTTGGTTTTTTTCATTAAGTTTAATGTCTGTATATAAGGTGGGCATATTTTCAGGTATGGTTGGTCCAAATATACGATCGGTAGTCTGCTTTTTCACATAATCTTTTATAGCATCACTCACTGGACTAACATGTTGATAGATACCCTTTTGAAACTCTTCGCTTAAATAGTTACGCAATTCCAGACCCTGTCCCTCAAAAGAATCATTAAGAGATTCATTTAGATAATGAGTCATTTCCATAACCGTTGACATAGCAGCACGCCAGTCATCATAAGATCGTACTGTACCCATTCTTCCATGCTCTGCTATTAGCGATTTTAATCTACCTGCAGCAGAGATGTCATTTCCCTTTTTATCAACTAGATTGCGATGAGCGTTAGCAGCAGCCATAGACCTAGCATGAGCTTCTAATAATTTTTGGAAATCACCATTACGAAGTGCTACTCGAGCCTCGTTTAAAAGTGCCTGCGCCAACTTTTGTTTTACTTCATGATCTTTGCTACTCATGTGGCTCTCCCGAAAAAACTTAAATCGTGACATAATATAAACCTTTTGTATAATCATAACACAATATCTGTGGATTG
The DNA here is from genome assembly GCA_041662885.1 of Legionella sp. GTDB lineage: Bacteria > Pseudomonadota > Gammaproteobacteria > Legionellales > Legionellaceae > Legionella. The sequence continues at coordinate 23,471 of JBAZRP010000036.1, forward strand.
TCATCCCAATCGCTTAAGACATAGCGTTTTAATTGATATTCTTCATGAGGATATACTGATAGTGCGCACTTATGAGTATGCCCGTGAATTAACACCTTTGTACTATGTTGTACCATATGTTTTATAACAGAATCAACTACCACATCCATTTCTGCCATTGATTTACCTGATTTCATACTTTGGGAGCGCAATTTTGAAGCCAGACGTTTACGAAAAGTGAGTGGTAGCCGTAAAAATATCCATGGAAACAATCGGTTACGTGTTAGCATCCGTAGGCGTTGATGATTGATATCTTTTGTGCAATAACTATCACCATGCATCAACATTACTTTCTCAGTACCGAGATTAATAAAGGCAGGTTCGTAAATAACTTCCCATCCTGCACGTTGTGCAAAAGTATTTCCTAGCAGAAAATCACGATTGCCATGCATATAAAATACTTTAACACCATGTTTGTTAAGGGAATATATTTGCTGCGCTACTCCCCTACTCCAATCATCTAATTCATCATCTCCTACCCAAGCATTAAATAGATCGCCCAAAATATACAGATTTTGGACTGAATGTTTTGCCCATTCAATGAAGGTATTAAAACGAGCCTGGATCTTAGGCTCATTAGGATGTAGATGTAAATCAGAAATAAAAACAGTATCTATCATAAAGCTTCTATATGAATGTGTTGATCTACTAAATAAATTTGGCAAGGGCCATTAATGGGTTCAATCGCATCACTTAAACGATAGTAGCCCGCTATCGAGACCAGTTCAGCTTCAAGTGAAAGACAAAAAATTCGGGTGTCTAAATCGCCGGACAAACCAGCCAGGGCGCGCCCTCGCAAGGGACCGTAAACATGAATTGATCCGTCTGCCAAGAGTTCAGCACCATGACTTACTGTAGAGGTAATAATTAAATCTCCTCCTTTGGCTACAACTTGTTGGCCCGATCGTACTGGTGTAGTAACTAAGCGTGATTTACTCGCCTCAGGTGCATGATGCTCGATGGGGCGTTCAATTATTGGTTTATCTTGCGAAGAGGATGCATTTAGGACAGCCAAACCCTGTAATTGGGCCAAAGTATCCTGCATGGGATTTCCACCTTGAATAGCAACTGGAATCATGCCGTGGTCACGTGCGATTTGCAGCAACTCTTGTAATTCAAACTCTTCGTCATGCACTGAGGTCAAATCAAATACAACAGGAGTACGGTCGAATAGTTTAGGTGCCATTGCAACTGTTTCAACAAATTGCTGTGAAAATAGCTTTTTATCTGTACTTTGTACATGTAGAACAGTAAATGTATACAACCGCCCTTTTAATTTGAAGGCTTGAGTTTTTATTATGTTGTCATTCATTTCTATGATACCCATAACTGTTATTTTTGTTTATACTATCATGGTAGAACAAATAACAACAGAAGGATGAGCAAGTGGATAGAAGGTGGTTTGAACATTATCAAGAGGGTGTACCACATGAAATTGATATCAATCAATTTTTATCGCTTGCCGATTTATTAAAGACATCTTTTAGCAAGTATACCCATAGGCCTGCGTACTCTAGTTTAGGCACTGAGATTACCTATGCTCAAGTAAACAAACTCAGCCGCGACTTCGGCGCCTACCTACAAACATTAGGCTTAGCCAAAGGCGCTCGCATTGCGATTATGTTGCCAAACATTTTACAATACCCAATAGCTGTTTTTGGTGCTCTTCGCGCAGGTTATGTAGTAGTAAATACTAACCCTTTGTATACTCCGGATGAATTAATCCATCAAATGAATGACTCTGAAGCGGATGTTTTAGTAGTTTTGGCTAATTTTGCTGCGACTGTAGAAAAAGCACTACCCTTTATGCCAACAATAAAACATGTAGTTATTACCCAGTTTGGTGATTTATTTCCTACATTAAAGCGTTTGGCAGTCAATTTTGTGATAAAACACATAAAAAAAATGGTTCCAACGTATACTATTCCCCATTCAGTTACCCTAAATTATGTCCTGCAATTAGGTAGTCAAAGTACGCTCCATCATGTAGCGCTTAATCATGATGATATTGCATTTCTTCAATATACTGGCGGCACCACCGGGGTTGCAAAAGGGGCTATTTTAACCCACGGTAATATACTTGCGAATATCCTTCAGGCACATGCGTGGATTGATTCCTTGAATTTAGATGATCATGAAATAATTGTTACCGCTTTACCGATGTATCATATATTCTCATTAACTGCTAATTGTTTAACTTATTTTAAATTTGGCGCTAAAAATATATTAATAGCGAATCCCAGAGATGTGAGTCATTTTATTGATGAAATAAAAAACTCCAAATTCACTGCTATTACAGGTGTAAATACTTTATTTAATGCCTTATTAAACCACCCCAAATTTAAAGAAATCGATTTCTCTCATGTTAAATTAGCTTTATCGGGTGGTATGGCCTTGCAAAAAAGCGTTTCATTGCGATGGAGTGAATTAACTAAAACCAAACTTCTTGAAGCCTACGGTTTAACTGAAACCAGCCCTGCAGTAACTATGAATCCAATGTATTATGAAGGTTATAATGGCAGCATCGGCTTACCTATCCCAAGTACGGATGTATCTATTAGGGATAATAGCGATAATGAAGTTCCCATTGGCTCAAGTGGTGAATTATGTGTTAAAGGCCCTCAAGTAATGCCTGGTTATTGGAAAAGACCTGATGAAACTGCTTTGGTTTTCACTAAAGATGGTTTTTTGAAAACAGGCGACATTGCCAAGATGGATGAAGAAGGATTTATCTATTTAGTCGATCGCAAAAAAGACATGATCGTTGTTTCTGGTTTTAATGTATATCCCAATGAAGTAGAACAAGTAATAGGAATGCATCCAGGAGTGCTTGAAGTTGGAGTTGTAGGCGTAATGGATTCTGAATCAGGTGAGAGGGTTAAAGCCTGTATCGTTAAGCGTGATCCATCGTTAACGGCTGAACAAATTATCGAGCATTGTCGTGAACACTTGACCGCTTATAAAGTTCCTAAAATTGTGGAATTCTTTGATGAATTACCTAAAACAAATGTTGGGAAAATACTCAGACGCGCGCTTAAAGATCAGCATCAGGAATTACAGAAAAATATTCGGCAGCCTTGATTTCCCTGCGTTAACCCGACGAATCTATGGTGTCTAACCCGAATAAAATATCTACCTTCTTGCGAGCACAGCAATCCAGTGGCCTTATATGCATATTTAGGGCCTCTGGGTTGGCAGGGCAAGATCATCTAAATTTTAAACAATTAGACAAAAGATATTAATGCCAGGGTTTTGTTCTCATGAAACTTAGTGATAGTTTTTAAAAAATTAAAACATAAAAAAATTCATT
>JBAZRP010000037.1:0-13597 GCA_041662885.1 Legionella sp.
CTTCAAGTAGTGGTCTTATTTCTTTGTTGAAAGAAGCTTTGCCTGCCTCTAAGCGCCATCTAGTGGCCTATCATCGTTTGCGCATGACGGCAGAATATTCTATTAATCCTTTTGATACTCAATTAGGTTGTCGCTTCCCTACCGCCCTGGAACGTGCATTTTTAGTTAATTTCATGACCCTATTAACTACGCCGCTTGGTGCAGAGAAGCCTTATGACGGTATGCCTGATTTGGCAGGAATGGTGGTTGATGAATTATACAAAAGCTTGGCGGATGAGTTTAATCCTGTTCCCTATGCTCCAGGAGTTGAAGAGTTTATTGATAGTATTTTAGAAGAAATTGGGTTTGTCCGTGATTCAAAATCCACCTGGTGGGAAGTAACTGATTCTTTATACTCTGCAGGATTTGTTCACGAAGCCTTTTTAGCGCAACGTTATGCCATGCCTTTATTAGCAGATGCAGCCTCCATATGTCGTACACCAGCTATTGAGGACCTTTATGAAAGAGTATCCGCACCAACTGGTGAGTCTTTGATTAATGCATTTTCGCGTATGATTTCTGGTTCTGTGCGTGAATATCCTATTCTTTCTCGGGTTACGAGTTTTGATATTGGGGATGCTCGAGTAGTATCGCTGGATTTGGACGAAGTAGCCAAAAGTGGTGGGGACGCGGCAGATAGACAAACCGCAGTGATGTATATGTTAGCGCGTTATGTTTTGGCCAGACACTATTATTTAACTGAAGAAAGTTTAAATAATGTTCCGGATCAATATAAAGAATACCATAAGACGAGAACGCAAGAGATTAGAGAAGATCCCAAGCGAATTGTTTATGACGAGTTTCACCGTACTTCTAAATCGTCCGCTGTTCGTGAGCAAGTGATTATCGATATGCGCGAGGGCCGTAAGTGGGCTGTGCAAATTGCACTGTTATCGCAATCGGTAGATGACTTTGATCCCGTGATGATTGACTTTGCTACCTCTATTTTCATTATGGATGCTGGTCCTTCGCAGGCGGTGGAAAAAACCTGCAGTATTTTTGGCTTGAGTGAAACAGCTAAAGTCGCGCTGCGTACTCGAGTGCACGGTCCAAGACAAGGTGGTGCGACTTTCCTGGCTCAGTTTGCTACTAAAAATGGCATCAACGTACAATTACTTACTTTGACACTGGGTCCGGTAGAGTTATGGGCATTTAGTACCACTGCCGAGGATGCCACTGTGAGAAATCAACTATACCGACACCTGGGCCCAGGTGAGGCGCGGCGCGTCTTAGCTGCACTGTTTCCTAATGGTTCGATAGCTAAGGTTTTGGAAGCCAGATTAGCCGGAATGAAGGAAAAGGGTGGTTTGATTCAAGAGGAAGAAAGAGAAAGTATGACTGAGCAATTGGTTAATGATATTTTGGAAGCTTATTCGAAAGATCCTAATGTCAAATCCTTACCTGAGAAGATAGGCTAGTGTAGGTCAACCCAAGCCTTAGAGTCGCGGCTTTGTTATCGCGTTGGATGATTCTGGGAAGAAGCAAGGCTCTGTGTTCATGTAATTTAAGATGTATGATACACTCTCAAGATTTTCCATATAAAGGTTGTACCAAATGTTTAAATATTTCTCCCTTTCCAACATGGTAGCAGGCTTTGTTGCCGTTATGGTTGGTTTTACTGGTTCCGCAGTGCTTGTTTTTCAAGCAGCTACTGCTGCTGGAGCTTCTCCTGCTGAAGTTAGTTCTTGGCTGTTTGCTCTTGGTTTAAGCATGACTTTGAGCTGTGTTGGGCTTTCTTTATATTATCGAATCCCAATTTTAACCGGTTGGTCCACGCCTGGTGCGGCTTTATTGGCGACTAGCTTGACTGGTGTGCCTATGGCTGAGGCAGTAGGGGCATTTTTATTCGCAGCTTTATTAACCATTATTTTTGGTATAACGGGTTGGTTTGAAAAACTAATCAAACACATACCCAAGGCTTTATCTTCAGCGATGATAGCTGGAATACTGTTACGTTTTGGTCTTGACGTGTTCACTGCCATGCAATCGCAATTTCTATTAATAGGAACTATGTTAGTTACTTATTTATTTGGTAAGCGTTTGATGCCGCGTTATGTCATTGTTTTAGTGTTATTAGCAGGGATAATTGTCGCGCAATACCAAGGTTTATTTAATTTAGAACACTTCCATTTTGCTTTGGCTATGCCGATATTTACGGCTCCAGTATTCACAGTATCAACGCTGATTAGTATTGGTGTTCCTTTATTTATAGTCACAATGACCTCACAAAATATTCCCGGAGTGACTGTATTGCATTCTGCCGGTTACCATCCTCCTATTTCTAAGGTGATTAGCTGGGTAGGCATAGTTAATTTTCTATTAGCCCCTTTTGGGAGTTATTCAATTTGTCTTGCGGCGATTACTGCAGCTATTTGTAGCAGTCCTGAGGCAGATGCTGATCCTACCAGGCGTTATAGAGCTACTATTTTTGCTGGAATTTGTTGGTTAATAATTGCTGTTTTAGGCGCTACTATTGTGGCCTTGTTTTTTGCATTTCCTAAGCAATTGGTTTTGGCTCTTGCGGGTTTAGCCGTATTTAGCACTATTGGCTCGAGCTTGAAACACGCTTTGGACGATGAAAAACATCGTGAGTCGGCTTTGATTACAGTTCTTGTTTCTGCTTCTGGTTTTAGTTTATTAGGAATGGGCGCAGCGTTTTGGGGTTTGATTGCTGGAATTGGCGCTTCTTTGATATTGAATTGGCGCAAGCAAAGTTATATTTTACCTGCAGTGACTTCTTCATAAGGCTACCAAAGACGGGCATTATCGGTTCAAACCAAACTCTCATTTAAAGTAAATCCATTTAAAATTCCTGGTGTGAATGGATTTACTTTATTGCTGGTTTTTAATAAATACCTACCAGAATTACTATTCACTTCAAATAAAATCTGTAAGCTGGAGCTGTCTTGCTCATCTACTAGTACGTTTACTTTTTCCAGTAACTTAAATATTGCCCAAGTACCTTCTTCAGCTAATTTATAATGATTTCCTTCTATTGAATCTAAATTCAATGAGGCATTATTTTGTGGCCAGATAAATTGAGTTATGGATTCGCTGCTTTGGGTATCGGTTAATTTTGTGGTACCGATTTGTACGCTCAAATTGGCAACTACTGGATCCAGACTGATTTTTTGCAAGCTAAATTCAATTTTAGTCTCTTCACTTCTATCAGGGAAAAACATATTGGTAATAATATTCGCGCGAATAATGGCATCCAAAGTATCGCCAGAAATCGGTAATACGAAATCATTTAAAACTTTGGGTTTCCATTCAGCATTGGAGACATCTAAAAAGGGTTTTAAATATTGTTCGGTAAAGGTGTTAATCACCCCATGAGTTGCGAAAAAGTGATTAAAATCGGCCAAAGCAATTTCATCAAATTGAGATGGTTCAAAAGGATAACGATGGGCTATGGTATTTTGGAATTCTCTATAAACAGATTGCTGCCATTGTTTGTTGATGTACTGGCGCGTATCTTTGATGAGTAATACCCAAGTGTCTCCTGCAATTTGGTTGGTCCAGGTTTTTAATGGTTCTGGTGCTTGTCGCGCTTGATTAAACAGCAAACTGATGGGATCGGAATTGCTTTCATTAATAAAGCGGGATTTAGTCAGATTAAATGCTGTTCGACCGCCGTCATTGACCACGGATAAAGTTGCTATAAATTGCTCTAATTCAGAAATTTTGACGCTTAATTCTTTAGCACTAGAAGAGCTCATTAAATTTAATTCAGTAAATTGATTGGCAATTTGTTGATTGAATAATGAGTCCGTTTGATTCAAATCTGGTTTGGTTTGGCTTTGAACCAAATCAATGATTTTAGCAATGGAATTGGAACGTGCAAGAATTTTAGTAACTTGCCGACCCTGTTCGTAATCTTGATAATGCAAGGGTTGTGATTTACGCATAAAGGTTTGCCACCAAGTCACGTAATTAAAACAATAAGCCTGCGTTAACATATCGGGTAATTGTGTTAAATCTTGGCGTGCCAGGATCCAATTTTCCGTTTGTAATTTATTACTGATATTAGGCAATTCTCTAATAATTTGTTCAAAACCAGCTTTGGTAAAATAGCTCGGTAAATGTGTGGAGATAAGATTAAAACCTTCAATTGATACATTTTCTTCAGTATTAGGAAAATATTCCTTGGCTAATGAATAAAACAGATAGCTTGTAGGTAAAGCATTTAAATAATTTCTGGCATCGGAAATGGTTTGTTGGTTTATCGGTACGCCTTGCAAGGTTTTACTCAATACATTGTTTAATAAGGCCAGCTGATTGCTTGCTGGATGTGCAGGATCCTTGCCCCATTGTTGGCTAAACCATTCTACAACCTCGGTTTTAGATAAATGTTCGGGTTGGGCGAGCATTAAATAAATCTTTAAAGCTTTATAGCGTATTAGGGGGGTATTACTCGGATTTTTGACTACTTGTTCCAATTCCGTTGTTATTGCAGGTAAAAATTCGCCTTGAATGCGATTTTGCGCATTGATGCGTAACCCATGCTTTAACTGATACACTGTGGGCAAGGAGATACTTGAAATCCGGTTAATTTTGTTTGCGGCCTTGGATAAATGATATAAAGATTGACTACTAGGGACACCTTGGCTACTTAGTGTGTCGTAGGCCATTAATTCTTTACTTGCCTCATCTAATAAATGAGCGGTTTTATAATGGCTATGAAACAACAAAAGAATACTAAGACTGGCAATTCCTGCTGCTGCAGCAATTAAGGGTTTTTGTGAAATAGTGCGAACCTGTGGGGCTTGCGAGCAATGATCCTGAATGGTACTAATAGCACCTTCTATAAAGTATGCTCTGTAATTTGTAGCCTGAGGAAAGGTATCTTGCACCACCAAAGCGTATTCATGTTGAATTTTTTTGTTCAACCTATCAGTACTGACTCCGCCTTGTTCCGCACTGGTGAAATAAATAGAGTGCAGATTAAAGGGCTTGCTGGTTATGCCTTGGATTAATGATTGTATTGGGTGATCCAGGCTGGTTAACTGCAAGGGGAACTCGCGAATCAGGCTGCGTTTCATAGTGGTACGCGCCGGATGCATTTTGTTTATTACTTCCTGGCTGATTTGCTCAAGAAGCACATGAAATTGCCGTTTGTACGCTTCAACTTTTTTCTTGGTTTGATTAATACAATTGAGTGAGAAGCCTAAAGGTTTTACCAGATCGGCCGCATGATCGTTTTGATAAAATTCAGAAAATCCCGCTAAAGTATCCATTTTTGTGAAAATCAAAGCCAATTCAACGGAGTAACCCAAGTTGCTAGCAAATCGCTCCAGTATCTGCATATGCGATTTTTTTAGTTCATTAAAGTGCAAAGGTTCAGTATGGATTAATTCATTAATATCCACACACAATATGATACCGGTGATGGATAAATAGCGGTTGCATTTATTAAGTTGCTTTAAGGTATTATGCAACAGGTTTTTGCTGTTGTTTAACCAGCTTTCACCTAATTCAAGCACTATGCCTTGCTGGTTAAAATAAATTTTAGCGTACTGTTCGCTTAAGACGGGAACTTCAAGCATTTTACTTTGTTTTAATAGACTTGATTTTCCTTGATTATTTTTACCCGTAAGCACAATGAAAGAAAGTGGATTGCTTTGCGGCTTTAATTGCGCCAGTATTTTTTTTATTGCTTCACAAAGTGCAGGTAGGGAATTGTCCATTTAGTGTTCCAGCATAGCGAGTTGAGAATGTCCAAATAAAACTGATTTCGCTTTATTTTCCAATAAAATTTGACTGGTAAAAAAAACAAGTGCAATTATGCCCATTGCCACAGCTGCGGCAATTGCTGATGCCTTATAACTGGTTTTAACGGTTTTAGGTACCGGATTTTCGATAAAAAGACGATGCGATTTATTACAGCGATATTTCTGAATGATTTGGTACAAATCATCAATCTGATTTTCTAATGTTTGTCGTCCATCTGTTTGCATATGATAGATACCTTCAAAACCTGCAATGAGACAAAAATAAATAAATTCTATCAAATCTAAATATTGGTTGGGACGGTCTTTTACATAATTTAGAATATCAAAAAAACGTTGTTGCGGTTCTATGCCATCAGTAGTAAATGGAGTAAAGGCTTTAAATTCGCTAGCAATTTTATAGACGCGTAAATAATTTTTACCAAGTTGTTCATCTATAGTTGCGCAAAGTAGGTAACGCGCAATATTGATTAAATCTTCGGCATAATTAGAGGCATCTAATTTGGTTTGAAAAGCACGTAATTCATGATCAATACTGTCGCGCATTTCACTAATAGGTGGTAATGAAGGACTAAGACAAAGTCGTTCAAGTAAGGAAAGAATGGGCCCTGCAGCGGCGACTAAGGTATTAGCGCAATAGGGCGCAATAAATAATTTTGAACGATAGTATCCTTGCGGAACTAACGCTCCTCGCGCATGAATATTGGTGACAATTGAGGATAAGTAATTCTCAGTTGTCATAAGTTTGCTCTCAACGATTTAAGTTTGAAAATAAGATGATACGTTATAACAAGCTATTAGTTCAAGTACATGCTAATGTTTAAAATGACGTACCCCAGTAAATACCATTGCTATTTTATGTTGATTGGCACAAGCAATAACTTCTTCATCACGTATGGAACCACCCGGTTGAATGATAGCACTTATTCCAGCACGGGCTGCGAGTTCTACGGTATCTGCAAAGGGGATGAATGCGTCTGAGGCCATGACTGCGCCTTTGGGATCAAACCCTCTTTGCTCTGCCTGCCATAAACCAATGCGTGCACTCATAACGCGACTGGTTTGGCCACCACCTATGCCTATGGTTGCTTCATCTCTAGCATAAACAATTGCATTGGATTTCACGTGTTTTGCTGCAAGCCAGGCAAACAATAAATCATTGGTTTGATTGTGGGACGGCTGTTCTCTAGTAACTGTTTTTAAAACCAGATCAGTTAAAGACATGGAATCATGTTCTTGTACTAATAAGCCACCGTCTACTTTTTTCATATTCAAACGAAATTCATTCGTTTCTTGCCAAACGCCAGTGATTAGTACGCGGATATTTTCTTTGCTTGCAAGTACCTGTTTGGCATCTGCTGTGATGGCAGGGGCAATAATTACTTCTACAAATTGTTTGTCCAGTATGGCTTTGGCAGTGTCGGCAGTAAGTGGTTTATTGAAAGCAATAATGCCACCATAAGCTGAGACTGGGTCGCATTCAAAGGCCCTGGAGTATGCCAAGAGTGGGGTTTCATCCACAGCTATGCCACAAGGATTGGCGTGTTTTACGATAACGCATACAGTTTGTTGCGAGGGGAAAGATTTAGCACAATCTAAAGCAGCATCTGCATCTAAAATATTATTAAATGATAATTGTTTGCCTTGGAGTAAATTTGCCGAACCCAAAGATCCCGTTTGTATGTTTCTGTCTGCATAAAAAACTCCTTGCTGGTGCGGATTTTCACCGTAACGCAAATCGTATTTTTTGTTAAATTGACAGGTAAGCACCTCAGGGAAATTGCTAGGAATGCGATTATCATCAAGAGTGGTCAGATAATTACTGATGGATGCATCATAAGCTGCCGTATGGGCAAAAGCTTTTTTAGCTAAGGTAAATCCCCAATTTTTAGGCGCCTTTTTGTTTTGCACATTATGCATTAGTTCTGCATAATCGTCTGGATTTACCAAAACAAAAGTATGGGCATGATTTTTAGCAGCAGAGCGCACCATGGTCGGGCCGCCTATATCAATATTTTCAATAGCTGAATTAAAATTACATTCAGGATTACTTATCGTTTGTTCAAAGGGATACAAGTTTACAATCAGTAAATCAATAGCTTGAATACCGTGTTCGCGTAAAACGGGTACATCTTGTGCACCGCGTGCTAACAAACCGGCATGTATTGCTGGATGTAAGGTTTTCACACGTCCATCCATCATTTCTGGAAACCCTGTGCAGGCACTGACATCTGTTACTGGTAAGCCATGCTGTTTGAGTAAAGCGCCGGTATTGCCAGTTGCGATTAATTCTACACCGTGCTTATGCAGAGCTTGAGAGAGCTCTACTATGCCTCTTTTATCCGAAACACTGATCAAAGCTCTTTTAGGAGCAAAAGGGGTGAATGTTTGTTCTTCAGTCATTTTAAGCCTTTATTTTTTGACAAATACCAATAAGGACCAGCCATCTTGCTGTTCCTGGGTAATTAGGTTAAAAAGAGTATCATAAGCAGTTATCAAGGTAGAAGCTTGTTCTGTTAATAAGCCAGACACTACTAATTGAGAATTAGGTTTTAATAGTTCATGAAAATGTGATTTTAATGAAATTAAGGGTTCTAGTAAAATATTGGCGATGAGTAAATCAACGGGTTCATCAATGGATCCCGCGGACAAGCCGCGGGAAGTAGGAGTTTCGTTACCGACATCCAGGGAAGTATCGTTACTGACGTCCGGGGAAGTATCGTTACTGAGGTCCTGGGAAGTATCGTTACTGACGTCCGGGGAAGTATCGTTACTGAGGTCCTGGGAAGTATCGCTACCGACGTCCCGCGGCTTGTCCGCGGGATCCATTGTTGGATTAACAATTGTTAATTGAGAATCACTAATCCCATTATTAAGTGCATTATCTTTTGTTGCTTGCAAAGCCTGCGGATCTATATCAACAGCATAAACATGTTCTGCGCCGAGTTTTAATGCGGCAAGGGATAAAATGCCTGAACCACAACCGTAATCAATGACCGTTTTGCTTGTTAAATCCATTTGTTCAAGCCAGGTTAAACATAAAGAAGTAGTAGCATGAGTTCCTGTGCCGAAGGCAAGCCCTGGGTCCAGCATTAAATTAATCGCATCAGGATCTGGAGGACTGGTCCAGGAAGGACAAATATAGAGTTTTTTGCCAAAACGTTGTGGCTTAAAATCATCCATCCAAACCCGTTCCCAATCTTTATCGGGTAAAACTTCTAAGCTAAAAGTTACATTAGGCCAACTTTGCGATAAGTACTCGCGAGCGCTTTGTGCATCTTTTGCATGAGCATACAGTGCTTGGATAATTACTTCTGGCCACAGAGGAGTTGTGCCTGGCAGAGGTTCTAAAACTGGGTCGTCGTTTTTATCCGTGAGCATAATGGATAAAGCACCCGTTTCTTCCAAATCTTCACTAATTTGCTCCACATCGGTACTGGAACAATGTTCAATTTTTAACTGAAACCACACGAGATTAATCCTTCAGCATTTTTTCTAAATAATGAATATTGGTACCACCTTCAACGAAAGACAGATCGTGCATAATTCGTTGATGTAATTCCACATTGGTTTTAATGCCATCAATAATAATTTCATCAAGAGCATTGCGCATTCTGGCTATTGCTTCAGCGCGGTTTTCACCATAACTTATCAGCTTGCCTATCATAGAGTCATAATTTGGTGGTACGGTATAGCTGCTGTAAATATGGGAGTCAAAGCGAATTCCTGGACCACCTGGTTGATGGAATAGTTTAATAGTTCCAGGAGAGGGCATAAAGGTCTTGGCATCTTCTGCATTAATGCGGCATTCCATAGCATGACCGCGAAAATGAATGTCCTCTTGAGTTAGAGTAAACGGAATTTCGCTGGCAATTTTAATTTGTTCTTTAATTAAATCAATACCGGTTATGAGTTCAGTTACTGGATGTTCTACTTGGATGCGCGTATTCATTTCAATAAAGTAGAAACAACCGTCTTGATATAAAAATTCAAAAGTTCCTGCGCCTCGGTATTTCATTTCTTGGCAGGCTTTAACGACACTGGCGCCGATTTCTTTTCTTAGTTTTGCAGAAATACCGGGTGCTGGCGCTTCTTCCACCACTTTTTGATGACGTCTTTGCATAGAGCAATCACGCTCACCTAAATGAATCGCTTTACCATTACCATCGCCGAGCACTTGAAATTCAATATGACGTGGGTTTTCCAGGAATTTTTCCATGTACACAATGGGATTATTAAAGGCAGCTTTAGCTTCATTTTGCGTTAAGACGATAGCGCTTAATAAATTTGATTCAGTATGAACTACGCGCATGCCACGACCGCCACCACCTCCGGCAGCTTTGATGATGACAGGATAGCCAATTGATTTAGCCATGGCGATAGTTTGGGCATCATCATCAGTAATAGGTCCATTTGATCCAGGAACACAAGGTACGCCAGCTGCTTTCATCGCAGCAATGGCAGATACTTTGTCACCCATAAGTCGGATACTTTCAGCACGAGGACCAATAAACTTAAATCCAGATTGCTCTACTATGTCAGCAAAATCCGCATTTTCAGATAAAAATCCATAACCGGGATGAATGGCAACAGCATCAGTAATTTCTGCTGCAGAAATAATTGCTGGAATGTTTAAATAACTTTTTTGTGCAGGTGCTGGGCCTATGCAAACTGTTTCGTCAGCAAGACGTACGTGTAATAAATCTTTGTCGACATCAGAATGAACGGCAACAGTTTGAATGCCAAGTTCTTTGCAAGCGCGTAAAATACGCAGCGCAATTTCGCCTCTATTGGCAATAACGATTTTACTGAGCATGGAGTTTCTCCTTATTCAATAATAAATAAGGGCTGATCGTATTCAACAGGATCCCCATTTTTTACTAATATTGCCATAATGGTTCCGGCGCGGTCGGCCTCTATTTCATTGAACATTTTCATAGCTTCAACAATACATAGAGTATCACCGACTTTAACTTTTTGGCCCACAGTCACGAAAGCAGGACTTTCAGGTGAAGGCGAAGTATACATAGTTCCAACCATTGGTGAATGAATTTTATGGCCAGATATCTCTGCTTCAGCTGCTGGAGCGGTATGAGCTTGATTATGATGGGCAGGGCTTGGTAGATTGGCATCATTGTGCGCTGTTATATGATTTTGGGGATTGGATACATAGCGTATGTGTTGTTGTTCCACAGGCGCAGTACTGTGCCTGCTTAATCTAAGTGATTCTTCACCTTCTTTAATTTCAATTTCTGAAATGCCTGTTTCTTCCAGCAATTCAATTAGTTTTCTAATTTTTCGAATATCCATTAGTGTGTTCTCTCTACTGTAATTCGTCAATAATTGACTGTAAGGCTAATAAATAACCCTTTACACCAAGTCCAGAGATAGTACCCTTGGCAATATCTGAAAAATAGGACAAATGGCGAAAAGGTTCGCGTGCATAAATATTACTGATATGTACTTCAATGAAAGGGATAGCGACGGCGCTTATTGCGTCGCGCAAAGCAATACTGGTGTGGGTAAAGGCAGCTGGATTGAAAATAAAATAATCAACTTTATCAAGCCCAGCGTGCTGAATTGCTTGAATTAGCTCACTTTCTGAGTTACTTTGAAAGCAGCTTAATTCAAAACCGGCATCATTTGCGGCTTTTTTTAACCCTTCATTGACTTGATTTAAGGTTTCAAGGCCATATACTCCCGGCTCTCGTGTTCCTAAAAGGTTCAAATTGGGTCCATGTAGCACCAGAATTTTTTTCATGTGATTATTATCGAATCCGAATTCTGCAGATTGTGCCCTATTTTGCAGAAGATATCAACAAGATCGCTACCTGCATGTAATTTTCCCTGGTTTTTGCGAGAAGTACTGCGACGAAGTAATCCAATGACCTTAAGTGCGAATTTTAAGGTATCTGGATTGTTTCGCTACGCTCGCAAAGACTGCAAAACTATGTTAATTTGGAGTGGATTTAAGAACTTAGGAGTAGGACTTTATGCACCCCAATTACTATTTTTCCCCTATAGCTATAGCCTTAGCATTAGGTTTATCTTCCACTGTTAAAGCAGCAGAGCCAGTTTCTTTACAACAGGCGGATTTTACTGAAATTCAAAAACAATTCAGCTTAACTATGCCTGGCACTGTCCAAGCACAAGCTGTTTTAGTTGATAGCTTGCACTTTATCAAACAACATACTGATAAAAACAAGATGACCCACGTGCGCATGCAGCAAACTTATGCGGGATTTAAGGTTCATGGTGGGTACGCCATTATGCACAGCCTGAATAAAGTTGATTCTTTAGCGCATGCTAAGTCGCAAGTTACGATGAATGGCGTGATTTATAAAGGCCTACAAGCAGAATTGGGTCAGCCTAAAGCGAATTTTGTTGCCAATGGTAAGACCGCATTAGATAATTTTAAGTCAAAATATACTGAAAATAGCCTAAGTAACGAACAGGTTCTCCCTATGGTTTATGTAGATAAACAAAACCGCGCGCATTGGGCTTATAAAGTCAGTGTGTTAGTGCAGGCTTCTGCTGGAGTGCCAAGCCGACCTACAGCAATAATTGATGCCGAAACCAATAAACCTTTTGTGCAATGGAATGATATTCAAACCATCAAAGTTAATGGTATGGGTTATGGTGGTAATACCAAAACAGGTTTTTACCAATATGGTAAAGATTTACCTTTATTAGAGATGCGTAGAAATCCTTCAACACAAATTTGTTTCATGGAAACGCCTCAGGTTAAAGTGATAGATATGGAGCATGATTATATAGATATCAGACATCCAATGAGATTTGCCTGCCAAGAAGAAGATCATAGTACTAAAGCCTATTTAACAGGGTATAACAGTGATGGTTACGACCAGATTAATGGTGCTGCTTCACCAAGTAATGATGCAATGTACGCAGGCTATGTAATTAACCATCTCTATTCTGATTGGTACGATGAATTTGCCTTAAGTGATGAATTCGGTAGACCCATGCAGTTAGTGATGCGGGTACATTACGGTGAAGCCTATGAAAATGCATTTTGGGATGGTGAGCAAATGACTTTTGGTGATGGTGATTATTTCATGTATCCCTTAGTCTCTTTAGGTGTTGCCGCTCATGAAATCAGTCATGGCTTTACTGAACAGCATTCAGGTCTTGAATATTACGAGCAGTCAGGTGGTATTAACGAGTCTTTTTCGGATATGGCCGCGCAAGCAGCTGAGTTTTACTCTGTGGGTAAAAACAGTTGGCAAATTGGCCCTGAAATAATGAAAGAAGACAGTGGCTATGAAGCGTTGCGTTATATGGATTTGCCAAGTAAAGATGGCGCATCTATAGATACGGCCGATGAATATTTTTACGGTTTAGATGTTCATTTCTCAAGCGGGGTTTATAATCATTTATTCTATATTTTAGCGAATCAATTTCGTTGGGACGTTCGTAAAGCTTTTGATGTTATGGTGAAAGCGAATATGGATTACTGGACTCCTAATGTTACTTTTGCAGAAGCCGCTTGTGGAGTTTTGAGCGCTGCTAAGGATTTAGGTTATCCTTTGGTGGAAGTTAAAAATTCTTTGGATCAAGTTAAGATTAATTATGAGTCTTGTAGTGCCATTTAATTTGATTCAAATTTCATCTTCGTCGTTGTGAAGAGCGCAACGACGATCCCTCAGAGTCTACCCCAAAGCCCCAACAAAATCGCTGCAATCTCCTGACAGCAAGATTGCCTATTCTCATTATAAAGGTATTTTATTAGGGCGTGTTTACAATTCAATTTTCTACGTCCCGCGGCTTGTCCGCGGGATCCAGTCGGTTCTGGATTTATGCAACAAGAC
>JBAZRP010000038.1:0-25992 GCA_041662885.1 Legionella sp.
ATTAGCAGAAAAAATGGAATTAAGCGAAGACAAAATTCGCAAGGTCCTTAAAATTGCCAAAGAGCCAATTTCCATGGAAACTCCTGTAGGCGACGACGATGATTCCCACCTAGGTGACTTCATTGAAGACAACAACATGGAATCTCCAATAGACATGGCAACAGCAGAAGGCCTACGCGAAGCAACGCTAGAAATCCTGGAAACGCTAACGCCAAGAGAAGCAAAAGTCTTAAGAATGCGCTTCGGCATAGAAATGAACACCGACCATACTCTAGAAGAGGTAGGAAAGCAATTCGACGTAACCCGCGAACGCATACGTCAAATCGAAGCCAAAGCCCTAAGAAAGCTAAGACACCCCTCAAGGTCAGAAAAACTAAGAAGCTTCCTAGAAGGCGACGAAGGCTAAAAAACAGAAATAAATCCCAACCCAATCGAAGCACCTTCTCCCGCCAGCGGGAGAAGGTGCCCGAAGGACGGATGAGGGAATACAAACCCCCCAAAAAAAACCAAAAAAACAGTAGCCAACAACCCCAATACCGTTTAGAATAACCCCCTATTCGGGCCTATAGCTCAGTTGGTCAGAGCAGCGGACTCATAATCCGTTGGTCCTAGGTTCAAATCCTAGTGGGCCCACCAATAAAAACAAGTAGTTACGGTAGTTTTAGTAAAGTTCCAAAAAGTCATGTAGACGCAATGTAGAAAAAATAACCCAGCTTTCAAACTGAATTTTTTTAAATACATCCTATTTTTAACTATAATAAATTAAAGAATATTTGATAGGATATCTCATGGGTATGCGATTTTCTAAGCGTTTAACCTTATTTCCGGGCTTTCGATTAAATTTAGGTAAAAAGGGAGTAAGCCTCACATTAGGTCCTCGTGGTAGTTCAATTGGTATAGGATCTCAGGGAATATTTAGCAATTTAAGTATTCCTGGGACTGGAATTTCGTTCAGAACTAAATTATTCAATACTCGTAAATCTTTAAGTGAACCTATTTTTCCTGAAATTGATATTAAGAAGGTATTAGAGCAGGAAGCCAAAAAATTAAATATTAATGAAAATTATGAATTATTCATAACAGACGCAACAGGTAATAAATTATCAGACTCTGAATTTAGAAAGTATAAAAAAAATAATCGAAATGAAATTTTAAGTTTTTTGAAAAATTACGCCGACAATTTCAATCAAGAACTAACACTTTGTATCAATCAGTATCATTTAACGCCCACACCAAATGACAACCTATTTAATGTACCAGACTTTAATGTTCAAGAACCTACGCCACCAGTTTACCTAGAGAAAAATGCAATTGCTAAATGGTTCAAATTAGGTAAAAAAGTTGATATGGCGAATGAGAAATTAAAACGCAACTATGATTACCAAAAAACTCAATACAATATCCTATGGAAATCATATTTGAATGATAAGAAGAACTTTTTAGAAAAATTATATGCTGCACAAACAGGTGATGTGGAGGCAATGGAGAAAACATTAGAAAATTTACTCAATGAAATACAATGGGAAAAAGAAACAATAATTTCTTTTGAGTTAAATAACGTAGGCAATCAATTGTCAGTTGATGTGGATTTACCCGAAATCGAAGATATCCCTAATAAAACAGCATCTGTTACAGAAAGAGGATTAAAATTAAACATTATCAATAAACCCTCCAAAGATACAAGGGTAGATTATAGGCAATGCATATTTTCTATATTGTTTAGAATCGCAGGTTTTATTTTTTGTGCTTTACCCACTGTGCAAAAGATAAATCTATCTGGATATACACAAAGGTATGACAAAAGTACCGGACATCAAAATGATGAATATATTGTTTCGGTAATTATAAATAGAGAGCAATGGATAAATATAAATTTTGACTCATTGGAAAACGTTGATCCCTTCAATGCACTTGGAAAATATGACTTAAAATGTGAGATTGGAAAAAATGGAGATTTTTGTAAAATTATTCCATTTTAACGCATCTAGAGAGTCAAGCCTTGTTTTTTGCTATGCTTCTTAATAGAAAGCAAAAAGCAAAGCTTCCCCGTACCTCTTAAAACCTCTTATCGAAGCTGACACCACTGATAATGAGCTAGTAAGAATAGGATATGTTGCCATGACCAGACCTAAACATTTACTTTGGCTAGCCATACCAATTGTTTACGTGAAAAAATACCAAACACAACTAACAAATGCTGGATTTCAACTCCAAACATATAAATACAATCAATCTAATACATCGGATGGACCATTCAATGCCACTGTAACTACATCGAGTTTGAGTCATGACAGCATTCTCACTCCTAAAAAGACACAATCCATAAGCAGATCCAACCGAAAGAAAAAATCTCTATACCACCAAGGACCCCAATATATTTACGAATGCCCACTATGTAATAAAAAATTTAATAGAAAAAAAATGTCTTCAAGACTCAACAAACATAAAAATAAGACTGGATTCCAATGCCCTAGCAGAACTGGTGTTTTTATAGGAAGAAGATAACCAAGTTAAAAATATACACTCATAATTTAGTCTGTTTACAATGAGCTCTGACAAAATCTACCCAACTAGTATACCAGAACCACGAACCACCACTAAGTTCTACCCCATATTTTGAATTGCGTGCATGATTTCTCTTCCATAAATTAGTATGGTCATTCATAGTAAATCTTTTATACCCTTCGTTATGCATCATTTCAACAATTTGTTTGGGTTTAAATTTTTCCTTTTCCTTTTCTTTAATTAAAACTTTATGAGACTTTTCATTACTATTATCAGATGTCACAAATTCGATTGTTAAACTCTCACTTGTTTTATGATTAGATATCTTGGGCGCCAAAAAATAGCTCACTCTATATTCCGGTGATTTTAAAAAACTTTCTGGTAATTGTTCTTCAAAATCATCCAGATATTTCATAATAGGCTCCATATATTGGAACTGTATTTCTTTCAGTGCTTGTTTTTGATCATGAGACCTACTTAATTGTATAGCCAAAGAAATACTTCGATTTATAACATTCTCACTCCCAAACTCACTACTTAAAATTTCCTCAAAATTATTCGCACATGCTTGAAAATGTCCAGCAATTTTTAAGTCTACAATCGGCGAATTTCTATGCTCAATTTTGTTTCGTAATCCAATTAAAAATTTAATATTTGACTTTACATGATTATCATGTAACCAATATTTATCAATACACTGTGATATATCCCACGCCCTTTTATCACCATCTAAGTACTGATATGATTTATCCGAGTTTTGATAAAAATATTCCATTTTATTTCGTTGAAATATTGCATGAAACATAGCTGTCCAAGCAATAATTATGTTAATAATATATCCATATGTTCTAAATTCCGAATAGGGATTGTTGTATACAGATATTGCTAAAAAAGCAAATTGTCTTGCTTTTACTAGTAAACTATCTCTCTCATCGCGCAAGTGTGTTCTATATTTTAACTTCTGGCTATGCATTTGGACAAAGTTTTCTTGGGAAATTGTGATTAAACCATTTGTTGAATAATGACCATACACTCCAATCACGATAAAATCTCTCCATTGTTTTTTTATATACGTTTTGATTGAAGAAATTTTCCAACCGGTTACCTCTGCCAACTCCTTTAAATTGATTAAAAAAATCAATCAATTTGCGCAGCGAGATCAGTTGATAAATCCTGACAATTCTATTATTCTAGAATTATGGATATAAAAGAATCTCTAAAAATATTTGATACTCTTTCGCAAGAAACCCGCTTGCAAGTATTTCGGTTACTTGTTCAGGCTGGTCCAGAAGGGTTATCAGCAAGCGCAATTGGCGATGAATTAGGTATCTTACACAATACCTTGTCATTTCATTTAAGCCATTTGTCAAATGCTGGGATCGTAACTTCTTGTCGTAAAGGACGTTATGTTTTTTATTCGGCAAATTTTGAATTAATGCGCGATTTTATCGCCTTTATGGTTCAGGATTGTTGCAGCAAACAACTAGTCAAAATTCAACAGCCTGATACAAAAAATTATCTGGTTATTGAATTAAATAGTTGTTGTCCTTCTACAAAGGAGTAAATCATGAAACGTTTTCATATTCATATTGGCGTTAATAACCTCACGGGTGGCAAATGAATACTGAGCCGATGAAAATATTATTTCTTTGTACTGGTAACTCATGTCGGTCTATCATGGCCGAGGCTATAACTAATCATTACTCCAATGGACGCTATCTGGCTTTTAGTGCAGGTAGTGTTCCAACAGGAAAAGTACATCCCAAAGCAGTCGAAACGCTTGCACATCATGGCATAAAGCTAAATGCTACTCGCAGTAAATCCTGGAATGAATTTGAGTCAAAATCTATTGATTTAGTAATTACAGTATGTAACCAGGCGGCTCTCGAAAGTTGTCCCATTTTCCCGAGCCATCCGAAGAAACTCCATTGGAATATCCCAGACCCTGCTAAAGTAAAAGGTTCTGAAATGCAAATTAATACAGCATTTGAAGGAATATTTAATCAACTGAAACAACAGATAGAAAAGGAGTTGCTGTTATGAGCATGTGCAGCACCAAACGTCTTTCTTTTTTAGATAGATATTTAACCTTTTGGATTTTCTTAACCATGGCCACAGGTGTTGGGATCAGTTCACTCTTTACCGGAGCACCACAATTTATCAATTCTTTGTCTATTGGCTCCACCAATATTCCCATTGCACTCGGGCTAATTTTAATGATGTACCCACCCCTGGCTCGGGTAAAATATGAAAAATTACCTCTGGTATTTAAAGATTGGCGCATCCTGTTGTTGTCTTTAGTTCAAAATTGGCTTATTGGTCCATTTCTCATGTTCGGACTTGCTGTTTTATTCTTGCATGGTTATCCCGAATACATGACGGGACTTATTCTCATTGGGTTGGCGCGGTGCATTGCCATGGTGATTGTCTGGAATCAACTCGCTGAGGGTGATAATCAATATGTTGCAGCCCTGGTAGCCTTTAACAGCATTTTTCAACTGTTGTTTTTTAGTATCTATGCATGGTTCTTTCTCACAGTCTTACCCCCTCTGGTGGGTTTGGCAGGACAAATAGTTCACATCAATTTCATAACCATTGCAGAAAGTGTCTTTATTTATCTTGGGATACCCTTTTTTGCTGGATTTCTAACCCGCTTTGTATTGATAAAGAAAAAAGGGCTGACTTGGTATGAAACTCATTTTTTACCAAAAATTTCTCCTATTACCCTGATTGCTCTGCTATTTACGATACTGGCGATGTTTTCTTTGAAAGGTGCAATAGTTCTCCAACTTCCACTCGATGTGATTCGCATTGCCATCCCATTAACGCTTTATTTTATTGTGATGTTTTTTGTTAGTTTTACAATGGGCAAACTTATCGGAGCTAACTATGAAAAAACAACCGCAGCGTCTTTTACAGCAGCCAGTAATAATTTTGAATTGGCTATTGCTGTAGCAATTGCGACTTTCGGACTTAATTCCGCTATTGCTTTCACAACGGTCATTGGTCCACTAGTTGAAGTACCGGTGCTTATTTTGTTAGTGAATGTTGCATTTTGGTTGAGAAAAAATTTGTTTTCAGAAATATCAATTCAGCAAGAACAATAATTTAAAGGTTTTATTTCACCGAAAAAGGTCGAGAGTAAAAATTTAGTTAACAGGTTATACAAAGTGAAAAATAATTAGCTATAATCCACTGTGGGGAATTTGCGTATTTGGGTACGACATTGTTATACACTGTACGACAATTGTAGTGGAAATCTGCGATAAATTTTATAATAAAATCAATTGGTTATTTTGATATTGACGGGCTCATAATCCGTTGGCCTTAGGTTCAAATCCTTGTGGGTCCACCAAAAATTAAAATGAAATCAATAAGTTACTACTACAAATCCAAGCCTTCCAAAATCTATTGTGGGGATTAATCCCCACAATATTCTATTTATAAAAAATATCTAAAATTTAACTAATTGTTTTTAAAGTATTTAATCATTAAAAGCAGCAGACTTTTATTCCGTCACTCTCTTAATTGAAAATTATTATATGTTTTATTCAAATTGGTGTTCTATAATCCATTACAAAGTTGCTATCCAAAAAATATAAACATAAAATATATAGAAATTTTTTATGGGATTTTCGATGAAGAAGCTATTTTGGATCGGACTGTTATTAGCAAGCCAGTATATTTATGGTGCAACAGCACTTGATGCCAATCTACAACAATTCATTAACCACGAACAAGTAAAACTAAAAGTAAATGCCATCTCCTTAAGTGTCAGTTTGCCTAGACAAAATTCTATTCACAATTACGTGACAGGTACATTAAGCAAAAATAATAAGACCCCCATCACTCCTAATAATTTATTTCAAGTCGGCAGTATTACTAAAAATTTTACTGCTCTATTAATAATGCAATTGATCTCTGCAGGCAAATTACAGTTAGATGCTCCTCTGGGCACCTATTTGCCGCAATATCCAAAATGGGAAAAAATTACTATTCGCCAATTATTAAATAATACTAGCGGTATTTATGATTACATTGATGAACCTCATTGGTGGGAACAGGTGATGGATCACCCACATAAAATATATCATCCGGAACAATTATTAAAAATTGCATATCAACACAAACCTTATTTTGCTCCTAATCAAGGTTGGCATTATTCGAATAGCAATTACCTTATTTTAGGATTGGTCATTGAAAAGCTTAGCAATAAATCAATTCAACATGCTTTGCAACAGCTATTAGATAAGGCTAATCTGCATAATAGTTATTTCATGACAGCAAATTATTCAATTGAATTTTTGCAACAAATGGTACATGGATATTATCAAGATATTGATAACACAGAAATCAATGGTTCTTGGGGATCTAGTGCTGCTGCATTAATTTCCACACCAAATCAAATAGTACTATGGGTACAAACATTATTTAATAAAGCAATCTTATCAAATCAAGAATTACTTATGGTGGAACAAGCCGTATCAGTGACAACTGGCCAGCCTAGCAATGACTTTTCAAAAACTGCTTATGGTTTAGGAATGTTTCGTATGAATACACCTGCCGGCCTCGTATGGTTTACCCCAGGATTAACCCCAGGATATCGCTCAATTTGGGTACTCATGCCTTGTTACAATATTAGCTTCGCTTACTCAGTGAGTAATAGTCTGATTGGCATACCAATTCATGAAGAAATGATGCGGCAACTTATTCCCACAATTTTAAATGATAAAGCTGTACAACATGCGATTAAAAAATATCAACAACAAGCAAACTTGCCAGACTATTGTCGTACATTAGCACCTTCCAAAGAATGGAGTTTTGTTTCTTTATAGGTTTTAACATGAGGGTTTCAAAATGACTTTAGATGAGATTCTTAAAAAATATGTTGAAGAAAAATTACTTGAATCCAACCTTGTTTCCATGCTACCAAGATTTAAGAAATTTATTACATATGGTATTAAGTTGAATATTGGCTCATTTTGTGGAATACAAAACTATAACTACGCAATCAATCAATATGGAAAAGACTGTATAGGATTTAAGCTGGAATTTGTAAAACAATTCAGCGAAAAAAATTCAGCATTATTAGGACGTGTAATCTATAATCTAAAGGAACAGAAAAAAATAAATTTTTGTATGGATAATATAATTATTTAGTTTCATGCTATTGGAATTAAGAGCCAAGCCTTTGTTAATTCACTTATCCATAAACTCATTATAAAAGACCAAGCCTCTATTTTTTTGAGCTCTATTTCTTATTTTTGGAATAATACTTATTCTGTACATTTTTGTTTATATATGTAGCAAGTCCTATACCATCAATTGCTTTTTCCTTCATTGCTTCAACATGCATAGCCCCTGGAATTTCATAATTATATAAATACACAAAGTCGCTATTATTGAATTTAACTTTAATAAATTCACTTCCAATTTCATATGCAATAACGCCCGATTCTCCACTTTTATTTTGGTATATTTCCATTGTATCTAAAGTCAAGAACGGCTGCATTTGGTTTCTAATCACTAAAATAACTTCTGATAATGATTTCCGTTCCAACTCATGCCTTTTTAAAAAAGCGTTCCACATTGATTGTCTTGATATGTCATTAGCAAACTCATCTGTCAAACCAATTGGCAATGTTTTGGGAACAGTCATATCTCGCCGATTAAATGTAGCTTGAATAGCTTGAGCTAATATTTGAGTATCTAATTGTTCATAACTTAATAATACATACAGATCCCAGTAATCTTTCAATCGACTATTAGTCATACCTAATAATGCAATTGCATGCAATTTTTCCGCAATTACCGTATAAACAGGATAAGTACGGATTTTAGGAGTAGGAAGATCACTGATAAGCACTGGGTAATTAGCGTCTATTGGTCCTGGTGTTACTGCATCACCGTAACCAATATCAATTTGTATTTTAACCTGTGCTTTTGCCAGTTCACCGAATAGCTCAACCCTTGCTCCAGTATAACCACCTTCTTTTTTGATAGTATCCACCGTCATAGATTCAGGATCAAAACTAATTCCATCATTTACAGAAATAGTACAAATTACTCTAAATTTTTGTTTAATATACTCTAAATCATTATCGCCAAAACCTAACAAATCAATGTCTTTTGTGGGACGATGTGGCATGTCATACCATAAGTTAAACAATAAAGCTCCTTTCAAAAAAAACTGATTAGAATATTCTGATTCCCCAATTCGATATAAAAAACGCTCTAGACCAAAACGAGTCAATACCGCGTTAAAATTCGAACCTTCTTTAACCGCTATATTTTTCAAACGGGTACGTATAGATTCACCAATATTTTTTGTCATTGAATTGCCTCAATATAAGGACGCATTACGTTTGCAACGCGACAAATTTTCGCATAATGCCACAATTCATCAACTGTTACTTTATTTTTTGTATAAGCCTCTTTAAGCGCTTCTATGGCCACATCGAGCCCAATTTTATTGCGATGTTTGAAACAATCTGCAATTGTTTTAGCTATGTTATACACGCTTAGTTTAATATTATCTGATTCTATAATTTCAACTCCTTCTCTAAATGCGTCAGCAGAATATTGAACCATTTTTAGCGGTGGATAATCCATTTTTGGCGTATGACTGCCTTTTGGCATAGCTATCCATACTTTTCGAGGTAGTTGTGTTGTTAGATCATGGATCTGCAAAGCAGTTAGCAGGCAAAACACTGCCTGTGGTGCTCGGCTTGCTATAATAATTAGGCTTTCCTTTTCTGAAAACTCAGTCTCAGGAAGGCAATAAAGTCCAGGAGCAAGTTTTTCAAGTTTGTTTTCGCTAACAAGCCTTGAAACAGTCGCTCTAGTAATCCCCTTCTTGGCTAGCTCAGATATTCTAAAAACACCCATTTTACCAGCCATCTGGAGTACTTTTTGTTTATTACTCATTTCTGTCTTCATATTCAAATTATGATACATTATTTCGTTAAATGCAAATTAATGACGAATATTTGTATCACAAAAGTAAATCTATTATCTCTATAGGAATATAAGGAGGCTAATCAAAATTTTAATATCAAAACCCATCAGAGCCCTATGGGTTTCATTATTTAAATTGTTATATATAATCCACTGTGGGGAATTTGCGTATTTGGGTACGACATTTGCAGTGGAAATCTCCGGTAAATTTTATAATAAAATCAATTGGTTATTTTGTGATTGTCGGGTTCATAATCCGTTGGTCCTAGGTTCAAATCCTAGTGGGCCCACCAATAAAATCAAGTAATTACGAGTAGTTCTATAAAATTGAAGAACTCTGAGTGACACTGATGGGGCACTCAAAAATAACAAATAGCAACTCTTCACAATAGTATTCAACAAACATTACATCTTACGAACAAGATCACTGCATCAGGACAGCCTTCTTCATTAGCAGAACCATCACGTAACTCAATGATTTGAAATCCATGGCGCTCATAAAATCTTCGCGCCTTAGTATTTTCTTGAAAAGTACATAAACGAATAGGTGAACCAAGGTTTTTTTTTGCCTCATTCACCAGTATAGTTCCAATACCCTGGCCAACAGCTGAGGGGGCAAGATAAAGATGTTCAATCCAACCGATATTGCCTTCTTTAGCGAGCACCATCATGCCAATAATTACGTTATTTATTTCTACCACTGTAACGAACATGTCGGGAATAACCTGCTCACGTATCCATTGCTCTACACTTTCATCTGAGTGTACAAGTGGAGCAAAACCTACAAATGCTTTACGCGAAGCAAGATACACGTGTGTAATCGCTTCAGAATCTGATGGCTTCGCAGTACGCACTACTATTTTTTCTGTCACAGTACAAGGTTTCCTAAAGTACTAACTTCTTTATTTGTAGAATCAGCAAGCGTAGCAAGCAGAGACTAGGCTGACAAGCCTGCGGGATATGTGGACTAATGATATACAAGAAGCTCAACTAATGATACAATAATGCTACTTATAAAATTAATTCGTTTAACATTTTTAACTAATTGATTTTTTATTAATTTTTTAGAGGAATAAACTATGTTTAATTTCGATGAGCGAGTTAAGGCACAAGAAAAGGCAGTTAATAGACTAATGAAAGAAAATGGTCCCAGAATTCAGTCCTTAAAGCAAAAGGGGTATTCAGAAAAGCAAATTAAAGGGCTACTAAGACAAGAATTTAATGGAACGGATAAAGATAGCAATAAAAGAAATCAGTATGTATTAGAATCCGATCGTGGTCCGTCAAATAACATGAAATAATACCACAGGGTCAGGTCCTGACCCGCACGATTATTTTCCATAAACTCTGGCTAGAAAAATCTGATTATTGTGCCTATAATCCTTTTTTTGGCTTTAATTATGGATTTAAATCATGTCTTATAAAACCCGTTTTATCCTGGCCCTATTGGCAGTTACTCCTACTTATCTATTTGCGGATACTTTAATTTTTGCTCTTGACATAATCCGTCATGGCGACCGCACGCCTATCATTGAATTGCCTAATGCAGATTATCATTGGGCGCAGGGTTTGGGTCAATTGACTGCGGAAGGAATGGAGCAGGAATACAAATTGGGCATTGAATTTCGTAAGTTATATGTTGATCAAACCCATTTATTACCTGAAAACTATCAAGCCGGTACAATGTACGTCCGCTCAACCGATTATGACCGTACTTTAATGAGCGCACAATCGCTGTTGATGGGTTTATATCCTCCTGGCACTGGACCTAGAACTTCCGAAAATGCAACCCCCGCTCTGCCACATGCGATACAACCAATCCCTATTTACACGGCTTCTGCAAAAGATGATGACGTTATTAATACCGATATCAGTGCACAAGAGAAGGAAAAATTATTACAAGATTATGTCTATTCCACTGCTCAATGGCAGCAAAAGGACAATGCTATAAAAGATAAATACCCTTTATGGTCGCAACTATTTGGCGTACCAATCACTAATCTAATGAGCATGCTATTATTAGGTGACGCTGTTTTCATTCACCAAATTCATAAAGCCCCATTACCTAGCGGCTTAAGCCAGCAGGATGCAGATACCATAGTTGAAACCGGACGATGGGTATTTGCAGCTCAACTTAGGCCTACCCCGATTGCCAAAGCTTATAGTTCTAAATTAATGGTCAATATAGCTAATTACCTAAACACCGGATCCAAGCAAAAATCCACTTTGAAGTACGTACTTTTATCAGCACACGACAGTACTATTTTCGGAGCATTAAGCTTTTTGCAAGCCCCATTAGATAGCCCACCTCCTTATGCGTCCAATCTTAAATTTGCCTTGTATGAAACCATTGATAAAAACTATGTGGTTAAAATTACACTTAATGGCAAACCAGTTGTTGTTCCTGCCTGTGGCGGATCAAACTGTGACCTGAAACAATTCAGAAACTATGTGGAATCTAACGTAAAATAATGATTAAGCTTATATACTGGTATTTAATACGGTATAAACAATTTTAGAGCAGGGATATAATGATATGGTTTTAGAGGTGTCATGGTGCTTCCTCAAAAATCCTCTTTAACATAAAGTTGAGTTTTTTTGGCTAAAAGCCAAGATAGCGTGTCACCACTTAGTGTGGGGATCGGTATAAATTATTTGTAAGGTACTCTTATGTTTATTATGGATGGTATGTTAAAAGAAACCGAATTAGAACAATTTTTCGATAAATTGGAAGGCAAGGGTCTGAGTAATCCAAACCCTTATGAATTAGACAATCAAATGATGTCTCATATGGGTGAGATTGTATCTTTGTGGGAACAACTACGAAGTATAGATAATAAAAACTTTAAGTTAGGTGATTCTTTAAAAATACGTATGCACACCTCTGCTGAAAAAATTCGACAAGAACCATTTGACCCTTCTGTTGCCTTTTTGACTACTAGCCCAAAACAAATAGATGAATTATTTCCAGGTGCTTCGCAAGACTTTAAAGACCTAACCTTATATCTAGGAATCTACATACCACTTGCTTCCTTTGCAGGCTTTAAAATAGACCTTAGTCCCTCACAAAATCCATCGAGCTCTTCGTCTAATGCTCAAGCAATCATCCAAAATAATCCATTGTGGCAAACTGAATCAACGGATGAAGATGCTTCAGCTCAGGCTAATCATCTATCTACATTAGCATCAAAGTTTTGAATACCAATGGGTAAGAGTCATTGATTTCTGATTAGTTAATGACTCTGACCCTTTGGTTATGAATACCGTTTGCAAAAGAGATTTTCTTCGAAGATTTTAATGTTGCAAAAATACAGTAATAACTTAGAATGCTCTCATCTATATATTAGACGCTATTTATAATGACTATGAAACAACTTGTATCGAAACATTTAGGGAGCGGTAATCATAAAAAATTTTAGCGAAAATTGGAGTACTAAATAATGAAAAAATTCTTTCAACCCAAAAGTCCTAATACCAATCTATCAATACGCACCTTGCCAAAAGCAGAATTACATGTTCATCTCGAAGGGACTATGTCTCCCGCGTTAGTTAAGCAAATGAGCACGAAATATGGAATCACTCTTCCTCCTAACCTATTTACTAATGATGGTACAGCTTTTCAATGGAATACTTTTCTAGAGTTTTTAAATAAATATGATGATGCAAGTAAGGTTGTTTGTTGCAAAGAAGCAATGGAAGATATTACATATGACTATTTACGTGAAAGTCATTCCCATGGCTCAATTTATACTGAATTAACCGTATCACCGGATCATTTAAACCGACCGGGTGTTAATGTCCCTTATATAGAAACCATATCAGCGGTAGAAAGAGGTATCAAAAGAGCTAATGCTGATTTTGGTATCGAAGCGCGAATTATAGTTGTATTAGTGAGACATTTAGGCCAAGAAAAATGTGAAGCCTTAGTACAAACAGTTATACAAAATCCACACGAATACGTATGTGGTATCGGATTAGCTGGCGATGAAGCAAGTTATCCTCCGGCTTTATTTGTAAAAGCGTTTGAATTAGCGAAACAAGCTGGATTAAAACTAACAGCACATGCTGGTGAGTGCACAAATCCTGATGATGTTAAAAACGCAATTGAACTCCTGCAAGTTGACCGGATTGGCCACGGCATACATGCTGCTTTCAGTCCTGAAGTTCTTGCAATTGCAAAAAACAAAAATATTCATTTTGAACTGTGCCCTGTCAGTAATCTTAAATTAAAGACTCATGAAAGATATCCTGAAGAATTTTCCGAACTTAAGCACCCTCTTTCTATATTTCATGAACAAGGAATTAGTTATTCCTTAGGCTCTGATGACCCACCATTTTTTGAAACAAATATTTTCAATGAATATTATTATGCCCATCGCAATTTTGGTCTTAAGCGACACGATCTTTTAGCAGTAACTCATGCTGCCATTGAGCACAGCTTTGCGCCTAATGAACTTAAAATAAAATTAAATAAAAAAATAATGGACTATGCTGAGCTTCATGGATTCTTATTAGAAAATGATAATCAACCAAAATTTAAATAAAAGAGCATGAGCTCATAGAGTCCAACAAGAATCATACTTACTTAAGGATTAATTTTCTAAAATAAGTATGATACTTCGTCTTTGTGAGTGCAACGAAGCAAGTGACATTAACCGGGCCCTATCAAGGTCACTGCATTACTTCGTTGCACTCACAAAGACGGCTTTATTCCATTAAGTACGCGCCATTCGATTCTGTTCCTTTGATTACCCAAGGTTTTTATAGTGCACATTTCAATTCAGATTCATTATTGATAAATTAATGCCTTTGTCACTTTATTTTCAAAACGCATTCACGCCGGTAAATAAGATGGGGGATAACATTCTCAAGAGGAATTCGCTAAACTACGTTATTGTTTTTTTTAGGCTGCCATAATAATCCAGAGCCTTCATGCGAGCTTCCTTGTGATTAATAATCGGCTTAGGATAATTGGTTTTTTGGTAAATCGCTGCAGCATCTTTTAATTCCCAGGGAGCGTGTATGCTTTCTTTATTTAATGAGGATAATTCAGGAACCCATCGACATATGTATGCCCCATTAGGGTCAAACTTTTGACTTTGCAGTACTGGATTGAAAATGCGGAAATAAGGAGCTGCATCAGCACCGCAACCGGCAACCCATTGCCAACTAGCACTATTATTCGCTAAATCAGCATCCACCAAAGTATCCAAAAACCATGCCGCACCTAAGCGCCAGTCAATAAACAGGTCTTTAGTTAAAAAAGAAGCCACTATCATGCGCACTCGATTATGCATATAACCGGTTGCCCATAGTTCCCTCATACCCGCATCCA
The DNA here is from genome assembly GCA_041662885.1 of Legionella sp. Classification (GTDB taxonomy): domain Bacteria; phylum Pseudomonadota; class Gammaproteobacteria; order Legionellales; family Legionellaceae; genus Legionella. The sequence goes on from JBAZRP010000038.1 coordinate 14,798, forward strand.
CTATAGGATATCCAGTCATTCCTCTTTGCCATTGTTTTAATAAGTGCGCATCGTTTTGCCAAGGAAAGGCATTAAATTCAGTTTTAAAATTCTCATAGGGCAAAGTAGGGGTATGGTACAGCAAATAATAGGAAAACTCTCGCCAGCCCAGTTCTGATAAAAAGTGTTCCGCACTTGCCAAATCACTGTGCGGGTCGAGTTTAGCGTATTCAAGCGCTCTTAAAATAGTCCAAGGACTAATCTCGCCAAAATGTAAATGAGGAGACAGGTGTGAGGTTGCTTGTTGTTCTGGAATGTCCCGCTGCGTTTTATAACCATGAAGATGATCAGAGATAAATTCACTTAATTTTTGTTGTGCACCGGCTTCACCAGGCGTCCAAAAATGCGAAAATTGAGACGCCCAATTCAGGCGCGGCAAGAGTTGCCACTGGTGCAGATCGTCACTCACTACATCAACTGCAGCTGGTTTATGAACTACTAATTTTAGCTGCTGGGAACTAAGCAGGTGTCGGCAGGTTTTCCAATAAGGAGTAAAAACTTTAAAAAACCCACCGCTTTTATTGCTTATTGTCCAGGGCTCATTAAATAAACTTCCATTGAAACTAAAAACATTAACTCCCGATTCTTGAATACTTGTTTTGATTTTTTTATCACGCTCGATACTACTTGGTTCGTAGCATCGATTCCAATAGATGGCATCAACAGAAAAAGAATTGACTAATTCTAATAAAATCTCTGCAGGATTTCCCTTGCGTAAAATAAGTGTTAATCCCAATTGCTTTTTGAGAGCATCGTTTAGAGCAATAAGACTATGATGCAACCACCAAGCTTGCGCTGCACCAAGTACACTGTGCTTCTCATCTAAAATATACACAGGGATCACCTCCTGGTGATCGGCACAGGCTTCAAAAAAAGCAGGATTATCAGCTAATCGCAAATCTTGTCTCAACCAAACTATAGCGGTACCCATGTAATCCTTCTTACAAACCCGTTTTATGGCGCAAACGTATTCCATTAGGCTCAATATTAATTATTCCCTGCTTATATAATTGGCCGATGGCACTTTTAAAGCTTTTTTTACTCTCTGAAAAAGCACGTTGGATATCCATAGATGGGCTCTTGTCGTGTAGAGGCAAAAATCCATCTTTTTTCTTAAGCTCGGTAAGAATACGGTCTGCTAGTTCACGGATACTATCATGACCTATTTTTCGTAAAACAACATCAATCTTGTTATCATCTCGTATTGTTTTGATGTACCCTGGGATTCTTTTTCCGTAGGTTAATGTCTGGAAGATATCCGCTGAATGTATCAAGCCCCAATGACTGTTATTAATGATAACCTTGGTTCCAAGCTCGGTGGTTTCAGCAATCAAGAGTTTCACTTCATCGCCCGGCTTAAATTGAGGCTGCGATTTATCCAAGAAATGATCCAGTTTCGAACTGGCGATAATTCGATCCTTATTATCTTGTTTTAGATAAACAAGATAGCTCTTATCTTTTTCCATGGGACGATGCTGCTCGGGGATAGGCACTAACAAATCCTTATCCAAACCCCAATTAAGAAAGGCACCGACACGATTAACATCAACTACCTTCAAAAAAGCACAGCTGCCTATTTGCACCAGTGGGCGCGCTGTGGTGGCAATGATTTTATCTTCTGAATCAAAATAGATAAACACATCCAAGATATCATCCACATTAGTTCCCTTTGGCACAACCTTCTTAGGCAACAAAATCTCACCCCAATCATCGCCGTCCAAATAGACACCAAATGGTACTTCTTTTATCACTTCTAAAGTGTTGAACTGGCCTATTTTGATCATTTATGTTCTCAATTAATATAATGCGGTTATTATAATTGAATACGATTAATATTGTTTGATATTTTTTAATTTTTATACAAATTATTAGGGCGTGATATCAATTCAATTTTTCAGAGCCTACGAGCCGCGGGACATAGGCCCAGAAAACGGGCCCTTAGACAATCTTAAAAGATGATATTATTGGTTGTTCTCGTTCCCAGCTGTGTACCATAAACGCGAATCCATTTAACTGCATCTCGTGAAACATAGATATAATACTCTGGTGAGTAATACGTACTACCAACCCCAGTAGTAACAGATATCTTTCCTATGGCTTTTGGAGCACCCAAATCCACATAGAAATTCCGTTGATTGGTAGATGGCCTATGATCTATCCAGGGAGAAGCAAGTAAGCCATGGTAATAGGTGGTTAAACTACTATCAAACCCACAGGAAATGTTGTTCGATTTACAGGTACCTATTGCATTTGCAGCATAAGTATTGGTTGTATTGTTATACAAATACACAGTAGATAGAGTGTACTTCGCCGGAGTAACTGAACGATTATAAACAGCAAAATTTGCTAAATCGACATATCCACCGTCTAATTGTTGCGAGGTAGTATGCATTTCCATTTTAACATACCGAGCAACCAGCGGTGCCATATTAGAGTATGCTGATTGAACCGTAGCAGCACCCAGTAATTTGTTTGCATAAATGCGATATAATGAATTCACAGTTCCAGAAGTATCTACAAAACTGGTTGCGTTGGCAGCAACACCCGTAGTAAGCACAGTCCAGGTAAGTCCCCCATCATTTGAACGCTCAACACCAAATCCAGATACCCCCTGACCAGGCCCCATCAAATTATCCCAAGCTAAGGTAACCTTATTTGGACTGGAACTAAATACAGCAGTCAGTTTTGCAGGTGCACTGGGTGGCAAACCACCTGCTGCTTGACGTTCGGCTAATTGCGAAGTGTACAAAGATGCCAAACTAGTATTTGGAATAGTAGCATTCGTTTCAAAATAACCAGGAGCACCCGCAGCTAAATGACCATTAACATCACTAATCGATTGCCCTGTCAGAATATTTGCAGAGGAACAATTCATACAATAGTTTTGTCCATTAGGTGGCTGTTGCAAAGTGACAACCGAGCTTGAATCAAAGTTCATACCCCACATCACAGAATTTACAGCTCCCCAGCCATGACTACCTCCGCCACCTTCACCCACATTCATAAAATCGGCAGTACCGCCATTGGCTTTGGTGTGAGTCATCGTCAAATGATCGAACAAAACTCCTTGCGACCAGTACATATGCCCTTCACTTCCATACAAATTATTATCACTGACACTATTGAGATAAACGATATCTGAAGAAGATGGCTCAGAAGTGATAAAAGCATGACGCGGTTGCACAGCGCTATCTGAACTGAATAAAATATTATTGGAAGCATTATGAGTAAAAAAACCATACCCGTACGAACCAGTATTCAATAAATTTGGATTATTATTAATAGCGGTACAATTTGAAATTGTCGCCTGATGAATATTATCCGTCTTAAAAGCCGAAGTACGATATCCGCTAACTATCACATCATTGATCCAGATATCCTCCGCTTCATTAAGGTATATTCCCTGCGTTGCCAATTCTTTATTGGTACCATCTGTACTACCATCCGATGAGGGAATGACAATATTAAGTCCCTGAACACCGATCTCGTTTTGATAACCTGCACTGACACTATCAAAAGGGTAAATATACGGCTTCTCATCGTTTACATTGGTATCTGTGTTATTAATCGCAGCATAAATAGGTGTATCGATACTGAGACCATAGGTACCATCAGTATTAGTAACCACCGCAGTTATCTTGCGATTATAAAGGACTGGGCTTACTCCTAAAGTCGAAAAAGATACGCCATTGATGGTAATTGGATTAATACCATCACCCCATACCTTTTGCAGTGGACTGGATTGCCATGGTGGTAAATTGATACCACCATATGATTGGTATGCAGACCAATAGTTATTCGTAGGGACATTAATGATAATATTATCCCCAACCATCGGCATATAGTCACCCGATTTAACGCGAAACTCTGTAGATCCTGCAGGAATATAGGCATTTGCAATTTCTGCAGTTGAAGATGTGACAAGATTACGCCAATAGGTTGTTGCAGTATTAGTGCCACCCAACATAATCACGGCAAGATCACCCGATGAAACCGGTGTGGTGCCAGAAACGGTTAATGTAGTATTTGCTGAACCTGCTCCATTCACTACCACACCACTTACAGGAATTGATAATAAGGCTCGCAGGGGAGTTGATACGGTCCATGGACTGACTAATGTATAATTTCCTGCGGCTAATTGTACAACACCACGCAGACCAGTGTTCGGATCAGCTACGTAGTTTGAAACCGTATTGATTGCGTTTTGAATGCATTGGGTTGCATCATTGGAAGTATTCAACACATTTGTACAAGCAGGATCTGATGCATTCGGCACGTTTAATACCGGCAAGCCTTGTATATCGGGAAGTGCAACCCCACCTCCTTTATATCCTGCATGACTGAAATCCAAAATATGATTCCCGTCAAAATCCGAAGTATACACATACCGATTATTGCTATTGGTATAAATAATACTAAAAGGTGTTACTGCATATAGCGATAATGAAAAAGTCATTAATGTTGTAATAGAACAAATTTGTGTGGGTTTCATAATGGACATCCATATCAGAGGTATCGTTTACATTTGCAGTAAAATTAACTTAAAGTGATCTCATCCGTCAATAGCATAAATAAAATTACTCTTTGACTACAAGATACATATTAGTGTTACTGTGACCAAAACTATATGCTATCTACTTCCCGCGCAAGGTATGTATTCCTAATCAATTGTCGATCCCGACTGCTTAGTTCTTTCTCTGTTGAAGCAATAATCTCTCTTAAGTTTTTGATTTTTGTAGTACCAAAAACGCAGCTCGCTATAGCTTTATTATGTAAGACATAGGAAGTCGCAGCTTGAGCGGCTGTCAGATTCGGAATTACGGAGAGCGTTTTTCGCATTGCTTGTGAATTTTGTTTTAATGTTCGACCTGCCTGTTTCAAAGTAGCTCTTGCTAGGTACCAAATATCTGCTAATGATTTGATTGAACCGATTTTCCCTTCAATCAAGTGTCCCTGTGCTAATACAGTACCTGCTACTATCCCAATCCCGGCATTATGTAATTTCTCAATAATAGGCTCACGGTCAAGTTGCAGAACATTATAATCAATAAGAACCACATCAAAAATTTCAGGATGTTTGGCAATGAATAACATGTCTTCTGATCTGTGCGTATTCACACCCAAATAACGAAACAAACCACGAGATTTCATAATATTCAGTCTTTCAATTAACTCATCAGTTATATTTTTTTTAGAAATTCCGTGCAAATGAAAAATATCCAAATAATCGCAGTTAAGGTTTTGTATCGATTTTTTGCAGCACTCTTCGATATAATCTGCAGAAAAGTTTTTTATAGAATGGTTGTCAGATTGTCTGAATAGTTTTGCACTACCTGCCGTTGTCCCAGCTTTTGAAGAAATAATTAAATCAGAGCGATTTTTTTTAGCGAAAACTGTTTTCAAAATCGTACCTAAACGAGGCTCAGCATTATAGTTACAATAATTGTGCCCAGTATCAAAAAAATTAACTCCAAGCTCGATGGCTTCAAAAATAATTTTGGCAGCTTCTTGTTCGGGAAATTTTCGATCGCCCCAAAATCCGGAGCAACCTATTCCAATTTCAGATACGAACAAATCTGATTTACCTAACTTACGATATTTCACAAAAACCTCCATAAGAACTGACCAATGCCTAACTTACCTTCCTGCCAAACACCTTTGCAAGTTCATCTATAATTGGGCTGTAATCCGCTTGATCGAGTAAATGGGAATAGTGTGCCTCCACTTCATCCCAAATTTTTTTGCCATTTGGGACTCCCATAAAATGCGGATTATTATTGGGTACTGATGCATAAGAATTTAATGGACGGTACCTAGCAGCGGCTTTTACACCGGCACGTCCTCGATGTAATATATAAGCTTCCTTATTACTAGGGAAATTCAGTCCTTTACCACCCTGACGCCATATACTACGCTGTAACCAATAGGCCGGAGAGCCATGATGTACCCAAGGGGCAATGTCTTTGCGATACACCCAATCACGTCTGACTGCTAAAAACGAAGCTTGTGCTTCAGGATAAGGAAACAAATTATTTCGTAACTCGCCGACAAATCCTGCATTATCCATCACAAACGCTGATCCAATATCTTGCAGAGTAGCTGGGTTTAAAAAAATTACATCTGTATCACAAAATAAGACAATATTGGCCGCTTGAGGCTTATTCTTATCTGCATTTCTCAATGCTTTTAAAGCCATGCGCATACCTCGAGCATGAGAAAGAAAGTATCGATTACGAATTACTTGTATCTTAGCCACCTGAGAATCAAGGGCATCCAGAAATGGCTGGGCATCGTCTATTGAAGCATTATCACAAATAATGAGATTTGTGAGTTGATCCAGTTGATTTTGCTTTGCCAAAGTAAGCAGCATAAGCTTTAGATAGCGAGTAGTTGAAAAATTGACTGTTAATAAAGCAAAACGCGGATTGTTATCAAAGGGAGCGGTGGTATAAGCTGGTTGTAAACGGCGTACACAAAGCGCTAAGGCCTGATCGGTTCGCTCCAGGCAACGTCGACGTATTTTATCCGCAATCACGCGTACTTTGCCTATGAATTTATACTTCGTACCTAGCAAAAGTGCAGAGCTCATAGCTAACTTTTACTCCATGCCTGAAACATTAAAATAGTCCATAATAGAGAAGAAAATCTATTTTGGCCGCTTAAATGTGCTTGCCACATTGCCTGGATTGTGTTTGCATCTAATAGTCCTTGCTCCATTAAATCCTTCTCATTCAGCAAATCATGAGCCCATTCTTTCAATGGTCCCCGTAACCAATTATTTAATGGAATTGCAAAACCCATTTTAGAACGGTTAACGAGTTGGGCGGGTACATGCCTATATAACAACTGCTTTAAAGGCCATTTACTGATATTATTATGCAGTTTCCTATGTGCTGGCAGGCTCCAGGCAAATTCTATAATTCGATGATCTAAAAAAGGCAATCTTGTTTCAAGCGAAACACCCATAGATGCTCTATCGACCTTTACTAAAATATCATCAGGCAGGTAGGTCATAAAATCAATAACCATCAACCTGTCTAAAGGACGTAAATTCAATAGCTTTATTTGCAGCGCGTCAATTGGATCTTCATAATCACTTGGTAATAAGGCACAGGCATGAACATCTTGGGAAATTAGTAAATTATATGCATCATTAATATTAGTACACGTTAATACATCAGCCCCCTTATGTAACTTATGGCCCAAATAGTTCGTTTTATTAATGAGAGGAAATCGAGATAAAGTTTTATCCCAAATAGAAGGGTCAATACGTTTTATCAAAGAAGAGGTCACTTTTCGCAAGGGCATTGGAATTTTACTTATTTGTCGCCAAAGCTTATTAGAAAAAACATATCGGTTATAGCCACAAAACAACTCATCACCTGCATCGCCTGTCAAGGCAACAGTTACATACTGTTTAGCCATCTCTGAAACTAAAAAAGTAGGAATTTGTGATGAGTCGGCGAAAGGCTCATCATATAAACCTGCTAGTTTCGGAATAACTTTCAATGCTTCATCAGTTTTTATATATAACTCAGTGTGATCAGTATTTAAATGTTTCGCTATCATTTTAGCATGATGGGCTTCATTATATTCTGCATCATCAAACCCAATAGAAAAAGTTTTTACTCGCTGCCGAGATTGTGCTTGCATTAATGCAACTATCAAAGACGAGTCGATACCTCCTGATAAAAATGCACCTAAAGGTACATCAGCAATCTTTTGCAAAGAAATAGCATCGTTCATTAATCGCTTTAACTCATTGATAAGCTCTTCATCATCGCCAATAAAAGGATCATTGGCTTTAGCAATTGCTCTATTGGCAGCTGACCAATAAGTATGTACAACTGGCTCGGGCCTGCTTAATGAAAGATACAGCAAGGTTCCTGGCATTAATTTATAGATATTTTTATAAATAGAATGAGGGGCAGGGATATAACTACGTTTAAGGTATAAACTTAAAGCAGCACCATGCAACTCTTTTTTAAATTCAGGATGTATTTTAAGGGCTTTTAATTCAGAGCCAAACATAAAAACAGTTCCCTGCCAACCATAATAGAGTGGTTTTTCCCCTGCCCTATCACGACCTAATACCAGTAACCTGTTTTGCTTGTCCCAAAGCGCAAAGGCAAACATGCCAACTGTTTTTACAACTGTCTCTTCAATTCCCCAAGCCTCAAAACCAGCTAATAAAGTTTCTGTATCCGAATTCCCACGCCAAGTTACATGAGTCAGCTGCTTTCTTAATTGCCAGTGATTGTAAATCTCTCCATTAAAAACCAAAACATAGCGACCATTTGCCGAACTCATGGGCTGATGGCCTGCCGAAGTGAGATCTACCACTGCAAGTCGTGCATGTCCTAAACCTATTCCTGCCTCATTGTCCAGCCAAATTCCATTATCATCTGGACCTCTATGTTTGAGGGTGCTGGTCATAGTTTTCAATAATTGCTCTGCATTACTCGGCAAAGTTTTTTGATATAAAAATCCTGTTAATCCACACACTAAATCACCAACTCCCAAAAATCCCTACATCAGGAACTATTATTGTATTGACACTAATTCTTGATACACTTGTATTTGTGCCGCCACTATTTTCTCTATAGCAAACTCTTGCTCGGCTAATTCACGACCTTTTTTACCGAATTTTTCTCTTTCATCCGGATTTTCAATTAACCATCTTATAGCGGCTGACAGTGCATTTACGTCTTTTACAGGAACCAGCAAACCCGTTTGATTGTGTGAAATAGCATCACGACATCCAGGAACATCAGTGGTAACAACTGCTCGAGCACAAGATGCTGCTTCTATCAGTACATTAGGTAGACCCTCTCGATATGAAGGTAAAACTACTATGTTTGCTTGAGCCATTAATTGCGGAATATCTTCTCGATATCCTAATAGCTCAACATAAGCCTCTTCCCTAAATTGATCAATATATTTATCTTCAATAAAAGCAGGATTCTCATAATCTGAGTCACCAATAAGCAAAAATTGTGCTACCACACCCTCAGTCTTTAATTTTTTTGCCGCTGCTACGTACTCCAGCACGCCTTTGTCTTTTAATAAACGAGCTACCATCATCACTACTACCTGTGATTTATTTTCTGGAGTTACTGTATATTTATTTACATCAACACCAGAACCTTTAATGACCCTTGTTTGTGCTATAGGTAACTTCGCTGCTTTTAATAATACTTGTCTGTCATCCTCATTTTGAAATATGACTTTCAAATTCCTATGCCTTAAAGCAAGTCGATAGGCTTTTTTAATTCCTTTAAGAAAAATTCGCCCCAGCAATCTGTCATCAACAAAGACTGCCCCTAATCCAGAAACCATAACGACTACCGCTGGCACCTTTGAAAGTCGTGCCATCAAACCGCCATATAAAACTGGTTTTATAGAAGCAAGAGTAAGCATATCAGGCTTAAGCTTCTGTAATAAACGATGAATTGCAATAATGGTGAATAATTCCCTTACCGGATTTTTGCCCTTACGTGATAAGGGTATCGTATGAAAAGTAAAAGCAGCATCAATCAATTCTAGATCAGGCGTGCCCTGAGGGGTTGCTATATGCACTTCAAATCCCTCTTTACTTGCTGCTTTTGCTAAAGCTAATCTATGTGATAAAAAGAAAGGCAAATCATTAACGATGTACAATAAACGTTTATTTTTCATTCTATTATTTCCCCTTCATCGACCAGTTATACGGGCATGTTACCTGTACTTGAACTAAAGTGTGGCGAATCATCTTCGGATGGTACACGTTTTAAAATACTTTTTTGTACGCTTACTAAAAGAAAGATTAAATCAATCGTAACTCTCAAAGCCCAGGCAACTGCGGCACCTATAATGCCCCATACATACAAACAATAAATAAGAATTGGTATATAGATGCAAAATTCAAATAAATGTAACATAGCGGTTAGTTTTGCATTACCTGTAGCCTGAATCATGGCAAAAGGTATAGAAGCAATACCATTAACCAATACACCCAGGCTTAATAAACATAAAATAAACCAGGAATGTTGAGCAAAGTCACTACCAAGCCAAAGGTTTAATCCGCTATAAGATCCCAAACTAATAAAACAACAAATCGGAATCATTATTAATGACATAATGAATAAAGCACGATGATATAAATCACCTGCCTCTTGTACATTTTCACGCAACAATGATGTCATTCGTGGGAAAAATACTCCTGTAAATGCCGAAGGTATGATGAGTAATCGCGTAACAATCTCAAACGGCACCGTATAATATGCAACCATGCTGGCTCCGAGATAGGCTGAAATCATAAATCTATCAGCATAAACCATTAAAGGACTAATAATATTTGATACAGACATCCACAGACCAAACTGAAGTAATTCTTTGGTTTTGTCAGGATCAATCCTTTGTGCTGTCCAATCATTAGGCAACAGTTTATTAATATAAAACCAATAAATTAAAACAAGAAAAAATCGCGCAATAACTAGTGTAATAGCAATACAAAACAACGATGGTCCAAATAACAGGATACTAACTAGAGGAAAACTGTAATTAGCTATTCCGGACACTAATCGACAGATACTAACAAACTTGAAATTTTCAAATCCTTCAAGTATTCCACGACAACCTGTTGCAATAGTAGTTAAAGGTATCCCTAAGGCAGTTATTATCAAAGACATCGTTGCGTCAAAGCGTAAATTGCTACTTATATGCAAAGAGAAGTAACCTAAATGATACGAACTAATAAGTAATAGAATGAGGCCAACAAAACCAGTTTTAGCAGTAAAGACTAGCCCAGATTTGACTAATATAGGTATCTGCTTAGGATTATTTTCTGAAAGTGATAATGCGATCTTCTGTGTGAGCGATCGTCCCAAACCAAAATCAAAAAGACTAAAATAACCGATTATTGACCAAATTATAGTTAATAGACCAAAGCGTTCCAAACCAAGAGTTTTAATTAAAAAAGGCGTTAACAATAACGCAACACCTAGTGGAAACGCTATTCCAAAAAAATTCCAAAGTACATTTTTTCCTAAGGCCACATTCATGCTTCCTGCAGAGTATAAAACGTCCAAATCAGTGACTAACAAAATATTTACTAGGGCGTGTTTACAATTCAATTTTCTACGTCCCGCGGCCTGTCCGCGGGATCCAGTCGGGTC